>JBJTWT010000018.1:0-14340 GCA_046081865.1 Sphingomonadales bacterium
CCCGTTTTATACGAAGGGGCCGTAGCGCACTGGGATCTGATTCGCACTTACGATCTAGTCGATTTTGAGGCCGGTGCTAAAATTACCGGAAGCGGATTTCCGCTGTACAAAGGAAAGGGCGCCAAGTTGCAGCGCTCATTGATCCAGTATTTTTTGGATGTCAACACGGCCGCCGGTTATACCGAGTATTTACCACCGTTGATGGTAAACGAGGCCTCTGCCTATGGCACCGGGCAGCTACCGGACAAGGAAGGACAGATGTATCATATGGCTCTTGATAATCTGTACATGATCCCTACTTCGGAGGTGCCTGTAACCAATATTTATCGCGATCAGCTTTTATCGCTGACGGATCTTCCGATCAAGATGACGGCCTTCTCTCCTTGTTTTAGAAGAGAAGCCGGAAGTTTTGGTGCCGATGTAAGAGGGTTAAACCGCGTGCATCAATTCGACAAAGTAGAGATTGTATCGATCGTGACCCCCGACAAGAGCTATGCGGTGTTAGAAGAAATGATATTGCATGTAGAGAAACTATTGCAATCGTTAGCACTTCCCTATCGGATATTGCGTCTTTGCGGAGGAGATATGAGTTTCGCCTCGGCGCTCACCTATGACTTTGAAGTGTACAGCGCCGCCCAGCAAAAATGGCTCGAAGTAAGTTCGGTCAGCAATTTTGAATCGTTTCAGGCCAATCGCCTCAAGCTTCGTTACAAAGATGAAAAAGGGAAATCTCAATTGTTACATACGCTCAATGGAAGTTCTCTGGCCTTGCCTCGCATTGTAGCGGCTTTATTGGAAAATAACCAAACGTCCGAGGGAATCAATTTGCCCGCCGTGTTACACCCCTACATGGCCACCCATTGTATTACGCGCTAACGGCTGCTTGCGTCTGTTGCCAGTCTTTGATCTTCTTATTCATAATACCAAACCACAGGGGTGGGAGCAATGCCAGCAGCATCATTCCCGGATAGCCGGTTGGCATCTGTGGCGCATCGTCGTGATGCCGAAGCACCTGGTACTTGCGACTGGCTATGTAATGATGATCGGAGTGACGGCTCAACTCAAAAAGCATTAATCTGCCTACTACATGATCGCTGTTCCAGCTGTGATGAGGCATGGCTCTTTCGTATTGCCCGGAGGTTCCCAACTTACGCTGTAAGCCATAATGCTCAATGTAATTGACCGTTTCTAGCATTAGGATGCCCATAAAGGCCGCGCCTAAAAAAGCCAGCAGGGCACTGGTCCCAAAATACCAGCCGATCAGACTTAAAAAACCGATCTGTATTAGTTGAAACAAGATCATTTCATTGAGTAAAGAGAAGGCAGCGCCCCTTTTCTTTCGACTTTCTTCGTTGGCAATATGCCAGGCACTTACATAGCTCATTATGATAGTGCGAAAGTAAAATGTGTATACCGGCTCACCATAGCGGGCACTGCTGGGATCGTCGGGAGTGGCCACGCGCTTATGATGTCCTTTGTTATGCTCGGTAAAAAAGTGCATGTACAGTGAGGTAAGCAAAAGTGCCTTAGCGATGGTTTGCTCCAAGCGATTAACGCGGTGCCCAAGCTCATGGGCCACATTGATTCCAAAGATGCCACATAGTAATCCCATAGAAAAGATGCGACCCAGTCTTTCGGACAGGGTAAGCGAATCGGAGCGGATACCCTCTAAGAAAATATAGAGTAAGAAGTATTGCAGGATCACGGTTACATAGAGTAGTAGATCGTAACTGCGATCTTGTCGAGCCAGTTCTTCTTCGGCCGCACTCATGTTATGAGGATCGGGCTTTATAAAAAGCTCAGTGGCCGGCACCAGTATCCAGGCCCAGCACATGGGCATCCACACAACCCATCCTTGCCCGGTAAAGGCCATATAGCCACCGGCAAAAAAGATAAATGGTGATAAATACTTAAAGACCTTCATAGCTTATGGGGCTAAATACGCTAAAAATTAAAACTACGAAGAAGATTTGGCCGTAGCAATACGGTAAAGCACAAAGCCCATCAAGGCAAAGCAGCCTACACCGAGCCACTTGTATCCCTCGCCCCCCAGCAATTCCATAATGCCATGCTCTGCATTGACCATGCCTAGCTGTTTATTGACACTATCGATCGATGAAAGAATGGCCACCAATACACCTGCCAGTGCTCCACCGGCTACTAGTCCGGTAGCAAATAAATTACCCTTGCCTAAGTCTTCTTCTTCGGCTGTTAGTACTATGTTCTTTTTCTTTTGTCTCCACTCTACCAATCCTCGAATGGCGCCTCCAATAAAGATGGGCAGTGTGGTAGAGAGGGGCAGGTAAATACCAATGGCAAAGCTGAGTGCTTTGATACCACAGAGCTCCATTACGATCGCAATAAAGACGCCGACCAAGACAAATTGCCAATCGAGATTGAAAGAGAGAATTCCTTTGACCAGCGTGGCCATTAGCGTTCCCTGCGGAGCCGGATATTTATCGGTACCAATGGCATGTTGAATACCTTGAGCGGCCATTTCTGCGGTGGGTTGATCGAGTACTTTTATAGTGGCACCGATAGCGATAGAAGACACGATCGCTCCTACAAAAAGGGCTAACTGCTGATAGCGCGGTGTAGCGCCAACAATATATCCGGTCTTGAGATCTTGCGAAGTGGCTCCGGCATTGGCGGCAGCGATACAGATCATACCGCCTACGACCAGCGCCATGGGCTCGTACACATGACCGGTCCATTTAACGGCAATAAAGATCAGACAGGTGCCCATGAGTGTGGCAATGGTCATTCCCGATATAGGATTATTCGACGAACCGATAAGCCCTACAATACGAGACGATACGGTTACAAAGAAGGCGCCGAATATGATCACCAGTATCCCCAGTAATAATTTACTTCCTATATTACTTCCGGGAATCAACGTGCTGGGGAGCAGTGCAATTACGGCGATCAATAACAAACTGCCAATGCCCACTACTTTTAATGAGAGATCTTGTTCGGTACGAAGAACAGCGGTGGCTTCGCTACGGGCACCCGATTTCTGTAGCGACCCAATACTTCCTTTAAAGGAGGAGATGATGGTAGGAATGGTTTTGATCAGCGTAATGAATCCGCCTGCTGCCACCGCTCCTGCTCCAATCTGTCTAATGTAGGCTCTGTAGATAGCCGTAGACCAATCGGCAAATCCTTGTGTGGCCGGATCCCATCCGCCAGGACCACCCGCGGTAGCTACATTGCTGAGATAGCCGAGTTTTACCAGTTGTGCCGCGATCACTACACCATGGTCACTCAGTAAACTGGCCAGTAAGGGAGTAAATACAAACCAACTGAGCACTCCACCGGCCACTAACACACCGGCGATCTTAGGTCCGATAATGTATCCGACCCCTAAATATTCGGGGGTAATTTCTCCGCTCACTTTAGCAGAAGGAAAAAACTTTTGTGTCTGTTTGGTCATGAAAGAAGGGGTCTCGGCAATAACGTGCGCGATCTTTTGCAAGAGAGCGTAAGCGAAAGAGAAACCCAATCCCAAAAAAGCGGTCTTGGCAAAATCGCCTCCCTTTTCTCCCGCTTTCAACACCGAGGCACAGGCAGTACCCTCTGGGTAAGGCAGCGTCTTGTGTTCTTGCACAATGAGTGAACGTCTAAGGGGTATCATCATCAACGTACCCAACACGCCACCAAAGATGGCGAGGATGAGTATGGTAAAGTAGTTGAAGAAATTAGCGCTGCCCGACTCACTCAAAAATAAAAATCCGGGAAGGGTAAAGACCACCCCGGCCGCAATACTCTCGCCGGCAGACCCCGTGGTTTGTATGATATTATTTTCGAGGATCGTTGTACGCAACAATTTTCTGCCCAGTGTAATAGCCAATACCGCAATGGGAATCGAAGCCGAAACGGTCAACCCGGCTTTAAGGGCCAGGTATACAGTAGAGGCACCAAAGATGATGCCGAAGGCCGCTCCCGTTAATATAGACTTGAGTGTAAACTCTGCCATCTTGGTCTCGGGAGCAACAAAGGGTTTGAATGTTTGATCGCTCATAAATAATAGTTGATATTAATCGTTCATCAATTTTTGCAGCAGTCTTGTCAGTACCAATAGCAGGCCTGCCGCAATACCGGACATGACTACGAAAAGTATAAAGAAATCGTACATGGTATTCATCTGATAGCCCATAAACTGAGTGGTTTTTCCGTCGGGATACAGGGCACTGAGTACACCGGCCAACTTGTTAGCGGCCGCATTGGCCAAAAACCAAACGGCCATTAGAAGCGAAGCAAATTTTATCGGAGCCAGTTTATTGACAAGCGAAAGTCCAATGGGTGAAAGGCATAGTTCGCCCCACGTGTGTAAGGCATACATCCCCAGCAACCAGATCATACTTACTTTGGTGCTTGCTTGCACATCTTTAACTCCAAACGCAATCCACAGATAACCTAAAGAGAGTAACAGCAGACCTATTGCCATCTTGGTCGGAGACGAGGGTTCTCTTTTTCCCATCTTGATCCAAAGCCACGCAAATACGGGTGCGAAGAGTACAACATAGATAGAGTTGAGCGAAGCAAAAAAGCTGGCGGGTACTGTAAAACAGCCAAGATTGCGCTGGGTCTGTTCTTCGGCAAAAAACGTAAGGGAAGCGCCGGCTTGCTCAAAGGCGCTCCAAAAAAAGACCACAAAGAAAGACACAGAAAAAATAACGGCTACCCGTTGTTTTTCTATCTTGACCAGCGACCTGTCAGAGAAAATAATAAACCCGATCAGCACCGGAGCAGCGATCAGTACGTAGGCCAGGTAATCTACCACACTGGTATCGATATACAGGGCGGCGATCATAATGAGAGAGAGCAGGGCCAGCAAGGCCACCACGTTGAAGGGACGTGTCCAGGCGGCCGGCGCATGGGCCGGTGTTAATCCCAGTACGTTCTTATCGGGGTCCAATACATATTTTTTATGATAAAAAAGTTGAACGACCACACTGATCAGCATGGCAATGCCCCCTGCCAAAAAGGCCCATTTAAAATCTTCGGGATGACCGGTGTCGCCCACCAGACCGCAGATAATGGGACCGATGGCCCCTCCTACGTTGATGCCCATATAAAATATGGTATAGGCCGAGTCTATTCTGCGATCTGCCTTGGGATATAGCTGCCCGACCATGGCCGAGATATTGGGTTTAAAGAAGCCATTACCGGTTATCATTAACCCCAATCCTGTAAAAAATAAAATGGTAGAGAGATCGGCATACGATTGATAGAGTGAGGCACAGAAAAAAAGTACAAATTCGCCCAGTGCCATCAATAACCCACCTACAATAATGGAGCGCTGGTTTCCCCAATAGCGGTCGGCAATATATCCGCCCAGCAAGGGGGTCAGATAGATGAGCCCGGTGTAGCTTCCGTAAATAGAAGAAGCAAATACTTTATCGAACATCAGGGCTTTGGTCAAAAACAAGACCAAGATGGCACGCATGCCGTAGTAGTTGAATCGTTCCCACATTTCAGTGGCAAACAAGACCGCCAGTCCTTTGGGATGGCCGGTCTGGGTCGAGGTCGTAGACATAGGTGTCAGTTAGTTTTAAGTGTTTGAAAATAAAGATTATTATCCTAACCCCAATTACACGCACACTAATTACTTTCGCAACTAACTTTTGTACGGCACTTTATGCGCATACTTCTATTGGGATCCGGTGGTCGCGAACATGCTCTGGCCTGGAAAATTTCTCAAAGTCCGCTTTGCAGCCAACTTTTTATAGCACCGGGTAATGCCGGCACGTTTTCGCTGGGTACGAATTGCGCTATTGGGGTAACTGATTTTGAAGCTATCGCAAGTCTTTGTTTGAGCGAGCAGATCGAAATGGTGGTGGTTGGCCCCGAAGAGCCGCTGGTAAAAGGTATCCGTGAATTTTTAACCCGGTACAAGGGGCTCGAGTCTCTCAAGATCATAGGGCCCGGAAAAGAAGGAGCCCAACTAGAGGGTAGCAAGGCTTTTGCCAAGTCTTTTATGGAGCGGCACGGCATTCCCACCGCCCGTTACAAAGAGTTTTCGGAAGGCAATTATGAGCAAGGGGTAGCTTATTTAAAGGAGCATCCCTTACCCATTGTATTAAAAGCCGACGGACTGGCTGCCGGAAAGGGAGTCTTGATCTGCGAGACCCTGCAAGAGGCCCTGCAAGGGTTCGATGCTATGATCCGGGAAGCCCGGTTTGGAGAGGCCGGTAAAAAAGTGGTCGTAGAGCAATTTTTAAAGGGAATCGAGATTTCGGTATTTGTTCTGACCGATGGAGACAATTACGTGCTGCTACCGGAGGCCAAAGATTATAAACGGATCGGCGAGGGCGATAAAGGGCTTAACACCGGGGGGATGGGGGCGGTAAGCCCGGTACCTTTTGTAGATGCGGTTCTTTGTAAAAAGATCGAGGAACGGGTGGTGATACCCACCATTAAGGGCTTACAAAAAGATGCAATTCCTTATTGCGGGTTTGTATTTATCGGCTTTATGATCGTGGCGGGAGACCCCTACGTGATCGAATACAATTGCCGCATGGGCGATCCCGAAACAGAGGTGGTGATACCGCGGTTGGCCTCGGACCTGGTTGCCTTATTGGATGCCGCAGCCTTGGGCCAGTTGCAAAAAAGCGATTTGCAGGTAGATCCGCGCACGGCCTGTACGGTCGTGGCGGTTAGCGGAGGGTATCCTGAGGGGTACAAAAAGGGATATCCGATTTCGGGGTTGGATATCTCCGGTGAGTCACTCGTCTTTCATATGGGAACCGAGCTAAAAGATGGGCAGGTGGTTACCAGCGGTGGCCGGGTATTGGCGGTTACCTCGTTTGCGACTTCGGTGTCTGAGGCCGCTGCCAAGTCGCAACAGGTACAGCAGACCATCCAATTCAAAGACAAGTATTGTCGCACCGATATCGGATACGAGTTTTGCTAATGAAAACTCCTTTGAGAAGTTAATATTTTCCTACACCTTTGCTCTCATACAAAAGTGACTTAAGGAAATGGGAATTTTCAACTGGTTTACACAAGAGATCGCCATCGATCTGGGTACTGCCAACACGCTTATCATTCACAATGACGAAGTGGTGGTCAATGAGCCCAGCATTGTGGCCCTCAATCGAAATAATCCAAAAGAAGTACTAGCGGTTGGAAAAAAGGCATTGATGATGCATGAAAAGACGCACGAGAGCATCCGCACCGTGCGTCCGTTGCGCGATGGGGTGATCGCCGACTTTAACGCGGCCGAGTTGATGATTCGCGAGCTGATCAAATTGGTCTATCCCAAAAGACCGTTATTGCCACCTAGTTGGCGAATGATGATCTGTATTCCTTCTTCTATTACCGAGGTAGAAAAAAGAGCGGTGCGCGATAGTGCCGAGCAAGCAGGTGCCAAAGAAGTATATCTAATACACGAACCCATGGCAGCGGCGTTGGGTATTGGGATTGATGTAGAGGAGCCCGTTGGAAATATGATCATCGATATCGGTGGTGGTACTACCGGTATCACCGTGATCGCGTTGGCAGGTATCGTTTGCGATCAATCCATTCGTATTGCAGGCGATGAATTTACGGCCGATATTATGGAGGCACTTCGTCGGTATCATTCCTTATTGATCGGCGAGCGCACTGCCGAGCAGATCAAGATACAGGTGGGAGCCGCTATGAAGGATATCGATAATCCTCCCGATGATTTTGCCGTGAACGGACGCGATCTTGTTACAGGCATCCCCAAGCAGATCATGGTAAGTTATCAGGAAATTGCCGAGGCGCTCGATAAAAGTGTTTTCAAGATCGAAGAAGCTATCTTAAAGGCGCTTGAGCAAACACCTCCCGAGCTTGCGGCCGACATCTACCGCCGAGGTCTTTATATTACCGGCGGTGGCGCCTTGCTGCGAGGACTCGATAAACGGCTTAGCGCAAAGATCAAGTTGCCAGTACACATTGCAGATGATCCCTTAAAGAGTGTGGTGCGTGGTACAGGTATTGCGCTCAAGAATTACGACCGTTACCCCTTTGTGATGAGATCAATTTGCGGCTTTTAAACTGGTACATCGTTGCGTAACGTTATTTTATTTATTCGTCGCTATTTTACCTTCTTTACTTTTTTATTACTGCAGGTCGCTTCCCTTTGGTTTCTGTACAGCTTCAATAAATTTCACCAGGCACAATTCTTGCAATCGGCCAATGAGTTGACCGGCCAACTGAATACTCGCTACAAAAAAGTCGAGAACTTCTTTGCTCTGGGCGAAGAGAACAGAAGGGTTCATGTCTTAAATGATTCCTTACTCAACTTGCTGTCGCGGCAGTATCTCGAGACCGACACCGGTCGTCAACTGGTTAGAGATACGGTAGCATCCGATACGCTCAACCGGTATCGTCGTTACTATTTTCGTCCGGCTGCCGTTATCTACAATTCTACCAGCAGCGAAAAAAATTATATTCAATTAGACAGGGGGTCCACTCATGGTATTGCCGAGAACATGTCGGTGCTCAACACCGATGGAGCAGCAGTAGGCGTGGTGGTCAATGTGAGTCCGCATTTTGCTCAGGTAATGAGTCTGCTCCACGTAAGACAGAAAGTAAATGTGGCCTTGCAAAAAACAGGTGATTTTGGAACACTCGAATGGGATGGGGCTGATCCGGGGTTGTTGTTATTAAAGGGATTGCCCAAGAGCGCTAAAGTAAAAGTAGGAGACTCAGTCGTAACCAGTCGCTACTCCTTTAACTTTCCTCCGGGATATCAGGTCGGTACCATCGCAGAGATAATTAGCGATAGGGGTACTAATTTCTTTTTACTGAAAGTGAGGCCCGCGGCTCGTTTTTATAATCTGCAACATGTCTTTGTGATCGAGAACTTGCAGTACAGCGAGCAGACCCAACTTGATGAACAGACTCGAAAGCGTATCGAAGACCCAAAACGCAATCCCCGATGAGCGAACTGTTAAGAAATAGTATTCGGTTTGTCCTCTTTTTATTGTTTGAGGTATACGTACTCAATCGGGTACCTCACTTACATCGTTTTATTTCGCCGTCTCTTTATTTTTTATTTATTCTATGGCTACCCTTTGTTGTAACGCCTCGTTGGTTACTGTTGATCGCGTTCGTAACGGGTCTTACCGTCGATTATTTTACACAGACTCCCGGATTACACGCGGCTGCTTGTGTGTTGATCGCTTATGTGCGACCCTTTTTGATAACGGTGCTGACTCCCCGCGATAGCTCCGACTTTAACTATCGGGAGCCCTCTCCGCAGTCATTGTTATGGGCGCCCTATTTTATCTATGTGCTGATCTTAACGCTTCTCTATCATGGTTGGCTGGTACTGCTCGAGTGGATGAGTTTTGGCAGCTTTGGTGATTTTGTGATGAAGTTGATCGCTTCGACCGCTATATCGTTGTTGCTGATCTTTACCGTTGAGCTTTTGTTTCCGCGTAACATGCGATTTAGAACTAATGTGGGCGGATAAATTATTTTTTCATGGCATCGTATAACCAGTCTCGCAGCAATATTCTTCGTTTAATTGTTATCATCTCTTTTTCGGTGATCTTGCTGCAGTTGATATATCTGCAATTGGTAGATCGTCGGTACAAACAACTGGCAATGGACAATGCGGTCTATGCCAAAGTGGTCTACCCGGAGCGAGGCATCATCTACGACAGAAATGATAAGGCCATTCTCAACAATACCATCATCTACGATCTGATGGTAACCCCCGCCGAAGTAAAGGGGATCGACACCCTCGACTTTTGCCGGCTTATGAATATTGACACAGCCGATTTTAGAAAGCGAATGGTTGAGGCCATTATCAAAAATACAAGAGTGAGACCTTCGATATTTAAGCCGATGCTCTCGCAAGAACTGCAGGCCCGTTTCGAGGAGAACAGCTGGAAGTTTCCGGGTTTTAATTTGGTAGAGCGTCCCTTGCGCATCTATCCCTTCGATGCAGCGGCGCATATCTTAGGGTATGTTCGCGAGGCCGATAAACGCGACATAGAACGATCCGACAATTTTTATCGTCAGGGCGATTACATTGGTAAGACAGGATTAGAGGGCTACTACGAGCCGATATTGATGGGACAGCGCGGGGTCAATTACATGATCAAGGATAATAAGAACAGAATTGTGGGTCCTTATGAGAACGGCGAATACGATACGGCGGCCATTGCGGGTAGAAGTTTGTACACACATATCGATATTGAGTTGCAGCAGTTGGCCGAGAAACTAATGAGTAATAAGGTGGGCGGCATTGTTGCGATCGATCCCCGCACCGGTGGTATCTTGTCGATGGTATCTGGCCCAAATTATAATCCGAACGACCTGTCGGGTTCGGAGGGCAGCAAGAATTTTAGCCGAATGCAACTTGATGTATCGGGTCCTATGCTCAATCGCGCCATTGCCGGCAAGTACGAGCCCGGTTCTACTTATAAGCCCCTGGGAGCCTTGATAGCACTCAACGAAAAAGTCGTTTCTGCCGCCTATGGGTATCCTTGCGGAGGTCGTTACACCCAGTGCGGTCATGGCAAACCCGAGTGTACCCACGCCGGGGGTGGTCATGCGGCCAATGTGCGGTTGGCAATTGCCAATTCTTGCAACGCTTACTTTGCACACATCTATCGCTTGACCGTCGACAATCCCAAATACAAGAATGTGTATGATGGTTATTTGCATTGGAAGCAGTACATGAATGCCTTTGGACTTGGGGTTCGCTTGGGAGTAGATCTGCCCAGTGAAAGTGCCGGGGGTATTGCCGATACATCTGTTTATAATAGGGAGAATGCCGGTCGTTGGACCTCATGCACCAATCTTACCTTGGGAATAGGGCAAGATAAAATGCAAGCTACCCCACTGCAGATGGCCAATGCCATGTGTATCATTGCCAACAAAGGGTATTATTACACCCCTCATTTTGTGAAAGGTCTCGAAAACGAACAAGAACAAGACAGCGTGTTTATTAACCGGTATAAAGTTCGTCACGATGTGCTTACCTATATACCGGCAGCGGCCTTCCATGATGTGATAGAGGGGATGAGCGATGTGGTAAAAGTGGGTACAGCGCGCGGTGCTCAGATAGAGGGAATAGAGGTATGCGCCAAGACCGGTACGGCAGAGAACTACACTGTGCTTGATGGTCGTCGTATTAAGTTGCCCGATAACTCGATGTTCGTTTGTTTTGCACCCAAAGAAAATCCCAAGATCGCAATTGCCGTGTTTGTACAAAATGCCGGATTTGGGGCCACCTGGGCGGCGCCTATTGCACGCATGATGATGGAAAAATATCTCAACGACTCATTATCGGCAAAAAGCAAGGCCGACTCGGCACGAATTGAAGCGGCTAATCTGATGCCGGCGTATTTTAAAAGATTGCAGTATCGCGAAGATTCCATTAGGGCATTCAAGTGGTTTCAAACTACGCGCGATAGTTCTTTCATTGAGCGATATACCAAAGTTACACCTGCCGCTTCGGGTTATACGGCAGCAGGCGTCGTAGTTCGCAATGCCAATGGTGGCACACAACGGCCCCATCCCCATGTTCCAACAAAGCCCGTTCCTAACGGACAAAGACCGGCCTTAGCGGCAATAATTTCTCATCGCAACATGCTTTTAAAAAAGATATCCCTTCCATGAGAAATCACTCCTCTACCATATCGAAAGGCATTGACTGGAGTTTGATCTGGATCTATTTGGCGCTGGTGCTGATCGGGCTATCGGCCATCTTTGCGGCCACATATCAAGAGGGCGATCCCTTTTTACAAAGCCTACTGGCTTTTAAAAATGACTATAGCAAGCAGTTCTATTTTTTCATGATCGCGCTGGTCATCGGATTTTTTATTTTGTTGACCGATAGTAAATTTTATCCGGCTACGGCCAACTTTTGGTACGCGCTGGGTTTGGTCTTTTTACTGTTGGTCTTTCCGTTTCATTCTCGCATTAAGGGAACGGAGTCTATTATTCGTATTGGGGCCTTTAATTTTCAGCCAGCCGAATTTTGTAAACTCTTTGTTGCGCTTGCCTTGGCTAAATACTTGTCTCGCCCCGAAACCAACTTCAATTTGCCAAGAGCGCAGGTAACGGCAGCTGTAATAGTGTTGCTTCCTGCAGCCATGGCCATATTGCAAAGTGAAACCGGGCTGGCCTTGGTATACTTTGCCTTTTTTATGGTGATGTATCGAGAGGGGCTACCGGCCGTCATCCCTGCCATTGGTTTTTCGCTGGCGTTGCTGATTATTGCCAGCATTTTGATACCGCCCAATATCTTGGCAGTAGTATTGACCGTGATAGCCCTTTTTCTTATAGGATCTTCTCGTCGTCAAATTCGTAGACACAAACAGATCCTTACGTCTATTGTTTTGATCTGGGCCATTGCGGTCGGTATTCAGCGATTTGCTGTGCCGATTATTTTTGAAAAGGTCTTACAAAAGCATCAGGTAGAGCGTATCTATAATTTGTTTGGCAAAGACAATCCCTACGATCCTACCCAGCGGGTACTGTCGGAAGGAGATGCCAAAAAGAAAAAGGAAAGTGGCAGCAGCTACAATGTGAGACAGTCCAAGATCGCCATTGGCAGTGGTGGCTTTTTTGGTAAAGGGTTATTGAGCGCTACCCAAACCCGTTACGATTTTGTACCAGAGCAGCGAACCGATTTTATCTTTTGTACCGTAGGAGAGGGGTTTGGGTTTTCGGGTAGTATGTTGTTATTAGGACTCTATCTGGCTCTTTTACTCAAGATGATAACGATCGCCGAAAGACAGCGAAGCGTGTTTAGCCGGGTCTATGCTTATGGTGTCTTCTCTGTATTTTTCTTTCATGTTGTAGTAAATGTTGCCATGACCATTGGCTTGGCCCCTGTTATTGGGATTCCTCTTCCTTTCATTAGCTATGGAGGTACTTCGTTACTCACCTTTACCATGCTGTTATTTATCTTAATTCGATTAGATGCCGACCGGCAGATGGTGCTTCGCTAAGCGTACCTTTACACCCTATGATCATCTACCCTTTATCCGAAGGACAGTTTACGGTCGATCAAACCAAGGTATTTGTTCCTTTCCATGTCGATCAGCATCAGTTGACCGATCGGCCTGTTGGAAGCTTGTTAGTGGAAATTCAGCCCTTTGTCATTATTACGGCTAACGATATCATCTTGTTGGACGCAGGGTTAGGGTATTGTGTGGACAACGAGTTGCAGATCCATCATCAACTTAAAGCGGTAGGGGTGCAGCCAGAGCAAGTCACTAAAGTGATCATTTCGCATTTGCATAAAGATCATATAGGAGGCATTGCTTATACGAACGATAATACTTCTTTGGGCGGGGCTTCGACATGGTATCCGGCTTTTTCTAATGCTACTTATTATGTACAAAGAGAGGAATTGGCTTATGCATCTTCTATGGCCTCTGCTTCTTATTTACCCTCTCTTTTGCAATGGCTTTCTTCTTACGAGCGACTTACATTACTAGAGGGAACTTCGCACATTGGCGATAACATACGCTGCGAGATTACTGGCGGGCATTGTCCTTTTCACCAAGCCATTTGGATCTCGGAAGGAGATCGCATTGTTTTTTATGGCGGAGATGAGGCCCCACAGTTACAACAAATGAAACATCGCTTTGTGGCTAAATACGATAAGGACGGGAGAAAAGCCATGCAGTTACGGGCACAGTGGTGGCAACAGTCAGAACAAGAAAAGTGGACCTTTCTTTTTTATCATGATCTAAGCAACGCGGTCCATGACCGCTAACAATTCTACTGACAGCAGCGAAAACAAACTTATTGACGGGGACCGTTTGGCATGGGTCGGCCGGGAGAAAAAGATCTTCGCGCACCCGGACCGCCTCTTCGTTCTTGTTGTAAGTCTCGCAACGTACGAATAAAGTATTGTTGCAGATCATAGATCTCTATTACGCGGCGATCGCCTACCAGCGGGCTAAATTCTTTTCTGTATCGTATTTGTAATTCTATCAAGCGTTGTTGCAATAGTAAACGATCTTGGCGGTGATTGCGCAGGGTCTCTCGATACTCGGTTTCGTAGCGAAGAAACACAGGAGTAAATCCGTCTCTCTCCTGATCGGTCAACCGCATTTTTTTACCAATGAACACAGCCATACGGTCGGCGATCCGTTTACCCGCGGGTCCGCCGGGGGGTCCATCGAGTGGACCCATTGGGGGTTGCGCCATTGCCAACGAAAAGTTCAAGACACTCATTAGTAATAAAGCAAGAAAAGACAGCTTCATGATCAGTTCAATATTTTTTGTGAACCGGCCGATTCCTCAGCTGTGGCAGCGAGCAGGTCGGTATCACTGAGTAAGAGTAAGATCTCTTTTTCATCGATATCCTTTGTAAGTAAGGCAATCTCCTTTTTG
>JBJTWT010000019.1:0-12897 GCA_046081865.1 Sphingomonadales bacterium
TTGTTGGAGAATGCCAAAGGAGAAGTAGAGGAGGTGTGGGAGAGCTACAACATGGGTCTTATCACAAACAACGAACGATACAACCAGATTGTTGACATTTGGAGCCGTGTAGATACCCGTATCACTGAGTCGCTCATCAAAGAGCTCAGCAATGACAAGCAAGGATTCAACTCGGTTTACATGATGCTCGATTCCGGAGCTCGTGGATCGAAACAACAGATCAAGCAGTTGGCCGGTATAAGAGGATTGATGGCCAAGCCACGTAAGTCCGGCTCTACCGGAAGTGAGATCATCGAAAACCCGATCCTCTCCAACTTTAAGGGTGGTTTGAACGTATTGGATTACTTTATCTCTACCCACGGTGCCCGTAAGGGTCTGGCCGATACAGCCCTTAAGACTGCCGATGCGGGGTATCTGACCCGTCGTCTGGTGGATGTGGCTCAAGACGTAGTGATCACAGAAGAGGATTGTGGTACCCTTCGTGGTATTGCCACCACAGCGCTCAAGGACAATGAAGATATTATCGAGCCACTAAGCGATCGTATCGAAGGACGTACCTCGTTGCATGATGTGTACGACCTCGTTACCGATAAGTTACTCGTGGCCGGCGGATCGGAGATCACCGAACAGTTGGCTAAGAAGATCGAAGATGCAGGCATTGAAACGGTAGAGATTCGCTCAGTGCTTACTTGTGAGAGCAAGCGGGGTGTTTGCGTAAAGTGCTATGGTAAGAACCTGGCCTCCGGTGCAATTGCACAAAAAGGAGACGCGGTAGGTATCATTGCTGCGCAGTCTATCGGAGAGCCCGGAACACAGCTTACGCTGCGTACCTTCCACGTGGGTGGGGTAGCCGGATCTGCCTCGGTAGAATCTACCTTGATGGCCAAATTTGACGGAACTATCCAATTTGACGGACTACGCACGGTGGCGATCGCCAACAACGAGGGCGTTAAATCGAATGTGGTGATCGGTCGTACCGGTGAGGTCAGAATTATCGATACTAAGAATGATCGTCTGCTTATTACCAATAACATCCCTTACGGTTCAACACTGAATGTAAAGGATGGGCAAAAAGTTAGCAAGGGCGATGTGATCTGTACTTGGGATCCATTCAATAACGTGATCATGGCCGAGGTAAACGGAACGATCCGTTTCGAGAACGTTATCGATGGCGTTACCTACCGCGAAGAGGCTGATGAACAAACAGGTCACCGCGAAAAGGTCGTTATCGAGACTCGTGACAAGACCAAGATCCCGTCTTTGCTAGTAGAAGGAAAAGATAAAAAGTCTTATAACCTGCCTACCGGTAGCCATATCATCATCGAAGAAGGTGATGAGGTTAAAGCCGGTCAGGTTATCGTTAAGATCCCTCGTATCCTTGGTAAGCTTCGTGACATCACCGGAGGTCTGCCTCGTGTTACCGAGCTTTTCGAAGCTCGTAATCCCGGAAATCCTGCTGTTGTATCTGAGATCGATGGTGTGGTCATTATGGGAAATGTAAAGCGTGGAAATCGTGAGATCACCATTCAGGCAAAGGATGGGGTAGAAAAGAAATATCTGGTTCCGCTTACACGCCAGATCTTGGCTCAAGATGGAGACTTCGTTAAAGCGGGTACTCCGCTTAGCGATGGTCAAATTGCACCATTCGACATCTTATCCATCAAAGGACCTTTTGCGGTTCAGGAGTATGTCGTTAATGAGATCCAAGAGGTTTACCGATTACAAGGGGTTCGTATCAACGACAAGCATATCGAAGTGATCGTGCGTCAAATGATGCGTAAGGTCAATATTGTAGATCCGGGGGATACTCGTTTCTTAGAAGATGACCTTACCGACAAATTTGAGTTTGTCGAAGAGAACGATTACATTTTCGATAAGAAAGTTATTACCGAAATCGGAGACAGTGCCAAACTGCGCGCCGGTCAGATCGTTACCCTTCGTGAGGTAAGAGAGGAGAATTCGATCCTTCGCCGCTCCGACAAAAAGCCGGTGGAGTATCGGGATGCAAAGCCTGCTACTTCTTCTCCAACGCTGTTGGGGATCACTAAGGCTTCGTTGGGAGTGCAAAGCTGGATCTCTGCTGCCTCCTTCCAGGAGACAACGAAAGTTCTCTCCTCTGCCGCCATCAACGGCAAGACAGACGATATGCTGGGGCTTAAGGAGAACGTTATTACCGGACATCCTATTCCTGCCGGTACCGGTCTTCGCGAGTTCGATCAGATTATCGTGGGAAGCAAGGAAGAGTACGAACTGTTGCAAACTGCCAGAGAGGCCATGGCCTTTGACGAAGAGGAATAACTTGAATGCTCAGCCTCATTATGAACTTATAAGGCCGCTCCGTGCGGCCTTTTTTATGGGCGGGTTATTGGGTGTTAAGTCTTATCTAAAGCGGGCTTATTGTTATATTTGTCATTGCTTTAAAACTATCTTGTAAAAAAAAACAATATGGAAAAAAACGGAATGATCGTATGGAATGTGTTACTCACGATCTTGGGTGTCTGGTTATTGTCTCAACAGCTCGGCACTAAGGGAGCCTTACGGGTCAACGGCAAGCCCGGTAATATTGCTTCGGCGGGTAGCTTTAAGATGGCCTATTTTGAGATGGACTCTGTAGCCGCCAATTTTGAGTTGGTCAAGGTGTTAAAGTCCGAGATGCTGAAAAGAGAAGAGTCTATCAATACCGAGATGGACCGATTGGCCCGCAACATGCAACAAAAATATAACTACTATCAGGAGCAGGCCAATACGGGTGTCATGAATCAAGCTCAAAGTGAGGAGGCTGGTCGTGATATGAAAAAACTCGATGATCAGATCAAGAACCGAAAGCAGGCCCTCGACGCCGAGTATGGTGATTTTGTGATGCGTCGTCAAAACGACATTAAGTTAAAGATAGAGGCTTTCTTGGCCGAGTACAACCAGTCACATCAATTCTCTTATATCATCTCTTACGAGCCCGGACTGTTCTATTATAAGGATAAGGCCTACGACATTACCAGCGATCTGGTAAAGGGGCTCAATGAAAAATACAAAAAGTAAAACTAGTACTACACCACTCATACGGAAGCTGTTAGCAGAAGAACTCTCTATGAATGCCACACTTTGTAATACCATCTTTGAGCGTTGTATTCGGGAGTACCACCTAAGCGATAGCATTGAAGCCCCCTTTGTACAACCCTATACAGCTTCTTCGGTAGAAGCACTGCTATATCACAAATGCTGGGTCGACACCGTTCAATGGCACCTAGAAGACCTGGTGCGCGACCCACAGATCGAAGCCCACAGAGGTCTTGCACTAAAGCGTCAGATCGATCGTTCTAATCAACTACGAACCGATATGGTCGAACATATTGACAGTTGGCTGTTTGATTTTTACGCGGCCGTTCGTCCCCTAGCTGACGCCACGTTCAATACCGAAAGCCCGGCCTGGGCCATTGATCGCTTAAGTATTTTGTCGCTAAAGCTCTATCATATGCAACTCGAGGCCAGCCGGCTGGAGGCGAGTCCTCAACACCGAGTCGCTTGCGAGGAAAAGTGTCAGGTACTACTGGCGCAACAAAAAGATCTGATGCTGGCCATCGATCAACTTTTAGAGGATATAGCCAGCGGAAAAAAATACATGAAAGTGTACAAGCAGATGAAGATGTACAACGACGAGTCGTTAAATCCTGTTTTGTATCAGCAAAAGAATAACTGAGTGGCCTTTAACTCTCCACTGCTTGTTATGCGCTTCTCTGCCCTCGGAGATGTGGCCATGACCGTTCCGGTTGTAAAAGAGCTGTTACAGCAAAATCCCTCTTTACATATCGTAATGGTATCCAACAGCCATTACGCACCCCTGTTTGCCTCTGTAGAAAGACTCACATTTTTAGGAGCGGACCTTGATCAGGCACACCGTGGGTTTTTTGGACTTCTTAGACTTTTTTGGACTCTTAGAAAAGCCGGGCCTTACCAAGGTATCGTCGATCTGCATAATGTAATTCGGACTCAAGTAATACGTGTTTTGTTTTTTATGACAGGGGCCAGTGTTTATAAGATCGATAAAGGCCGAATTCAAAAAAGGGCCCTTACCCGTCGTTATAATAAGCAGTTTCAACCCCTTTATTCAGCTTTTGACCGAATGCAAGAGGTCTTCTTTCGTACGGGTCTTAGTTGTTCATTGCCTCCCACATCGGCTTCGGCGGTATCTAACGTTGTTTTCAATAAAACAGTTTACACCATTGGCATTGCGCCCTTTGCCAAGCATCCCGAGAAAGCCTATCCACTCATGCAGCTTGCCAAGTTGATCGCTTTGCTTGGCTCCGATAGTCGGCTTACGATTCAATTATATGGGGGCGGTGGCAAGGAGGCCGAGAAGCTTGCTCAATTGGAGAAAAGTGGCAAAGGCGTAGTCTCTATGGCTGGAAGGTTTACCTTATCCGAGGAGTTATCGCTATTGCGTAAGCTCGATCTGATGATCAGTATGGATTCCGCCAACATGCATCTGGCCTCTCTTTGCGAGGTGCCCGTGCTAAGCATTTGGGGACCAACGCATCGTTTTGCCGGCTTTATGGGATGGGGGCAACCTGAGCAAAATGCCATAGAAGTATCCTTAGGGTGCCGGCCCTGCTCTGTCTTTGGCAACAAGCCTTGCTACCGGGGCGATCATGCCTGTATGCATCAAATTTTGCCCGAGCAGATAGTTGATCGTGTTTACAAAGTCTTACGAATTTCATCCTCCTTGCAAGAGAGCTGAGAATTACCGCAGGGTTCTCTATGGGTGCTAGGCATAGGATCCTCTAAGACCTGTTTGCAATCGTTATCTTTACCACATGAAAAAATGGGCCATCATAGTAGCAGGCGGAAGCGGATTGCGGATGGGTGGATCGGTGCCCAAGCAGTTTTTAACGCTGGCGAATCGGCCCTTACTTTCTTATAGCATCGAGGCTTTTTTTAAGGCCTACGAGGATATTCATATTGTATTAGTGCTTCCACAAGATTTTATGACAATGGGGGAGCAGCTGCTACGTTCTGAATTTGCCGAAAAAAACATTCAGTTAACCAGCGGAGGATCCACTCGTTTTGATTCGGTAAAAAATGGGTTGGCCTTAACCGATCGGGAGGCGATCATCTTTGTACACGATGGGGTACGTTGCCTAGTATCTCCGGGGTTGATACGTCGTTGTTACGAAAAAGCACAACAGACCGGGGCCGTAGTACCTGCCATTGCCGCAAAAGACAGTATCCGTTTGAGAGACAATACCAAGGGAGACTTGACCGATAGCACTAGCGTTCTAGACAGAGACCAAGTATTGCTTGTGCAAACCCCGCAGACTTTTTTTGGCCATTGGCTTCACGATGCATTTGTACTGCCCTTTCAACCATCTTTTACAGATGAAGCCACTGTGGTAGAGCAAACGGGTCGAGCCGTTTGCGTGGTGGAGGGCGAGGAGACCAATATAAAAATTACGCGCCCCATCGACCTGCTCATTGCCGAGCGCTATTTGCAACAGCTTGCGTCTATGTAGTTGCTTTATTAGTTAATGTCCCACTACGTTATGGGCGATCTTCTCTAAGACCTGATGGGCTACTTCCATGGCTAAGAGCCCATCCATTTCAGACACAACGGGGCGGGTCTGGTTGCGAATAGCATCAAAAAAAGATTCCAATTCTTGTTGTATGGCATTGATCTGTGCAACCGGCGGGGTGGTAATGGCAATGGTCTTTTTGCCGGTTGGGGTTTCAATGTCGAATGAAAATGCCTTTTCATCTTCTGTTCCCTTGAGTTTGATCACTTCGGCTTTTTTCTCCAAGAAATCAATTCCGATATAAGCCTCTTTTTGAAAGAGTCTGATCTTGCGCATTTTTTTCATAGAGATCCGGCTGCTCGTTAGATTAGCCACGCATCCATTATCAAATTCAATACGCACATTGGCAATATCGGGGGTATCGGTCAATACGGCCACTCCGCTGGCCGAGATATGTTTGACCCCGCTTTTGACGATACTGAGAATGATGTCAATATCGTGAATCATCAGATCGAGTATTACGCTTACCTCCGTTCCCCGCGGATTGAATTGCGCCAGACGATGCACCTCAATGAACATGGGCCGCAGATCAAGGTCCTGAACCGCCAATAATGCCGGGTTAAAGCGTTCTACATGGCCCACCTGAAGTCGTATGCCCGATTCTCGGGTAAGCTCCACAATGCGGCGAGCTTCTTCCATAGATGCCGCCAGGGGTTTTTCAACAAAAACATGCTTACCACTTTTGATGGCCTTTTCGCACCAAAAGGCGTGATGGTCTGTCGGTGCTGCTATATCGATCACATCGCAGTGTTCTATCAAGTCTTCTCCCGACTCAAAGCAGGGCAGCTCGTATTTATCGGATACGGCTATCGCATTTTTTTTGTCCGGGTCATAAAATCCCACCAGGGCCGCGCCGGCAATAGATTTCCAGTTCTCGATATGAAATTTTCCCAGATAGCCGGCACCTATCACGCCCACTTTTAAACGCTCTGTCATAGGGCAAATTTATTGATCTTGCCGACCCATGGTTTCTTTAGTTATGAACATAGGTGAGTACGCGGCCCCTTTTAAAGAGAGGAGGGTAGCGGCGCATTGATCGGGTAGGAGGGATGATAGATAAACAAGCAACTCCTGTCTTTTATCAGGTCGATCAATTGCTGGTGAATCGAGACGGGTACGGCAGGGCATCCCTGGCTTCTTCCTACCCAATGGGTCTTTTGGGCCTTCTCCGGATCTACATAGCGGGCCCCGTGAATGACTATACCTCTGGTCAGGGCTTGATCGTTGATCCCTTTCTGCAATCCGGCTATACGAAGCGAGTAGCCATTCTTTCCCTGATAGGTTTCTTTGGTAATAAAAAAGCCGGCACTGCTTTGGTTGGAGGCAGGTCGGTTAGAGACCCGTTTTGCCACTTGACTGCCGGACTGATTGCCGTGTGCCACCAGCGATTGCAGTAAGACCTTTTGGTTCGTTACGTCCAGAACATACAATCTTTTTTCATAACTGGCCTTGCTTAGGTCGATCAGCGTTAATAGTGCATTTGGCTTTATTAGCTCCTGTCGTAACAGTCGGTAATATCCTTCTAGTCCCACTTGCAGAGCAGTGGCCGGTAGTTGTTTCCAAGAAAGAATCTCAGTGATAGCTTCGGTCGGGTTCGTTTTTTTGGCATAAAGTCTTGCCGAAATGGTGAGCATGCCCAGTAAAAGGGCGGTAATGAATAATCGAATTAAAAAGGAATCAAGCATGTCGTTGTTTTTGAGATAACGTTGCTTGCCTGAGAATCTTTTGCGGTATAGCCGAAATGAGTGTTAAAAGAAAACCCCCTTCGGCTACGAGGGGTTTTTGCGGGCCCAATCAATTGAATCAATCTAATATATTGATATTTAATAATATGTGTTTTTTTAAAGCCGTACCACGTGCGCCGTATTTTGTAAAAATCTCATCAATTGAATGCTTAATCAGTATCTTAGATATTGCCGTTATAGCTGGTTAAATCTTATACTTAATCGGCCATTCGGTAATCGAAAAATATATCCAATGAAACACTTTAGCCTATCTCTTGCATTACTACTATTTTTTTTATTCTGTTCGGCACAGGCAACCAATTTTTCTAGGGGGGTGGCTGCTTACAAGGAAGGAGATTATTATAAGGCCCTTGAATATTTTAATGCTGACATTGAGGAAGATCCCACCTCTACTGTCTCTTATTTATATAGGGCATCTATCTACAAGTTCAATGATGAACTTTCTTCTTCACTGAAGGATATCAATTACGTAATAAAGACGCTGTCTCCAAAAGAAAAAAAGGGCTTATCCAGTGCGTATGGTTTTCGGGCTTCTTTATATGAAAAGTTAGAGAACTATGAAAAGGCAATTGAAGATTATGCCGAAGCTATACGATTGAATCCGGAGGATATTGATCTGTACACGAGTCGAGCGAGTTTTTATTATAATATCGACGAATTTGAAAAGGCGGAATCTGATTATAAAAGGGCATTGGAGATCGATGAGACATCCACCCAAGCCTATGCCGGATTGGGCAGGAATTATATTTCTCAGAAGAATTATGTGGCTGCCAAAAAAACCATCGATAAGCTTATCAAGCTGTCTCCAAAGGACGTAAGCGGGTATTTTCTTTATGCTTGGCTTTTTTCCGTACAGGAGATGCATGATGAGGCTATCAACAGTATTTTTTACGCCCTCACGTTGGACCTGACTAGCACAACACTTCGAAATCAGTTTTTTTTATATGCCAAAAAGAATTACTCGCTTGCCATTGCAAAGGTGAATTCGGAAATAGTTACAAATCCCGAATCCGAATCATGGTATAATATTAGAACAACGCTATATGAAAACAGCAATAATTATGCAAAGGCTATTTTAGACTATAATAAGTTACTTACGTTGTCTGAGGAGGATGGAAAATCCGTTTATTATTTTTATCGAGGGCTTTGTTTTTCCCATATCGATAAATTAGAGTTGGCTATTGAAGATTACACAAGGGCCATAGACCTAGACTCGTCCTCTGCCTATATTTATTTAGCCAGAGGTATCGCCAGTGAACTTTCGGGCGATTATCGAGGTGCAAAAGCCGATTTTACAAAAGCGATATTGCTTGATCCACAGAATTACCGGTATCACTATGCTGTGGCTAGGCTGGAAGATCAATATTTCGGCAATAAGGAAGCCGCCATGAGAGAGTACAACGAGACACTCTCTTTAAATAAGGAATCGTTATTTGCCTTATTCTACCGTGCAAGGTTATACAGCAATAAGTACAATAACATGGAAAGTGCGAAAAAGGATTATTTAAAGGTACTAGATATCGATACGGTTATTACCGAGTCCAACAACTTACGGCAATTCGCGCTTTTGGAGCTTGGAAGAAAGGAAGAGGGCATTGAGTGGCAAAAAAAAATCCTTGAAAAGTTTCCGACAGCTGAAAACTTTTATTTTGCCGCTGGCTTATACTCACTGTTGGAGGATAGCAAAAAATCGTTGGAATACTTAAGTTTAGCACTAGAAAATGGCTATCGGCAATATTCGCACATAGAGGCTGAGGAGGATTTACGATTTGTTCGCAAATTGCCGGAGTACAAAGAGCTGCTAAATACTTGGAAAAAGAGGGATGATGAATATTTTCAAACTGAACTTTCGTTTAAGGGCGATCTTTCTAAAGATTCCATCGAAACAGTCACTATACCCATGAAACCCAAAGGGTCTGGAACTTATGAAGTGGCTTGTAAAATAAATGAGTTGCCTTTGAACTTGATTTTTGATACAGGGGCTAGTGACATTTCGGTCTCTCAAACCGAAGTTCAGTTTATGCTAAAAAATGGGTATTTGAAGGCATCTGATATAACAGGAACTCAGCGATACATGGATGCAAATGGAGATATTGAGATTGGGACCACGATAATTTTTAAGAAGGTCGATTTTGGCGGGGTGCTTTTAAAAAATGTGAGGGCCTCTGTTGTCAATAACAAGAACGCTCCTTTGTTATTTGGACAGAGCGCTTTAAGTAAATATGGAAAGATCACTATCGATAATATTAAAAAGACAATAACAATCTCTAAGTCATCTGCAGAGCGTTGATTATCCCATAGGGGGTTACAGGCTGGTTCAATGTCTTATATTGCTGTCTACTTCTTGGGTGCGCTTAGATTAGTTGCCAATGTGTGGAAGCGGCGTACCCCCATTTCTAAAAAAAAATGGTCTTGAGTCATTAGAGTCAAGACCATTGAAAGCCCCTCGTGGTAACTTTGCGGACCGGACGGGACTCGAACCCGCGACCTCCGCCGTGACAGGGCGGCATTCTAACCAACTGAACTACCGATCCGTTGCCCGATTTTTCGGGAGGGCAAAGATAAGCGCACCCAGTGGTTCTTCCAAAATTTTTTAGATAGTTACGGCTGCTTATAGAATGGACAATGAGCCAATTAGATATTGTGCAGAATGCTTAATTTAGCCCTTTGAGCCTAGTGTATGCCACAAGACAAAAACAGACAGTTCATCGATTTCGAAAAGCCAATCAAAGAGCTGATCGACGAGATTGCCGATCTGCAACAAAAAGCCACTAAGGGAAAGGCCGACTATACGCAGGTTATCGAGGAACTCCAAGCGCAAGTACTCCAAAAGCGAAAGGAGCTCACCGGTCAGCTCAGTAGCTGGCAACGTGTACAGCTTAGCCGGCATCCCGATCGCCCTTATACCTTAAAGTATATCGAGAAAATGACCGATAACTTTATGGAGTTGTATGGCGATCGCAACGTTAAGGACGATAAGGCGATGGTGGGTGGATTTGCAACGTTGAATGGTCAGACGGTAATGATTATTGGGCAGCAAAAGGGTATCAATACCAAGACCCGACAACTCCGAAATTTCGGGATGGCCAACCCCGAGGGATATAGAAAGGCGCTTCGTTTGATGCGGTTGGCAGAGAAATTCAATAAACCCATCATTACCCTGATCGATACGCCCGGGGCCTATCCCGGTCTGGAGGCCGAGGAGCGCGGGCAAGGGGAGGCCATTGCCAGAAATATTTACGAGATGATCCGTCTTAAGGTGCCGGTTATTTGTGTGATCATTGGCGAAGGAGCCAGCGGCGGTGCCTTGGGTATTGGTGTGGGTGACCGGGTCTACATGATGGAGAATACTTGGTACACGGTGATCAGTCCGGAGAGTTGTTCCTCCATTTTATGGCGCAGTTGGGACAAAAAAGAGGTAGCGGCCGAGCAGCTACGACTTACGGCCGATAAGATGTTGTCGTTTGGTTTGATCGATGGAATTATTCCTGAGCCCGCCGGTGGAGCCCATTGGGATTACGACGAGGCTGCCCGAATCTTAAAAGAACATTTGATCAGTGTGCTTGCATCGCTGCGGGATATTCCTGCAGAAAAAAGGGTCAATGACCGAATAGACAAGTTTGGCAGAATGGGTTTTTGGGAAGAAGAGTAAAGCCCGTTTTTTTACTAATTCATTATTCTAGAGAAGGTAGGTAACTCCTTGTTCGGCTATTTCGGTAGCCGAGAAGATCTCTTGGGCCTCTGCTTTAAAGCCATCCAGATTTTCGTATTGGCTGCTAAAATGTCCTAACAGCAATCTTTTTACCTGCGCTTTCTTGGCTAGCAAGGCAGCCTGTTTGGCGGTGGCATGAAAGCGAAGCTCTGCCTTTTCGCGCTGGTCGTCGAGATACGTGGCCTCGTGATAGATCAGGTCGTAATGGCTGATATGATCTAGCAGCGACTCATTGTAGCGGGTATCGGCACAATAAGCATACCGTCTGGGTTGCCCTTGTAACGCCAGTCTTTTTCGGGTTACGATTTTTTCGCAAAAGCTGAATCCATAGCAAGTAATTCGATGATCGGTAGCAAAACAGCTAATCTCTATCTCGTCAGTTTCGAGTAACAGCCCCGGACCGTTAATTTCTTTGAACACCAACGAAAAGGGAAGCCGAGTAGACGCTACTTGTAACTGAAACTCGATGATCTTTTTTAGCGAGGGTGGACCAAAAATTATGAGGTCCTGCTGTCGGTTGAGCAGTCCGAAACTGTTGATGAGTCCGATAAGTCCGAAGTAGTGATCGCCATGCAAATGCGAGATAAAAATATGGGAGATGCGGCTGTACTTTATCTTGTATCGCATCAGTTGCATCTGAGTGCCCTCGCCACAGTCTATTAAAAATTTCTGCCTATCCATATTGATCAGCTGGCTGGTGGGGAGTCGGTCGTAGGCGGGAACGGCCGAATTATTTCCTAGTATGGTTACAGAGAACATAGTATCTAGTCGTCAGAAAATTCATTATCCAATAGCTCTCTTTCAATCTCTTCCATCTGTACAATATCCCAGGCCTCGCTTTCTGTGGGGGTTACGTTCATGAGCTCTAGCAGTTCCTCTTTTTCTAGGTTGGCTATAACGGCTGGCTGCAGTTCGCAGATCACAAAAGATTGATGGTGCTCATAGAATTGTTGTTGAAGATTCAACAAAGATTGGGCTCCGGCAAGGTCTATTGTACTGACGGCTGTCATCTTGAGTACGATGTTGCCAGGGGTTTCAGACGATTTAACATCTGGTGGAAGATAGGGGGTCAATTTTTGGCTTAACTCCTCTGCCAATGTAGCAGTAAAGTGTTCTGCGACAACACTAATTACCCGAAAACGCTCTTTGGTCTCAATTTTGACTTCCATAGGGAGAAACAGCAAATTTTATTAACAGGGGTTTATAACCTGTCGGGAGCCGTTCCCAAATTTATTTGTTAATATTGTAACAACAGTAATAATCTGTAAAATGGATAATAATTTTTCTGCGCAGGTAAAGGAGATCATCTCGTTTAGCCGCGAAGAGGCCCTTCGGTTAGGAAACGATTTTATTGGTACTGAGCATCTGCTACTGGGCCTTATCCGGGAGGGAGAGAACACCGCCTTACGAATTCTCAAGAGTTTCAATGTAGATCTGTACGAACTAAGAAAGGAGATCGAGCTAGCGGTAAAGGACAAGACCGGAAAGAACGTGGCCAATATCAATTCACTGCCGCTTACCAAGCAAGCCGAGAAGGTAATACGTGTTACCGTACTGGAGGCTAAGGCTCTGAAGAGCGCCACGGTAGAGACAGAGCATCTGATTCTTTCGATCCTCAAGAACAAAGAAAATATCGCTACTCAGATCCTTAATCAATTCGATGTGGATTACGATCTGTTCAGACAAGAGTTGGGTATTGTAAAATCTAATGAACCACGTGCCGAGTTTCCGGAAGAGAACGAGGAGGAGTTTGACGAAGAAAAGAAGTTTAGCTCTTCGAAACCCGCCGGCAAATCGGGTGCTGCCGCTAAGAGCAAAACACCGGTACTCGATAATTTTGGAAGGGATATTACCCGTATGGCCGAATTGGGTTCAC
>JBJTWT010000020.1:0-8588 GCA_046081865.1 Sphingomonadales bacterium
CCAACTTCCTGCTACTCCTTACGTAATCTTAGTGGTGGGTGTAAATGGGGTTGGAAAGACTACGACAATCGGAAAATTGGCTCATCAATTTAAAGAAGCCGGCAAACAGGTATTGTTGGGAGCAGCCGACACCTTCCGCGCTGCCGCGGTAGATCAACTGACCATCTGGAGCGAGCGAGTGGGGGTTCCCATCGTAAAGCAACCCATGGGTAGCGATCCGGCCGCAGTGGCATTTGATACGGTACAAAGTGCCGTGGCGCGCAAAAGTGATTTGGTATTGATCGATACGGCAGGAAGACTACATAACAAAGCTCATTTAATGGAGGAGCTCTCCAAAATCAGACGAGTCATTCAAAAGACCCTTCCCGACGCCCCTCATGAGGTATTATTGGTATTAGACGGGTCCACCGGACAAAATGCTTTAGAGCAGGCCAGACAATTTACAGCGGCCACCGATGTTTCAGCCCTTGCCATTACCAAATTAGATGGCACAGCCAAGGGGGGTGTAGTGCTTGCCATTGCCGATCAGTTTAGTATTCCTGTAAAATTTATTGGGGTAGGAGAGCAGATGAGCGATCTTTTGGTGTTTGACCGAAAGGCTTTTGTAGATAGTCTCTTTACCTTGCAAACTAGTGAATCATGAGAACCAAGAATCGGCAAGGCAACAAGATCAATATCATTACGCTGGGCTGCAGCAAGAACATGGTAGATAGTGAGGTGTTGAGCGGACAGCTTGCCGCCAATGACATGGATGTTGTTCATGAAAATCAGCGAAACGATCACAATATTGTGGTAGTAAATACCTGCGGATTTATCGACAAGGCAAAAGAAGAAAGCATCAACACCATTTTACGACAGGTAGCCCTCAAGAAAAAAGGGAAACTCGATAAAGTGTATGTAACCGGATGTCTTAGCGAACGATATAAGAACAATCTCGAAGTGGAGATTCCTGAGGTAGATGCTTATTTTGGAACGATGGAGTTGCCTCTGTTACTCAAGGAGCTGAAAGCCGATTATAAGAGCGACCTGGTAGGAGAGCGACTACTGGCAACCCCGCGTCATTATGCCTACATGAAGATCTCGGAGGGATGCAATCGTACTTGTTCTTTTTGTGCCATTCCTCTTATGCGCGGGCAACATCAGAGCAAGCCGATCGAGACACTGATCAGCGAGGCCCAGGGTCTTGTAAAGAAAGGGGTCAAAGAGATCATGCTCATTGCGCAAGAGCTAACGTACTATGGGCTTGATCTATATAAAAAACGCATGCTGCCCGACCTTCTGCACCGGCTAGCCGATATAGAGGGGTTAGCGTGGATTCGGTTACACTATGCCTATCCGTCTAAGTTTCCGCTTGAGATCATCGATGTTATGCGCGACAGACCCAACATTTGCAATTATCTCGATATGCCCTTGCAGCACGCTTCTGATGCCATGCTCAAGGCCATGAAAAGACAAATTACCCGTGCCGAGATGGATCAGCTTATCTACTCCATCCGCGAACGGCTGCCCGGTATTTGCTTGCGTACCACCCTGATTGCCGGTTTTCCGGGAGAGACCGTCGACGATGTGGCCGAGGTGAAAGACTTTTTGAGTCTTCATCAATTCGATCGTGTGGGCATCTTTACCTATTCGCACGAAGAAGATACATCGGCCCATCTATTATCAGACAATGTAGCGGCCGAAGAAAAAGAAAGACGCGCTCAAGAGATCATGGAGCACCAGCAAGAGATCTCTTACTCGCTCAACCAGCAAAAGATCGGCAAGGAGTTTACAGTGATCGTAGATAAAAAAGAAGCCGGCCGTTATATTGGGCGCACCGAATTCGATTCGGTCGAGGTCGACAATGAGGTGATCATTCAGACAGCAAAGAAGTTGGTGATCGGAGATTTTGTGCAAGTGCGTATTACCAAGGCCTACGATTTCGATCTGGAGGCCGAGCTGATTTGAAGTACAGCCACTGATGCATTCTGACGTATATTAGCGAAAACAGTATCTATGCCATGCAATTGGTCGGGTGTCTTTCCTGCCTTATTGACCCCCTTTACAAAAGAAGATCAACTCGATATTGGGTTGTTCGAAAAAAATTTAGAGGCCCAGCTTCAGGCCGGGGTGCACGGGGTGATCATTGGGGGTTCGTTGGGAGAGGCCAGCACTCTTTCGGTGCAAGAAAAGGAGATGATGGTCCGACGTGCACAACAGCTTTGTGCCGGTCGTATACCCGTGGTACTTAATATTGCCGAATCTGCTACCCAAGCAGCCATTCAACAAGCCCAATCGGCCCTTTCGTGGGGGGCCGATGGGTTGATGCTTTTGCCACCCATGCGCTACCGATCTGATGACCGAGAGACGATCCAGTACTTCAGGTCTGTTGCACACGCTACCGATCTGCCGGTAATGATCTATAATAATCCTATTGACTACAAGATCGATTTTCGTCCCGAACTCTTTGATGCCTTGCTTGATTGCCCTACCGTTACGGCCTTAAAAGAAAGCTCAAGAGACGTCACCAACCTTACCCGAATGCTCAATCGTTTCGGAGACCGCTTTAAGATATTGTGCGGGGTAGATACACTTGCGCTAGAGGAATTGATGTTGGGCGCTCATGGTTGGGTCGCCGGATTGGTCGATGCTTTTCCGCAAGAGACCGTTGCGATTTGGAATTATGTGCAATCGGGACAATACGATAAGGCTCGTATCCTTTACCGGTGGTTTATGCCATTGCTGGAACTTGACATTCATCCTAAGTTGGTGCAGTACATCAAACTGGCAGCGCAAGAAAAGGGTATAGGAGCGGAGTACGTTCGGGCGCCCCGACTATGTCTGGAGGGAGAAGAGCGAGACCGTGTTTTGTCAGTGATACGTAAAAAGCTATCCGCAAGACCGGCCCTTTAAAGTGTTAATTTTATAATCTTCATTATGACCCATCCCGATACGACTATACCAGCAATAGAGCAAACCATCGATGCGGCCAGTAAGGCTTTTTCGGTTTATAAAAACTGCTCTTATCAATCGCGCTATGCACTTTTGCGATCGATCGCCGATGAATTAAAAAATGATAGCGAGGCCTTAGTTGCCGCTGCCATGCGCGAGACGCATCTTACCGAAGCGCGTTTAAAGAATGAGTTAGGGCGTACCCTTTTTCAGCTCGAAAGCTATGGAGCTGCTGCTGTAGAAGGACGTTGGTTAGATGCTACTATTGAGACAAGACCCAATGCGGCGGGTGCCTCGGTCAATCTAAGAAAGACCTTGATACCCCTTGGCCCGGTGGTGGTATTTGGGGCAAGCAATTTTCCCTTTGCTTATTCGACCGCCGGGGGTGACACGGCCAGTGCCCTTGCGGCAGGCTGCACCGTTATTGTAAAGGCCCATCCGGCACATCCCGATACATCTACCATTGCCGCTGCCGCTATCGCTCGTGCCATTAAAAAACAACAATTGCCCGCCGGCGTCTTTAGTCATGTATTGGGAGCTTCTTTTTCGGTAGGGGAATTCTTAGTAAAGCATCCAAAAGTAAAGGCAGTGGGTTTTACCGGATCGTTACGAGGAGGGAAACAGCTTTTTGATTGGGCTCAGCAACGCGAATGCCCCATTCCTGTTTTTGCCGAAATGGGAAGTGTCAATCCTGTTTTTCTATTGCCCGATCAATTGTCACTACAAGCGAGTTCACTGGCCGAACAAGTGGCGGTTTCTTTTACATTGGGAGCGGGACAGTTTTGTACCAAGCCGGGTCTGCTGATCGCGCTCAGATCGGAAGCCTTGTCGGTGTTTGAACAGACATTATCAGAGCAGGTAAAAAATATGATACCCGTATCACTGTTGCATACCGGTATTGCCGATGCTTTCACACAGCACCGAACTAACGCATTGCGAACTGCCGCTGTTTCTGTATTGGCTATCTCCACACAAACCGCGGCTCCGCTGCAAGGGCAGCCAACCGTGGCAACAATCAATGCCGAAAATTGGTTACGACAACAGCATCTTCACCAAGAGATTTTTGGTCCTTATACGTTACTGATCACTTGTAGGGATCAGCAAGAACTACTCGAGGTAGCAGCAGCCTTGGAGGGACAATTGACCACCACTATCATGGGTAGTCAAGAAGATCTGCAGCAATACCGATCATTGATAGATCTGGTAAAAGAAAAGTGCGGTCGTTTAATCTTAAATGGGGTACCAACCGGGGTAGAGGTCTGTAAGGCCATGCAACATGGAGGACCTTTTCCAGCTACTACCGATGCTCGTTTTGGCGCCGTAGGAGAGGATGCGCTCAAGCGCTTTGCCAGACCTATTTGCTATCAAAATTGGTCCAACGATTGGTTACCTGCCGAATTGCAAGACGAAAATCCATTACGGATTTACAGAACGGTCAATGGACAGTCGCAGCGCTAATAGCCGATCTTTCGTTTTTCCAAAACCAGAGGGAGACAAAAAGAGAGAGCACGAAATAGCAAAGAGCAGCAGACGTGCTAAATTCAAAAAAACGGGTAGCGCCAAACCAATCTTTTTGCCAGAGGAGTAAACCTATCGCCAGAACTGTTCGTGCCATTTCCCACCCAATAGCGTACGGGTGGTTATCCATTAGCTCTGTTAAGGCAACTACACTTACCAAAATCAACGCGCCATACCAATAAATGTATGAAGGGTGAAGTTGGTTGATATAGGCAATATTGGCGAACAGATAGCTGATCAATAAAAGAAGTAACAATAATTGTGCCCAGGCCCAACCAAGAAACAGGGTCGATGCCGGACGATCGTATTTCTCGAAGCTATTTACATCCTCGATCTCATATACCGGATAACGCTCGGCCACATCGGCAGGCCGGTAACCCGTGGGTTTAAACCAAAGGGTAAATTTCTCTCTCCAATGTCGAGTGCGCCATGCATCTTTCATGAGAAGCCATAGGTGCTGAAAATTGATCCGTACCGGATTCCACGTGCGTGCCGGTCTTGTAATGCCATATACCGGAGGAATTTCTTTTTTCTCTTCTACAAAAGTGCCGAACAGTTTATCCCAGACAATGAAAATCTGCGACAGGTTCTTGTCTACGTACTCGGGGTTGATGGCGTGGTGAACTCGGTGATGAGAGGGAGTAACTAAAATATGTTCCAGCCACCCCATTTTATCGATGTGTCGGGTATGGTACCAAAACTGCGCAAACAGATGCAGGGGGGCTACCGTGGCAATGACACCTTGCGGAATACCCAATAGGGCGGCCGGTAGCAGTAATACCGAGAATAAATTAAAAAAAGCTGAAATACTTTGCCGTAGGGCACAGGCCAAATTGAATTCCTCGCTGCTGTGATGAATAACGTGCAAATTCCAAAATAAATTGATGCGATGGCTCCAGCGATGAATCCAGTATCCGTTAAAGTCAAGGATGATAAAGGTTATGATAATGACCAGCCAGCTCTGCTCGATATGGGTAAGGGCAAAATGGTCGAGCATAAAGGGATAGATGCCGATTGCGATCGTTAGCTCCAGCACCGATTTGGTAACGTTGGTAATACCCGAGCTGAGCGATGAGATCATATCGAGCTGACGAACAGTATCGAATCCTTTTGTATAACCATACCACTTTTCGAACAAGACCAATGCTAAAAAAGCGGGCATGGCAATCAATAATATCTTACCGTATGTCTCCATAGCCAAATGTGGCAACTAAATTACATTGATAAATCGATATATTTACTCTCGTATTTTAGGTACCCTATGAAGCATACGTTCTCTTGCATTGATGCCCATACCTGCGGAAATCCTGTGCGTGTGATAAAAGAGGGTGGTCCTTCGTTGCAAGGACAGACCATGAGTCAGCGGCGGCAACATTTTTTGAAGGAGTATGACTGGATTCGCCGTGGTCTCATGTTCGAACCCCGTGGGCACGACATGATGAGTGGCAGCATTGTCTACCCCCCGATTGATAAGGAACATGATGCCTCCTTACTTTTTATTGAGACCAGTGGTTGTTTGCCCATGTGCGGGCATGGCACTATTGGCACCGTAACGATCGCCATAGAAGAAGGGATCATAATTCCTAAACGTCCCGGACAATTATTGCTGGAGACTCCCGCCGGGTCGATATCGGTGCAGTACCAAAGTTCTCTGACAAATGGAAAATTAAAGGTAGAGGCAGTTAGGCTTACCAATGTGGCTTCGTTTCTTTACTCCGAAAATCTAAGCGTCAACTGCCCCGATGTGGGGGAACTGGTGGTGGATGTTTCTTACGGTGGAAACTTTTATGCCATTGTGGATGTGCAACCTAATTTTAAAGGCATTGAGCATTACCGGGCCGATCAATTAGTGGCTTGGTCAAGAGGGCTGCGCACCGAGATCAATCGTCTTTACAGTTTTGTTCATCCCGGGGACCCAACTATTCATGGATGTTCTCATGTACTTTGGGCCGGTGCCGTTCTTAATGGTGGCTCTACGGCTCGTAATGCGGTTTTCTATGGAGATAAAGCGATCGACCGCTCTCCATGCGGAACGGGTACCAGTGCCAGAATGGCTCAGTGGTATGCCAAAGGAAAATTAGCGAAAGGACAGGAATTCATTCACGAGAGTATCATTGGAAGTTGTTTTACCGGAAGGATCGAAGAGGAGGTGACCTTGGGGTCGTATCGTGCCATCCGTCCCTCTATAGAGGGGTGGGCAAGACTGTATGGGTACAACACCATATGGATAGACCCTGAGGATGATCCTTATGCTTACGGATTTCAGGTTATCTGATACAATATGAAAGTAGTTATTGTTGGAGGCGGCATCATTGGTCTTAGTTCGGCTTTCTATTTGCAAGAAGCCGGACATCAGGTAATCGTTATTGATAAGGACGATCTGTTGCAGGGTTGTTCCTTTGGCAATGCCGGCTATATCTGTCCTAGTCATTTTATTCCGCTTGCCACACCCGGTATCGTTATGCAAGGGCTCCGTTGGATGTGGAATAGTGAAAGCCCTTTTTATGTACAACCAAGACTCGATCTGGACCTAATTCGTTGGGGTTGGCATTTTATGCGCAGTGCTACCGAAAAAAAAGTAAAGGCCGCTGCCATTCCCTTGCGAGACATATCACTTTTGAGCCAACGCGAATATGCCCGTTGGGCAACGTTGCCCGGCATGAATTTTTCTTACCAACATAAGGGTTTGTTAGAGATATTTAAAACCGAACAAACAGCGGAGCACTGTCATCATACTTTGCAACAAGCCCATGCCCTGGGGCTTAGTGATACCCGTCTATTGAATCGCGAGGAACTTCAGGCTATGGAACCGGCTACCAAGATAGATGCCCTGGGGGCCCTTTATTTTGGTTGTGATGCGCATTGCTACCCCAATCAACTTATTCCCCGTCTAATCGATCATTTAAAGAAGAGCGGTGTAGAGTTCGTTACCCAGGCCAAGGTTATCGGGTTTGATGCGTCGGGCCGCCAGGTTAATAGTGTGCTCTATGACAAGGGAATCCTTCATGCCGATCAGGTGGTGGTAGCCACCGGATCTTGGGGTCGTGAGACGGCCGCCATGCTGGGAGTTCGAATTCCTCTAATGCCGGGAAGAGGCTATTCGGTAACCTTAGCCTCTCCGCCTTTGTCTCCGTTGCAGTATCCTGCTATTTTGATCGAAGGAAGAGTGGCCGTAACGCCACTTACCGATGGGTTGCTTCGTTTTGGCGGCACAATGGAGATCACTCCTCATAAGACAGCTCCCCGCTACAATAGAGTAAAAGGCATCCTTCGGAGCGTTGCTGCCTTTTATCCGGAACTCTCTACGCCATTTCCTGCTACCGATAAGATCTGGTACGGGTACAGGCCTTGTTCAGCGGATGGGCTTCCCTATATTGGCCGTATACGCTCTTTCAGCAATGTGGTAGTGGCCACCGGACATGCTATGCTGGGGTTAAGTTTGGGAGCCGGCACGGGCAAACTAGTGCAAGAGATTGTCGATGATCGACCCGTTTCAATGGATATAAGACCTTTTGCCGTAGAACGTTTCTAAGCATCTTCTTACTTTTACAGCTTATGGGCTATTTGGCACAGCGTATTCCGTATCGCGAAACAGGAGCGTTCTCCTCGTTGGTAATGGATTATCTCGATCATCTTCCATCGTTAATGTCATTGACCTCACATGAAGTGTCATTGCGTGGCATCCATGAATGTATCAAGGAACACAGCAACAGCAAGGTCGATCGCGAGTTACTCGTACGCAGACTTACCGCGCAGTACCAGGGTATGGAGATGCCCGAAAAAGCCAAAAAAAACCTCTCTTTGTTAGGTCGCACCACTTGTTTTACAGTGACCACCGCCCATCAAAATAATTTATTTAGCGGACCGCTCTATTTTGTGTATAAGATCTTACATGCTATTGCACTGGCCAATGAGTTGAACGAAAAGATCGCGAACGCTGATTTTGTTCCTATTTTTTGCATGGGTACCGAAGATGCCGATCTGCCCGAACTAGACCACATACACATCGGCTCAGAAAAGATTCAATGGGATACCCTGCAGACCGGAGCCGTGGGTCGAATGCAAGTTGATCGTTCTTTACTGGCTCTTATCGATAGACTTCAGGGACAATTAGGGGTATTTCCCTTTGGTGAGGAGTG
>JBJTWT010000021.1:0-15333 GCA_046081865.1 Sphingomonadales bacterium
GTTGATCGGGTAATAGGCGGTCTGGAAAAAAAGAACAAGATCATTTCGCCCGAAGAAAAAAAGATCATTGCTTACACGAGGCCGGTCATGCTATTTGCGGCTGGTTTCTCGAGCATGCTTATCCGTTGCTTAAAGTAACGATCGTTCCACGAGGTACCGCAGCCTTGGGATATGCCCAGTATACGCCTAAAGAGCAATACTTGTACAATACCGATCAGCTCAACGATCAGATCTGCATGACACTCGGAGGAAGGGCCAGCGAGGATATTTTCTTTGGCAAGATCTCTACCGGTGCACAGAATGACTTGCAACAGATTACCCGTACCGCTTATGCCATGGTAACGGTGTATGGCATGAACGAAAAAGTCGGTAACGTCAGTTTCTACGATCCACAACAAGAGAATGCCTTTACCAAACCATACTCGGACGATACGGCCAAGATGATCGATTTTGAAGTTCGTCACCTGATCGATGAGGCGTATGCCAAGACCAAGCAGTTGCTTACTGATAAACGTGCCGATGTAGAGGTCTTGGCCAATGCCTTGCTCGAAAAAGAAGTGCTCTTTCAAAGTGATGTAGAGGCCCTGATCGGAAAGCGTCCGTTCGAAGAAAAAAAGCCGTTAACCGATGAGCCCAGCATGGCTAAAGAGGAGTTGTCTGCACCCGCCGGAGCGAAGCCCGCCGTGCTGCCTCCCGCTTTTTTGGATGAAACGCCATCTACCAACGAACCTCCTCCTTATTAATAAAGGGTCATGAACGTATCACCTGCCAAGGAAAATATGCTAAAGCGCATTCGTGAGGCATTGGCCCTTACCACACCCATGCCTTATCCGCAGAGTGAGAAAAATCAGGGAGTGTATCCAACACTGGCGCAAGAGCCGGAGGTCGAATTTGCCGAGCAGTTTACCAAGTTACAAGGCAAGTTTATTTATTGTATCAATCGACAGGAGTTGGCCTTTCAGTTTGCCAGCTTGGTGCGAAAGCAAGATTGGGCTCCGATCTTTTGTGCCGAAGAAAAAATAGTCGCCCTGCTCGGAGAAGCATTAGAGGAACGACTTACCACTACCGATCTGGCAGGCTGCCAAGTATCGGTTACCGGATGTGAGTATCTGGTAGCGCGTACGGGGTCGATCGTATTAAGTAGTGCACAGCAGCAAGGTCGTACGGCCAGTGTGTATGCCCCCATTCATATTTGTATTGCTTTTGTTGACCAGCTGGTCGAAGACATCAAGGATGCCATGATGTCGGCACGAGAAAAATATGGCACGCAATTTCCTTCGTTGCTTACGCTTGCTACCGGACCCAGTCGTACCGCCGATATAGAAAAAACATTAGTAGTGGGGGTACATGGGCCTAAAGAGGTGTATTTGTTCTTAGTGGAATCCTGATATCGGTTCGCTTTCTTACATTTATACTATGACTGTTGCCGATCGTTCACCTTCTCGGGGAACTAAGATTTATTTTCTGTCTGATTTCCACTTGGGAGCTCCCAATGCCCACGATAGTCTCGAACGCGAAAGGATCATTTGTCGTTTTCTCGATCAGGCCGCTACCGATGCCGCGGAAATATTTTTAATGGGAGATCTTTTTGACTTCTGGTACGAGTATAAAAAAGTAGTTCCGAAGGGTTTTGTGCGTTTACTCGGAAAATTAGCCGCTTGCAGCGATGCCGGAATTACCCTTCATCTTTTTGTAGGCAATCATGATATGTGGCTACAGGATTATTTTAAGCATGAGCTGGGCGTTAAGATATATTTCGATCCTATTACCATAGAGCGAAACGGATATCGACTGCATATAGGACACGGCGACGGGTTAGGCCCTGGTGATCAAGGGTATAAACGACTGAAGCGTATTTTTCGAAATCCGCTTTGTCAACTCCTGTTTGGTTGGCTCCCTCCCGTGGTCGGAATGGGTATAGCCGAGTTCTTTAGTCGAAAGAGTCGGGCCAAGACCGGTGCGGCAGAAGAAGTGTTTCTCGGGCCCGATAAAGAGTGGTTGATCGCTTACTGTAACGGGCGGTTACAACAAGAGCCGGTCGATTATTTCGTTTTTGGTCATCGACATTTGCCGATCGATTGGGAATTGACATCGTCGCCCACCGTCGTTCGCTATATTAATCTGGGAGACTGGATAAGGTATTATAGTTACGCGGTATTGGATGGGTCCGGTCTTTCGCTATTGTTTTTTACCGATCAACAGCATAAATTGATCACGAATCGGAAAAATCTTTAGTGTATGAATAGTTTTTGGGAGCAACAGTGTGGAGAAAATACCATTTTGTCTTATACGACAGTCGGTGCCATTATTTTACTGGTATGGTTGTTTCGGCGCTATCTCTCCTCTATGTTGGCCGGATGGATGTTTCGTATGCTAGGAAAAGTATTGAGTAATGTAGAGCGCAATCAATTCAATGCGCTGGTCATTACTCCTTTGGAACGATTTGTGCTGGTATTGGTGTTGACCATTGCGTTATATCGATTGCAATTTCCCTCCACGCTCAACTTTGCCATCTATAGTTTTGAGGCCCGCGAGATCTTGCATGCCATCGGAAAGTTATTGGTTATCGCTACCCTTACCTCCTTATTGTTACGCGGAATTGATTTTGCCGCTATTCTTTTAGAGAAGCGAGCCAATCGAACGCCGGACCTCTCGGATAATCAACTTATCGTTTTTTTCAAGGATTTCTTTAAGGTCATCCTGGTCATCAACGCCGTTTTGTTGGTTCTTAGTTTTGTATTTGGGTTCAATATCGGAAGTCTGATTACAGGGTTAAGCATTGTGGGTGCTGCCATTGCTCTTGCGTTACGGGAGAGTCTGGAAAATCTGATCGCTTCCTTTATTATCTTTTTCGATAAGCCTTTCAATACAGGCGACATAGTCAAGGTCAATGCCATTACCGGCACGGTGGAAAAGATCGGACTTCGTAGTACCCGCATTCGCACTGAGCAAAAGACCTTTGTGACCGTTCCCAATAAGCAAATGGTCGATAGCGTTTTAGATAATTTGTCACTACGCTCGCAGCGAAGGGCCGATATCAAACTAGAATTATCGGCCAAGGCCACCCCCGAACAACTCGAAAACTTATTGACAGCCATCCGAGCCTTGTTGCAACAACCGCCCATAGAGCAGTTCTCGGTACTCTTATCTGATATTCGTGCGGGGATTGTTTGTGTCGAAGCCGATTATTATACGGCACCCATTGCGGTAGATACGTTCAATGGTTTACGCGAGCGTATCAATATGCAAGTGCTTTCTTTGGTCCATCAAATGCAACTGGAGTGGCCCTCCGATCTGCGGTTGCCAAAATAAGAGGAAGCCAAGTTGCCTTATTGTTGAAATCCCTTTTGAATGATCTCTCCCAACTCTCGGTCAAACTGTCCGTAGCGACCATATTCGATTACACGACCTAACTCCTTACCCTTACGATAAACGATAATGGTAGGTACCAGATCGACGTGCAGGGTAGCCGTCAGCTGTCCCCAGGTAGTTTTATTGCGGTCTACGCCAACCAGCGAAATATGGTCTGCCGGTAAGCCCGCCGCATCGGCCATGGCAAAAAAGCGGGGAATTATAACATGGGAATCTTCGCACCACGTGCCCATAAAAATCAAAAAGCGGACCGAATCTTTGTATTGGCTCAGGGTTTGCAGTCCACCAGTGTGAGGTTGATAGGCTTTATAATTTTCTTGCATCCAGGTAAAGCTGCTCTCTTGCTCTAGCACTTTTCTTGTTAACCAGCCCTTGAATGTTTTTTCGTTGGGTCTCTCTTGCAACGTCTCATAAGAGGGTTGTGCCAACGCAAAGACTGCCATTAAGCATAGTAGTATACTAAGAAATTGTTTTCTGTAGTTCATGGGGCTATAAGTTAGAACGAAGCTTCACTAAAAAATGGCGGATCTGCTGCAGTGATTGGATCAGCGCAAAGCGGTCTTCTGCTTTCTTGTTTTTTTTCAGGTAATCGCGGGCGCCATCGATAGTGAACTTTCTTCTGCGCAGTAAATCGTATATGAGCACCAGATTCTTGACATCTATGGGTCTAAAGTAGCGATCGCCTTTTCTGTTCTTGCGAGGTTGTAAAATATCGAACTCGGTTTCCCAATAGCGGATCAGCGATTGTTTCTCGCGAAACATAGTGGCCACCTCTCCTATAGAATAATACTGTTTCTTAAAAAGCTCCTCATCTTCGGGCACTTGTATCAGGTCGACCCGGCTCGCAATATCCTTTAATGAACGTCTTCCTCTTTTGCCCGGGGTGGCAGCAGGGTTCTCTTTTAGTTTTATTCTTCTTATGCCTACCAGGGGTTCTTCTGTTACGCCAGGGGTAGCGACAGGGGCCTCTTCGGCAGAGGATGGTGCTACAGGGATCGACTCCGGAAGCTCGACACTAATGGAGTTGGCCACCATTACCGGGGGCGGAGTGTCAAAATCCAGTTGAATCTGGGTTAGCGGTTTTTTGGCCATACTTAATAGTAAAGATAATAAAGGGACTCTCTATTGCCATGTCTTGTATGTGTTGTGGAAAACTAGCGGTTTCTTAGTCGAAACTCTGATTGGAGGCAGCGGCTTGTTTGAGAATACGATCAAATTGTGCAGGGGTCAAGTCGTTGTAGAAGAAATAAATTGGATCGATGGGCTGTCCATTTTTGATTACCTCGTAGTGGCAATGCGGACCCGTCGATTTGCCCGTGCTGCCTACCCATCCAATCACTTCGCCGCGAATAACGGTTTGGCCCACCCTGGCCTTGACCCTTACCATGTGTCCGTAAAGCGTTTTGTAGCCATAATCGTGATTGATGACCACATGGTTTCCAAATCCATTTCCGGCATTGCCGGCCGTTTCTACTCTTCCGTTGGCAGTGGCATAAATGGGACTGCCTTGGGGCGCCGCAAAATCTAACCCTGCGTGAAGTCGGGTCGTTTTGTAGATGGGATCGATACGATATCCAAAACCCGAGGCGATCCTGTTTAGATTTTTATTGCTTACGGGTTGAATGGCGGGTGTATGTGCCAATAATTTTTCTTTGTCTTTTACCAGTAATGCCACCTCTTGGTAAGAGGACTGCTGTGCCTTGATACGGGTTAGAAGTGCTTGAATGGTCTTGGTTACGGATGCCACTAATTCGCGACTTCCGAGTTTTTCTACCTTGGCCAATTCGAGTTGAGTAGCCATCTCTTGGGCTCGGGCGCTATCCGGAATGGGGGTCGCTTCAAAAATAGCGCGATACACTTCGTTATCCCTTTTTTCGAGCTCTCTCATTTGTTGCTCCATACGCTGTACCTGCTCGGCCAGTGTCATATAGTTCTCAAGGATTTCTCGGTTTTGGAGCTCGAGCATTTTTTCTTTTGGAGAACCAATGAACTGAAAGGCCAGATAAGCGATCAGTGCAGCCGTTACCAGGGCTGAGGCAATAAAACCAAACACACGCAACAACTTAACCCGCAAAGGGGTTTCCACTCGCTCATAGCGAAGTGTGTTGGTGTTATAAAAGTACTTTACCTTCTTCATGCCAAGGCGCAGCGGCGTTTAAATTGCCTTACCTTTGCCAGCGTTGCGGCAGCGACAAATATAGCATTTACCCCCCATGATGACCTCGTTCGAAATACGCAAGGCCTTTCTTGATTTCTTTGCCTCTAAAGGGCATACCATTGTGCCCTCTGCGCCCATTGTGGTCAAAAATGACCCCACCCTGATGTTTACCAACGCGGGGATGAATCAATTCAAGGATTATTTCTTAGCCAATAAAAAGGCGCCGTATTCGCGGGCGGTCGATACGCAAAAGTGTCTGCGCGTTAGTGGAAAGCATAATGATCTCGAAGAAGTGGGGGTAGACACCTACCATCATACCATGTTCGAGATGCTTGGAAACTGGAGCTTTGGCGATTATTTCAAGAATGAGGCCATTGAATGGAGCTGGCAGCTTCTTACCGAGGTTTATCAGATTCCCAAAGACCGTTTATATGCCACCGTCTTCGAAGGCGATGTCAAAGAGAACATTCCCCCTTCTACCATAGCCCTTTCCAAGTGGAAGACACTCTTACCCGACAATCACATTGTATTCGGCAACAAGAAAGATAATTTCTGGGAGATGGGCGATACCGGACCCTGTGGTCCCTGTAGCGAGATTCATATTGATTGTCGTTCCGACGAAGAGAGAAAAAAAATACCCGGGCAAACACTGGTCAATAAAGATCATCCACAGGTCATTGAGATCTGGAATAATGTCTTTATTCAATTTAACAGAAAAAAGGATGGTAGTTTAGAGCCGTTACCCTCCACGCATGTCGATACGGGAATGGGATTGGAAAGACTAGTCCGGGTGCTTCAGGGTAAAACCTCTAACTACGATACGGATATCTTTAGTGGCACGATCGCTGCCACCGAAAAAATTTGCGGTATTCGCTACGATGGCTCCGATACCAAGACCGCTGTAGCCTTTCGGGTAATGGCCGATCATCTGCGCGCCATTGGGTTTACGATCGCCGATGGACAACTTCCCTCTAATACCGGTGCGGGGTATGTGATCAGACGTATCTTGCGACGCGCCGTGCGGTATTATTACTCTTATTTGAATTATCGTCAACCACTTCTTGCACAGTTGATACCTGTGTTGGCCGAGCAGTTTCAGGAAGTGTTTCCTGAATTGCATCAACAAAATGAGTTTGTGTCTCGTGTCGTTCGAGAAGAGGAAGAAACTTTTTTGCGTACGCTCGAAAAAGGACTTCGTCGTATCGAGGATATTATTCACGATGCCAATCAAGGGATGATCGCGGGGGCGGCTGCCTTTGAATTGTACGATACGTACGGATTTCCGATTGACCTAACCCGCCTGATCGCGTCCGAACAAGGACTTCGAGTAGATGAGAAGGGATTTGAGGTAGAGATGAAGCAGCAAAAAGAAAGAAGTCGTGCAGCCACTGCCGTGGATGCGGGTGACTGGATCGTCATGCAAGAAGGCGCTAATCAATTTGTAGGGTATGAACAACTCGAGACCCAAGCGCGTGTGCTCAAATACAGAAAGGTAACCGCCAAAGGGAAAGAGGGATATCAATGGGTATTAAGCAAAACCCCATTTTATGCCGAGAGTGGCGGTCAAGTGGGAGATACCGGATGGTTGCACGTTGGAGATAAGGTCATTGCAGTAACCGATACCAAGAAGGATAATGATCTTATTGTTCACTTTACGCAAGAGATGCCGGCAGTGGTTACCGAGACCGTCACGGCATCTGTCAATAGTGTCTTGCGTACTCAGACAGCCGCGCATCATACCGCTACCCATCTTTTACATGCGGCTCTCAGAAAAGTGCTTGGCACGCATGTGGTACAAAAAGGATCCTTGGTAGCGTCCGGTCATCTCCGTTTCGACTTCTCTCATTTTGCCAAAGTTACCTCCCAAGAACTAGAGCAGATCGAGACCATCGTCAACGAAAAGATAAGAGAAAATATTCCCGTGGTCATAAAGACAATGGCCAAAGAAGAAGCCCTGCAGCTGGGTGCCATGGCTTTGTTCGGAGAAAAGTATGGCGATACCGTAAGAGTGGTCATAACCGATCCCTCCTATTCGGTCGAGTTATGCGGCGGAACGCATGTGGGAGCCACCGGATCGTTGGGGTTGTTCTACTTGCTCAGCGAGTCGGCGGTAGCCGCAGGGGTGCGTCGGGTAGAGGCAGTTTGTGGTCAACACGCGCTCGATCATATCAGGGCTACGGACGTTACGTTACAATCGTTGCGGGAGTTACTTAAAAATCCAAAAGATCTCGTAAAGTCATTGGAGCTATTACAACAAGAACAAGCGGTCTTGCGACAAAAGCTCGAGCAGTTCGAGCAAAAGGAATTGTCGGCACTTCGCGACAGCTTATTAGGTCGTGTTCGTACCATAGGCCCTATTGAATTTATTGGAGAGCAAGTAGTGGTTTCGCAGCCCGATGCTTTAAAGAAATGCTGTTTGGAACTACGCGGCAAAGCCGATAATCAAGTTATTGTACTAACTGCGCTGATCGAAGAAAAACCCTTTGTGGCCGTTAGCATTTCGGAAGCGTTGACAAAGACAACTTCGTTGGATGCCAATGCCATTATCAAAAACACGGTAGCTCCTCTTATAAAAGGCGGCGGTGGAGGTCAAAGAACATTGGCTACGGCCGGTGGCCAGGATGCCACCCGACTCGTCGAGGTGATACAGTCCGTACGAGCACTTCTTTAAAATTATGCGCATGAAAAGATTTCTACTTATATCGCTGACCGTTGTGAGTTTTTTTTCTTGCGGGCAAAAAAACAATGACAAGACTTTTTCGGTACAGGGATCCATCAAGGGAATAGCGGGTCAAACTTTGTACCTCGAAGAAGTACCCATGGCCACCATGCAGCGATCGGTAGTCGACTCGGCCATTATGGGTAAAGATGGCAGTTATGAATTACGGACGGCCGCTACCGAAGAGCAGATGTATAATATTCGAGTTGGCAGCCAGACCTATCCTGCAGCATCGATCATCAACGATGCATCGAAAATAGAATTGAACATCTTCTTTACGCCCGCCAATAATCAGCTCCCGGACCGCTACGAAGTAAATGGCTCTGCGGCCAGTAAGGCCTTGCAGCAATACATGCTAAAGTTCAATACCGATTTGCAGCAGGCGTTTCTATTGCGAAAGTCTATCGATAGCATTGCGGCACAAGCAGGTGTTCGCACGGCAACGCAAGACAGTCTGTTGCGATCTCTGCAAGCAACACTGGCGCAACAAGCGGAGGCTCTATACAAATTTTCTAAAACTACCATGGCCAGTAGCCAGAGCCCTGCGCTAACCATGATGATATTGGGATATTATCAAAATACGGCGGGTAACCCTGCCTTTGGATTAAAAGGGCTCGATATTACCGAAGTGTCCGATCTGGTAAGCTCACTTTCCGCTCGTTTCCCCTCCCATCAGGGAATTACTGCCGTTGACGCGATGATCCGCCAACAACAGCAGGCCAGCAAAGGATTGACGGGTCAAACAGCTCCGGAATTTAGTCTTCCTGATCCCAACGGAAAATCGATCAGTCTCAGTTCGTTTAGAGGAAAATATGTACTGGTCGATTTTTGGGCCAGCTGGTGCAAACCTTGTCGCATGGAAAATCCTGTAGTGGTCAAGGCCTATCAGCAGTTTAAGAATAGAAACTTTACCGTGCTCGGTGTCTCCCTCGATCAACCGGGTGCCAAAAACGACTGGATGAATGCCGTAATGAAAGATGGGTTAACCTGGACACAGGTCAGTGACCTTAAATTTTGGGATAGCCCTGTCGTATCGCTCTATAAAATTTCCGGTATTCCCTACAATGTGCTGATCGATCCACAGGGAAAGATCATTGCCGAATCACTGCGAGGCGATGACTTGCAAAATACATTGAATAGGTTATTGCCTAAGTGATCTTTTTTTGAGCAGCATGGCTCAAGAACCCTTCTTCTTTTTCCAACTTAAGTAGGCAGGCTTTCTGAGAGGTTGCTGTGGGCGTGGTTTACGAAGCGGGTTACATTTTTTGAGTTCATCAAAGCATTGCTTTGGTAAGGACTGATATAGGGTAGTGCCCTCTGTCTTCCAGCGTAACATCTCTTCGGTTACCGAGCGAATTACTTTTCCCGGATTGCCTACCACCAGACTTCTCGGGGCTATCTGTTCTCCTTCTTTCACCATGGTCAGTGCCCCTAGGATCGACTCATCTCCTAGCACTACATGGTCCATGATCACGCTGTTAATACCCACCAAGCAATTACGCCCAATGACAGCACCATGAATTACGGCCCCATGCCCAATATGCGCTCCCGCCAGCAGCTTTACCGTTAGTCCCGGAAACATATGGATGATACAATTTTCTTGTACGTTACATCCCTCTTCGATCTCAATCGCTCCCCAATCGCCCCGTAGTACAGCACCGGGTCCGATATAACAATTCTTTCCAATGATCACTTGTCCGATCACGATGGCTTGCGGGTGAACAAAACTGCTGGTATCTACCACTGGTTTTATGCCATTGATCTGGTAAAACATAGGCAAGGTTATTCGCTGATCAATTTTTTATCGGTGCGGTAACAAAGCCCTTTGAACTGGGCCACCAATTTTTGTTTTTGATTGTGGATGCTGATCTGATACAGCCCCGTACTTTTTCCGTGGTGCCGTTCAATGGCCTCTGCTGTTAGCCGATCGCCCACCTGTACGGGGTGCGTAAAATTGATAGAGGTATCCAATGCCACCGATAACTGGTTTCTATTATTGCAGGCAAAGGCAAAAGCACTATCGGCTAGTGAGAAGCTGACCCCACCATGTACAATCCCAAACCCATTGACCATCTCTGGTCGAATCGTCATTTCAATACGACTATATCCCTCTTTTACCTCGAGTATGGTAATACCCAGCCATTGCGAAAATTGGTCCTCTTGCATCATATGCGTTACCACTCTGTTGGCAAGTTGATCGGCCGTAGATGACATAAGATTTTTTTAAAAGGTTACTCTCCTGTAAATCGTGGATTTCTTTTTTCTAAAAAAGCTTGTACCCCCTCTCGAAAATCAGCAGTGGCAGCCGCTCTTTGCTGCAATTGGTCTTCGATACGTAGCTGTTCCTCTAATGTGCTCTCGAAGCTGGCTTTCAATTGTTGCTTAATTAGACCCATCGCAGTGGTGGGCATGTTTGCCAGTTGGTGACCTAACTTTTCTGCCTGGGGTAGCAAGGCATCATCCGGAACGGCTTTCCAGATCATCCCCATCGACGCCGCTTCTGTGGCAGTTACTTTTTCTCCCGTCATCATTAGTGCCGCTGCGCGTTGAAGGCCAACGAGTCTGGGCAAGAAGTAAGAGCCACCCGTATCGGGAACTAACCCGATCTTAGAAAAAGCTTGCATAAAACTGGCCGATTCGCCTGCTATGGTAATATCGGCGCACAGGGCCAGGTTAGCCCCCGCCCCCGCCGCCACGCCATTCACTGCTGCGATCACTGGTTTGTTTAAGTGACGAATGCGGGTTACAATAGGATTATAGTGTTCTTTTAAAATGCGTGCCATACCTGGCCCCTCAGGGTCTACCACTTCGCCCAGATCTTGTCCGGCACAAAATGCCTTTCCGCTACCGGTTATGATCACGGCTCTGATATGGCTACCCTGGCAGCGGTCTAACTCTTGTTGCAATTGCAGGGCCATGTCGCGGTTAAAGGCATTGAATTTTGTGGGGCGGTTGAGCATCAGCAATGCAACCTGCTCTTTGATTTCAACGACAATCGAGGACATGTAAATGGATTTAAGATAAAGGTAGGTATAGAAACCGGCTAATGACATTTAAAATAATCGAAGGGTTCTAAACAGGCATTACATTGCAGGAGCGACTTACAAGCGGTACTTCCAAATTCACTCAGTAAGCGGGTATTAATGCTGCCACACTGCGGGCAGATAATTCCGTCTGCGGGAATTTCAAATCGTTTATCGGGGGGGGCAATACCATATTGTTTTAGTTTTTTCTTTCCCTCATCGCTCATCCAGTCGGTAGTCCAGGCCGGCGATAGGGTCGATACGATCTCCGTATTTTGATATCCTTTTTTTAGAAACTCCATTTTAATGAGCATGGCGATGGTATCCATGGCAGGGCAGCCGGTGTAGGTGGCCGTAATGGTGATTCGTACGTGCCCATTGTTTGTCAGTGAACGCACCAGTTCAACATCCCTTACAATACCCAGATCTACAATAGAAAGGACGGGTATCTCGGGGTCATGGATAGTGGCCAGCAGTGAATAACAATCCAATAACTCCTGATCGTTCGTGTCAACTGCTTTCATGTAACAATTTTTGGTGGGTGCTATGCGAATTTGACGGCGATTACCATTCGGCCCCGGGATAAGAGCGTTGCACATACTGCAACTCGGCCAATAAGTAACCAAGTGCTTCGGTATGTTGTCCGGTCTTTCCTCCTGTATGCATAAACGTAGATGCGAGAGAGGACGCGGGCAAAGTGGCCTCTGTAAAAAGAGCATTTATAGCCGCTGTCCAGTTGTTCTTTATGCTACTACTATCAATGTTCATGGCTGTCTCGTAAGGGGCCGCCACAAAAAGTTCTCCCACGTAAGGCCACAGGTTCTCCAGCGCGCTCAGTAGTCTGTCGCGACTTTCGCTGGTGCCATCTGCTAGTCGGCATACCCACTCACCGCTCCAACGGCAATGGTAGCGAACTTCTTTTAGTGATTTCTCGGCTATGGCAGAAAGCGTTTTATCGGGTTCGTTGGGTAATTGAGTAAAAAGTTCGCGTTGATAGTAGCTAAAAAAAGTTTGTCGCAAAATGGTTTGAGCCCAATCGCCGTTAGGTCTTTCGCAGAGCAGTAAGTTCTTAAATTCCCGCTCATTTCTCCAATAGGCCAATTGATCTTCGGTACATCCATTACCGATTAGGTGTGCTGCATATTGATAAAAGCTGCGTGCTTGTCCTATTAGATCGAGGGTAATGTTGGTGATAGCGATATCTTGTTCCAGTACAGGTCCGTGGCCACACCAGTCGCCGTTTTGCTGACCTAATACAAGGGTGCTATCAGCCAAGTGGAGGGTAAGGTCAACAAGAGAAGCGTTCGTCATATTGTTTACATGTGTTTGATCTCGTCGGGCAGATCATAGAAAGTGGGATGACGGTAGATCTTGTCTTGTGCGGGTTCGTATAGTTCGGCCGAGGCCTCGGGAGCCGATGTTTTGATATGATGGCTTTCTACCACCCATATACTGATGCCTTCACTCCGTCTTGTGTACACATCTCTGGCATTTTCAATGGCCATGGTGGCATCGGCTGCATGCAGACTGCCCACATGTTTGTGCTCCAGTCCTTGTTTGCTTCTGATAAAGACCTCCCACAGGGGCCAGTCAGAGGCGGGTTGTGAGGGGGCTACCTTGGCAGCACCGCTCGCATCGTCGGGAATATCGCCGTAATATAATTTTCTGATCAGTTGCATAAGGAGTGTTTATCAGGCTGCTTGTTGTTTTTGTTTTTGCTTGGCAGCATAAGCAGAGGCGGCCTCGCGTACCCAGCGACCTTCTTCCCAGGCTTTCTTTCGGGCGGCCAATCGCTCTTTGTTGCAGGGTCCGTTCCCTTTTACAACTTGCCAGAACTCATCCCAATTGATCTGGCCAAAGTCATAATGCTTTTTATTTTCGTTCCAGCAAAGTTGATCATCGGGCAAGGTCATGTTGAGCAATTTGACCTGCTCGGCGATCATATCTACGAATTGCTGACGAAGCTCATCATTGCTTTTGCGCTTGATCTTCCATTTCATACTCATATCGCTGTTGGTGCTCTCCGTGTCGCGAGGCCCAAACATCATCAGCGCGGGCCACCACCACCGGTTGATCGCATCCTGGCACATGGCTTTTTGTGTTTCGGTACCTTTTGATAATACGAGTAAGATCTCAAAACCCTGACGCTGGTGAAAACTTTCCTCTTTACAGATACGCACCATGGCTCTGGCATAAGGGCCGAAAGAAGTACGGGTCAACATCACCTGATTCATAATGGCAGCACCATCTACCAGCCATCCTATGGCGCCCATATCGGCCCACGTGAGCGTGGGGTAATTGAATATCGACGAGTACTTGGCACGACCACTATGAAGATCCTCGATCATCTGCTCACGAGACTGGCCCAGGGTTTCAGCAGCGGCATATAGATATAGCCCATGACCGGCCTCATCTTGCACCTTGGCCAGCAAGATCGCTTTTCGTTTTAGCGAAGGAGCTCTCGAGATCCAATTTCCCTCCGGAAGCATCCCCACGATCTCGCTGTGCGCATGCTGACTGATCTGTCGCAAATTTGTTTTGCGGTAGGCATCCGGCATCCAGTCTCGTGGCTCGATCTTGATCTCTTGATCGATCTTATTTTGAAAAAGTTGTTCCAGGTTATACGGTTCCATATAAGCTAAGATAAAGTGCAAATTTATTAAAAACTAACAACTGTTAGGGCCAAAGGTTGCCTTATTTGTGATCGAAGTCCACGATCAGTTTTTCGGTCTTGGGATAGCTCTGGCAAGTAAGGATAAAGCCCTGTTCAACTTCTTCTTCCTCAAGCCCCCAGTGAACGTCCATCATCACTTCGCCACTGATTAGTTTGGCCTTACAAGTACAGCACATACCTCCTTTGCAGGCAAAGGGAAGGTCGGCACCTTGTGCAAGGGCCGCATCCAGAATGGTTACATCCTCTTGCAGGGAAACATCGATACTCACCTCTCTACCATCAAGTTTGATAACAACCTGGCTACTCCTCTTTTTTAAGGTAGTATTCGGTTGGCTACTTTTTGATCGTGTGGTTATTTTGCTACTGGTAAAGAGTTCCAAGTGTATCTTTTTGGGGGGGCATCCACATTTTTCTAAAAAGTCCTTGCTGCTCAAGATCATCTCTTCCGGTCCACAAATAAAACACTCATCCCTATCCTTAAAATCGTTGAGACGGTCCAGCAGGGTCAGCTTTTGCGTATCAATGCGACCCATTTGTAAAGGGCTATCGGTTTTTTCTCTACTAAGTACATGCAACACATTCAATCGTTGCATATACTTGTTCTTCAGTTGCTCGATCTCTTCAAAAAAAATAATGCTCGCACGGCTGCGGTTACCATAGATCAGCGTAACGGTGCTGGCAGGCTCGGTGTACAAGATAGATTTGACCAAAGAGACAATCGGGGTGATACCGCTACCGGCTGCGATCATCAGGTATCGTTTGGTTTGCGTTGCACTAAGTGGTGTATTAAATTTACCGGTGGGAGGCATCACATCGATTGTATCCCCAACCCGTAGTCTCTCGTTGGCATATCCAGAGAATAGACCGCCTTCTACTTTTTTTATAGCAACGCGCAGTACTCCCTCTTGCGGGGCACTGCAAATAGAGTAGCTGCGTCTAACTTCTGTTTCGTTAATGGTCGTCTTAAGTGTAAGGTTTTGTCCGGGCAAAAACTGAAAAACAGATTGCAATGACTCGGGTACTTCAAAGAGTAGAGATACGCAGTCGGACGTCTCTTGCCTAATCTCTTTGATGGTAAGGGGATGAAAATGAAGCGACATTTTCTAGTGGTTTTTTCGAAGTCCGCCTACCAGGATGGTCAGCATATTGTCTTCAAGTTCGCGGGCGCTGATCCTTTTTTTACTTCGGTGCCAACTTTCGATTCCCCCAATGGCATGGAGCATGATCAGTACGGCGGTAGCGCTGTCGATGGGTAAGATCTCTTTCTTTTGAATTCCATTTTCGATCAACTGCGTGACCTGAATCTGATCATTCATAGTAGCTCTTCTCTCTACTAAGTATTCAAACATAGCTTTGAGAAAGTCTGGCGTACGCATTAAGATTTGCC
>JBJTWT010000022.1:0-27449 GCA_046081865.1 Sphingomonadales bacterium
CTTTCATTTGCCTATGAGAATATTATAGTCAGAGGGAATTTGAAATCCTTAGCACCTAAGCCCTGCTTTTGCCAAGCCGATGTTGGTGGCAGTAGTTTTTTTCGGTTGCCTAATCCTTATTCCATTCTTTAATTACTTCAAATGTTTTATGGCTCTTAACAATGTCTAAATGTTTTACACTATCTAATATTTCTAAACGAACATGTTTTTTTGCTGTGTTAAATGCAATTGGAAATTCCTCAGGATAAAAACTCTCGTCTTGTTTACCAACCAAAACTAAACAAGGAATATTAATATTTTTTATTTCGTTTGTATGATTTTTTGGATTAAAATTTATTGTCATATTGAACGAATAGAAAGGAACTTGTAGTTTATCGTTTATATTTTCTGGGCGATTAAAAAATAAAACTGGTAAGCTATTTAATGTCTCAATGCCTATGTTATTTAACATTGACAATCCTATAATTCTTTTCATGGCTACTTTAACCCATCCTCCACTATTTGGTTTGACGGTAGGTGCATCATGTCCGAGATAGGGTGCGAGTAGAATTGCCCTATCTACCTTAGTGTTTTTTGGATTTCCAATAAATCTCAAAACAAAGCCCCCACCAGAAGAATGTCCTGCTAATATTATTTTTTTAGCTCCGAGACTTTTTTTACTGAATTGAATCAAATCTTCAATGTCATTTTCAAGTTGTCCTATGAAATCAATATCTCCTCTTTTTCCTTTATTTCTTCCGTGTCCTCTCATGTCAGGCGTTAAGACAGTAGCAATATTTGCTTTGGCAATTGAATCTGCTAAATTCGCCAAATATCTACTTTCTGACCCAGAACCATGAATTAAAATTATTACGTTTTTATTGTCACTATCATAAACTCTACTGAAAATCTCGTAATTGTCTTTTGTTTTAATCCATTGTTCTTTCCCCAAATATTGATTTGAGTTTTTCTTGATTGAAGTGTAATCATAGTTTTTAACATTTTTCGCAATATTGATTGGCCAATAAATAAGAACCAAACATATTATTAAGTAAACAACAATACTTATAATCAGTGATATTCCAATTTTTCCCCACATAATTTTTGTTTTGATGAGTTAAGGTTGTGTCTTTTTTGTACTATTGCCACCAACGTTTTTCAGCTATACGCAGGCAGGGATTTTAACCACTGAACTTCCTACGAAGAACTGAACTTCAAATATACCACTTGTATATTGTAGCTACTTTTTAAAAACACAGAAGAAAATGAGAGTAAGAATAGAAAACATTAATGAAAAGAAATTAGTTGGGAAACGAATGATGATGAGTTATGCTGACTATAGAATCGCTGCACTTTGGAGCTCTTTTATGCCCATAAGAAAAGAGATAACGAATAACTTGAACAATGATCTGGTTGCTCTTACTATTTATTCCTCCACACATTTTACAAACTTTAGCCCTACCAATACATTCGAAAAATGGGCTGCAGTAGAAGTAGCCAACTTTGATCAAGTATCTCCCGACATGGAAACGACTACTTTGCCTGGTGGCCTATATGCTGTTTTTTTGTATAAGGGATCAGCTACTGGCATTGCCGAATTCTACCAAAATATTTTTACCAAATGGCTGCCTAATGCAGGATTCGATATAGATCAACGACCCCACCTTGAAATAATGGGAGAAAAATATAAAAACAACGATCCACTATCAGAAGAAGAAATTTGGATACCGATAAAAGCGAAATAAGTCATTGAACTCCCGGCAAAATATCAGAAGAAGTCAATCCCTTAATTTCCTGAAAACCAGAAACTAACTTATTCCATTATGACTGCGTATTTTATAAAATATTGAATTACATATAATTACATACACTCCCTCTACAATGTACCGATATTGGCGGCAGATATTTACTATAAATAATGCAGGGACCTTATTGATTTCTCTTAATATCTGTAATTTAAGGCTGAAAAAATAGAGGATCATGAAATTACCGGTAATAAAAATACTTCTACTTAGTCTATTTTCTTTATTTCTTGTTTCAAGCGGATACAGCCAAGTTTATAAGTACAAAGCCAAGCAAATCGTTTTCAAATCAAAAAATGACTATGGAAGTTGGACGGATTGGACCGAATGGAAAGATTGCGATATTCTGACTGTCATAAACCTAGAAAAAAATAAATTCACCATCTATTCGAAAGAGACACAAGAATTTGATGTAGTAAAGATCTACCCAAAAGAATACGACCAAGACGATGTCGAGGTATTTCGACTGTTGGTGGTAGATAGAAATGGTCTTAGATGTAACATACGACAACGATTTGTAAAAAGTGAATATTATCACTCACAGCTCTATGTAGACTATGCTGATCTAATGTATGTCTACAACCTTGTAACAAATTAAGTCATTCCTAATAAAGGGTTCCTTCTATCACTTCTTCTTTTTTTGAGAAGCCATTCTAAAGTCAAGGTTCATACCCATAACATGAAATATACGGTTGTATTTGGCTTTAGCATAATCCGGACGATACATATAGTAGATATCAAGTCGGGTATTTTTTGAGAGCTTATGTTTGACGCCAATGGTATTACGCAGATTATCAATAAAACTATTTCCACCAAATTTCATGACTGGCTCAAAGGCCAGGTAACCCGTCCACTTTTTGCTGAGTGGCATTCCTAACTTAACGCGGGCTCTCCAAAACAAATCGCTGTTGCTCACTTCTGCCGGATCAACAAAATCCTGTATATTATTGAGTAATAGTAAGCGAAATCCAAGATCTACGATAGGGACTTTTGGCTCATACACGGCCCCAACAGAAAAACGATGAAAAGTAGACTCCCCCGTCACCAAACCTAGTCGATACTCCCCTTGAATACCAATTCTTTTATGGACCATCTTTAGAGCGGAGAAACTAATATATGAGCCTTTATAGGAGCTAAGATTATTTTGAAAACGGGCCTGATAATCTATACCGGCCTCCCATTTTTTCTTAAGGTCAAAGGTTACGCTGGCTCCATACCATCCCAGCACATCTACAGGGTCATTGGCACTAGTTTGAGCAGATACCCAAAAAGGGTATACCAGCATTAGTATCAGTTTTAAATATCGTATAGTCATATTAAGTAAGCAATATAGGTAAAAATAGCATCTACTATGATGGCTTTGATCAGCAGTGATAACACTGCGCCAAAGGAAAAGAGACAAATTCCACAAGTTTGAAAAATAAATGAAATTCGTACGTCTGGTTAGTTAAAAACTCTTACAAAAAATTATACTATTGCAATCCCTTCTCATTCAATTACCCCCACCCGGCTTTCTCCCCAATTTTTACTTTTCCTCAGGTATCTGCACTATATTACACGGATTCTCACATTGAGCGAAAACATAAACTTATCCTGTTTGCCGGCGTACTAAATGTATGCTGCCCGATTTATGCGTAGACTATTTCTTTTTTTACTGACGGGGCTTTTAACTCAAGGCTGTAATAACAAAGTCAAGTCTGATCCTAAAGAGGTCGATAAGACAACGGCTTCCCATGATCAGACTGCGGTAAGATCGCTAGACTCAATGTCCAAAGAGCAGCTTTGGGAGATCTATCTGAACAACCCCTGCTACCTACCACTTGTCAAAGACAGCAACTTATGGCAAAAAGGCACAAGGATCGGATTCGACTACCGAGACCTGCTCAATGACTCACTATCCGAAGGTCACCCTTATAAAAACAGATTTTTAGTAGCCGATTTTAATGCGCTTTTACCCAACTATCAAAATAAAGGGGCACGAGAGTTGTATCCTACGCTGCCAGACCTTAAGGAGTTCGCCGGCTTAAATGCATCGTTGATAAAAGAAATGGACGAAGCCATACCCGGAACCGAGGCCTATAACCAACTTAGATCAAACCTTGTTGCCACACTAGGCGCCGAAAAGGCGGCTATGTACACTAACTTTTTAGAGAAAGTATGGGCTTACAAGATGATCCCCATCAAAAGGGAATATTCCATCGAACACAGTAATGTTTACTCGGCCGGACAAACTATCGTAATGTGCGAGGCATGCAAGGATACCATCAAAATGGTGGGACGATTTGCCACCTCTGCAAAACGCCAGGACATAGGGTTTAGAATTGGCGCAGACAGTGTTAAAAGAAAATACTATTTCGAATACCTGCCCATCAAAGCAAGAAGAAAGTACTACGCAGGGCTATACAGAATAACCAGTAAGAATTGGGAGACCTCCAGAAAATATGAGGCGGAAGATATTGCAAGGGATGTGGAACTGGGAGGCGGAAACAATAGAATAACATTCTATCAAGGAAAAGCCGAATTACCCAATTTTTTGCTTTTAACACCAGACGAGTCATACCCCAACGCTATGCGCTCCAATGGAATTCATGAGGTGGCACTAAGAGAACTAGCCAGAGGAATGCTCGGTACGGCCAACAGTATTGGATGTCTGCGAGTTTCAGATTTTGGCTCGAAATTTTTACGCTGGTGGGTCCCCCAGAATTGTAAGGTCTTTGTTGGCTATAATGATAGTCTTTATCACAGTAAAATAGCTACTAAAGACTCTGCCTACCATTATCTTCCTTTTAAAACACAAGCAGAGGGCAATGCCTTTAGAGCTTGGATAAATACGTACCAGCCCAAAGCAGCAAAAGAGTTAGAGATCAGCGAAACGGGCGACTACCGAAATGGATTTATCATTGATGGCTACTATTACTTTAAAGAGGAGTACAACAATTATTTGCTGGCGAAACAAAAAAATTAATGCAATGCGACTTTTTTTAACGGCTGCTTTTTTCTTTATTGTCTCATGGGCACAAGCTTCTTACCATAGCACAGATACGTTGGGAAAAAGCTGGCAATCCATTCAAAAAGAAGATACAGATAGTGCCAGCCAGTTGGTACAAGATCATCTGGACAACAATCCAATATTCCAAGAATACTGGATCAACGATGTATTATTTGTTTACGAAGATTTCTCCAAATCACAACTGGAGGATACGATCGTGTTGACCCTTCTGGATAGCACAAAAAATGAGAAGTTTCAGCTAACCTGGTACGGAGCACTTAACTCACCCTACGGACCTCGTTGGGGCAGGATGCACCGAGGCGTTGACTTTCACCTTCGAACGGGAGATACGGTAGTATCTGCTTTTGACGGTATTGTAAGATATGCTGATTTTAATTCGGGAGGCTATGGAAATTGTGTTATAGTGAGACACTTTAATGGGTTAGAAACCGTATATGGTCATTTAAGCAAGATCGAAGTAGCCGCCAATGAAATGGTAAAGGCCGGACAGCTTGTAGGCTTAGGAGGATCGACCGGAAGATCAGATGGACCACATCTTCATTTTGAGACCCGTTACAAAGACTTTTCCTTTGACCCCTACACCTTTATAGACAAAGAGACAAACCAACTAAACACCAACCAGCTAGTATTACTCAAACAAAGCATAGCGGGCACAAGATATCCGGGCGATACAAAGAATGCCATTAACGTAAAAGACTATTCGGATGAAGCCAAGGTAACCAAGGGATCTTACTCGGCGGGTACCAAATCAAAAACTACAGCCCCGAAGAAAAAAAGGATCAAAGCAAAAAGTGTCTATTACACCGTTAAAAAGGGAGACAGCATTGCCAGTATAGCCAAAAAATATAGTCTTACTTGGATGCAACTCAGAAAAATAAACGGTTTCAGTAAAAATGTAGTGCTAAAACCAGGACAAAAAATAAGAGTGAAATAATATGAAAAGTAATCCAGTAGCCAGTACGGCAATTTTTATTTTAGCAAGTCTTTTTCTGATCGGCTGTGGTCAAAATCCAACACCCGACCCAAGGAAAGAATCAAAAGGTGGCAGTACCGACATAGCGATCGAGCTAGACACGCTATCCCACAACTTGGCAAGGGTAATTGGAGGAAAAGAGGTGCCGTTATCCCTTCAAACAAACTGGGATACCGCCTTTATTAAGCAATTTGTAAGTATCACCAGTAGCAAAGTAGCCAAGATCAAAGAAGAACGACTCGACAAGATGACGGCCTGGAATCAAGATAACCTTTCCCAAAATAAGGCAGCGCCCACCAGCTTTGTATTCTACCCTTTCTCAGGAGGCGATTTTATACACGTCAATGCCATATACCCGAATGCCAGTGAATACTTACTGGTGGCAAGAGAAGACGTGGGAGATATTCCCAATCTTTTTACTAAAGATGCCCAATACGTAAATGAATATTTATCCGACATAGACACCATTCTCAGGGATATTTATAGCAAGAGCTACTTTATTACCAAAAATATGGTAGAGGATACCAAAAAGAGAACCCTGATTAATGGGATGTTCCCATTAATGCTATGGGCTGCGGTAAACGCGAATTACGAAGTTATCGATTACCGATTTTTAGAGATGAATGATAGTGCAAATGCATTGGTGCCTTACACTCCCGCCACCGAAACAGACAAGCCCGAGGCCGTAGAAGTAAATTTAAAGGTGGCTGGTTCCAACAAAAAAACAAAAGTCACATATATCTCTTGTGATATCTCAGATGATGGCTTTGTAAAAAGAGGTTCCTTTCTAAATTATTTAAAGAACAAGGTCCCTTCCAATTGTAACTCCTTCGTTAAATCGGCCTCTTATCTAATGCATTATGGTTCGTTTAGCAACATTAGAGAGTTACTGCTCACAAAATCGAAATTTTTGGTACAAGACGATACGGGAATACCATTTCGATACTTTCCGCAAAATGAGTGGCAAACTAGCTTGTTTGGAATATATGAGCCCCCCATAAAAGACTTTGATGCCGGCCTATTTCAAAAGGACCTTAGCAGCGCCTACCATGACCCCGTTTTGTATAAGGGAAACATCAACTTCTCACTAGGTTATCATTGGGGAAGTAGAAAACAAAATCAACTGGTAGCGGTAAAAAAATAAAGCCGATCGCTGTTACGATCGCTAGGAGAATTGCACAAACTATTCTTATGGAAAATTTGAAAATTGGTTTTTTGCCTGCTGTTTCTATTGTCATAGCCAATATGATCGGGGTGGGTGTGTTTACCAGTCTGGGATTCCAGCTGTTGGGGCTGCAAGACTATAGAGCGATCGTACTTATCTGGGTGGTGGGCGGAGTATTAGCTTTGTTGGGATCTTTATGCTACGCCGAGCTTAGTTCTACTTTTCCTAAATCGGGGGGAGAATACCACTTTTTAAGAATTTCCTTTGGAGAGTACACGGGTTTTCTCTCAGGTTGGACCTCTGCCATTGTTGGCTTTGCCGCTCCCATAGCCGCGGCGGCACACGCCTTTGCGGAATATTTTGAAAATATCATCCACACCGGGATTCCCCCGGTATATCTTTCTGCGTCTCTGATTATTCTCATTACGCTCATACATGCCCGTAGCATCCTTACGGGCTCTAGATTTCAAGTCTACTTTACGTTTGGAAAAGTAGTCACCATGATACTCTTTATTATCATTGGGCTCTTCCTCACAAAAGATCTTTTACCGATAGCAACAAAAGAGGGGGCCCTGTTAAAGGGCGATCTGCTGGCTGAGTTAAAAAGTCAGGCATTTTGGGTGGGGCTTGTCTTTGTATCGTATGCTTACTCTGGCTGGAATGCATCGGCCTATATGATAGATGATATAAAAGATCCCATTAAAAACGTACCCCGGTCAATTCTTGCCGGAACGCTGGCGGTGATAGTACTGTACAGTCTCATTAATTATGTGTTTCTCAAATCAGCGCCGGCTGAAAACTTATCAGGCAAAGAGGATGTCGCAAATGTTGCCGCCAGTTTTCTCTTTGGGCCTATTGGAGGCACCATTGTTTCTGGACTAGTCTCCTTTTTCTTGATCTCTACCATCAGCTCTATGGTACTAGTCGGCCCTAGGGTAATAAAAAGGATCTCCCAAGACTACGACTCGTTCACTTTTTTTGCAAAAGACTCAAAAAACAATGTCCCCCTAAGAGCCCTTGTTTTGCAGTCAGGTATTGCCCTCTTCATTCTCTTTACCAGCAGCTTTGAGTTTATTATTACCAGCATTGGGTTTATTCTTACCATTTTTACAACGTTGACGGCGGCGGGACTTATTATTATGAGATATAAAGCCCCTACCATAAATAGACCCGTCAAATCACCCCTATACCCACTCACCCCGCTATTGTATTGCTTTTTTAATATTTGGATCATGTACTATACCGTACAGAGTAAACCTACCCATGTGCTTGTAGGTATTAGCTTCTTGGCTATAGGCAGCGTCCTTTACCTTTGGTTTAACCGTAAGACGCTTTTTCTAAATCAGGTAGCTTCCTGATGCCAGTCATTTTTTTACAAAAATAAAATTAATTTTTTTAAAAGAATGATTTCATTAGCATCATGATAGTGCTTCGCAACTTAATATTTCTATTTATATTACTCAATGGGATACGACTGAATAGTCAAGAGCTGCTTACCTCAGAAAAACTCAAAGAAATACTTAGCGGTAAAGATGCTAAGGTCGATTATATATTGGCAAATGCCGACAAATTTCACTTTCAACTGATCTTGACAACTTATTCATACGACACGGGAAAGATACGTCTGACACATGCCGATATTAATAAGGATCAATACTATTTTTTACCTGCCAGTCTTATAAAGTTTCCGGTTGCCATCGTGGCGGCCGAAAAATTGTCAAAGCTCTACGACATATACAATATTACCACGGATGATAGTGTAGCGTTATCCGCATGCTTTTGTAACCAGTCTACCGCAAATTATATCAATAAAACCCGACCCTCTTCTTTTCGACAGGTGCTACGCGAAACGATGATCCTAAGCAATAATGCAGGCTATAATCTCTTGTTCGATTTTTTAGGGAAGGACACTTTCAATTTTCACATTCGACAACTAGGATATACACATATCAACTTACGTAATCGATTCTACCCTTCTTGCACAGAAGAGCAACAGGCCTGGTTTGGAGGCATTAAGTTTTATGGGCCGGACAAAAGATTAAAGTATGAACTCCCTTGTCAGCGTAGCCAGCATCCTTGGTACAATGACAGTACGTGGCCGCATCTGGCCGGCAAAAGATATGCTGCGGACAGACGGCTGGTAAATGGGCCTAAAAATTACATAGATGGAAACTATGTATCACTATGGGATGCCCACCAATTGATGATACAATTAATGGAAAGCGAACATAGTGAGAAAAGTAATCGATTAACTATCAATCAAGTCATAAAAGAAGAACTTGTCGATGCCTTGGGCAGCTATCCACGCGAGTTACAAAGCACGAACTACCAAAACGAAAAAATACCCGATACCTATTATAAGTTCTTTTTAGACCCCAAGACGATGCAAACAGGTGCAGGTGAACTAAGAATCTATAATAAGGTGGGCATTGCAGGAGGCTTTATCTCGGACGTCTCCTTTTTTCACGATCAAGTAACGGGGCTAAAGTTTTTTCTCTCCGGCGCAATGATGTCAGTTGAAAATGAAGTCATAGATTATCGTCACTACAACTACTATGACCTGGGGATACCGGTATTTAGAAAGATCGGGCAGTTATTGTATGAGTACTTACTGAACTCGCTACCCGACGATACAAATTAATAACGCAAGACGATTTCCTTTAATAGAATGACTATCCTCAATTCTTTACACTAAAACGACCATCCTCATCAAAAACCAAGGGACTTTCTGGAAAATCCTCCGCCGATAACCTCTTTATCAGCATGGCAGCTGAATTGGTTGAATCGCCAACGGGCCCGCCCTCTCCAAGTTGTAAGAAAGAATGCACTTGACCCGATAAAAATTCGCCCTTATTGGTAACAGTAAACTCCAGCAGGGGGGCATACCCGCAATAAGACTTCAAATTAAACTTTGCATAGGTGCAAAAATTGCCAAGACTATATGCGATCAGACTTTTTTTATACAATTCGAGGGCCCGCGGAACATGCGGTCCATGACCTATCACCATATTAGCTCCCGCATCAATGACAGCATGGGCAAACTGATACACGTTACCTCTATTTTCTCGAAAGAAAATTTCGTTTCGTCGAGGTACATGTATAGCCCCGGCCCCCTCTGCTCCTGCGTGAATAGACACAAAAAGAATATCACATAATTCCTTGGTCTTTCGAGTAAGTTCTACTGCCTTAGCAAGATCGTTAAGCGGTACACAACCGGCATTGGGTGCGAACGCAATTAAACCAACCCTGATACCATTTACCTTAAAAATGGAATATGGATATGTTGGAGTGCCGGCAAAAGTAAAGCCAAGCTTGGTCAGAAGCTGCGTGGTTGACTCAATACCGACCGATCCAAAGTCGTTAGCATGATTGTTAGCGACACTTAAAAGATCGAACCCGGCGGTCTTTAGCACTTCAGCATACGCCGTGGGCTGGCGAAAATTATAAACATTGGGGCCCGTACCCTTGGGTGTTCCTCCTGCATTTAAAAAACATCCCTCCGCATTTCCAAAAGAGACATCAGCACTCCTAATAAGTTGCTCGGCGGGCTGTAATAGAGAGTTGACATCGCTGGGCAAACTTGAGGGAGAGGGATAATTGGTTCCTAGCATGAGGTCTCCTACCGCTACAAAGCGCAAAGTAACGGCGGTGTCAGATACCACCGCCTTACCCCTTGGCAATTCGTTATTGACAGGAACTCGTTGAGAGGCCGGTGATGAAAATAATGTGATCCCATTGCTCAGCAATATGATGCCGGTAACAATGAGGATCAAAACCAGATACTGCCACTTTCTCATTTTACAAGTAAAAAGCTAGGTCTAAAGATGGAATAAATACTTCTAAGACTATACTCCCCATATTTAGCCGGAACTTTTTTATTCATCCCGGCATAGCTAAGCGTAATGGCGATCCTTTTTTGAAAGTCCTTCCAGCAAACAAAAATAGCGCTGTGTTCGATATTATTGAATTGATGATTGACATGATATACCCAATCCCCAGGCTTTACTAAACTAGAAGGGGCGTAAGGGCCGGATTTTTTTGAACGAAAAACGGTTTTCTTAGACTCACTAACACCAGCCCGCTTATATACCTCGTTGACAAAATCCCAACATGAACCCTGTACAATAGTCTTAGACACCTGAGACATAAGGTACCCGACTTTTAGGACCTTGTCGTTGGCGGAGAGGTCTACAGCGGAATCCGAGACAACATAATTTGTTTCACACTCACAATCGGGCTGATACAAAGAGGATGCTGAATTTACCTGCTGCCCATTTCCGGCAACAAAAAACACTAATAGCAACAACGTAATACTGATCTTACCCCACATAAGCGAAAAATTTACAGGACTCAACAAATAGGTACTTACTTTTTGAGAGTTGCAAATTTACTAAAAAGGGGCAAAAAATAACTATAAAGTAGCCAAGCGGCCCAAGTAGTCCTTAATTGATTGCTTCTTAGTGGTTAAGTGAATAGTGGTAGCCCCTGTAGAAAGCTGTTGCAAGATCTGATCATGGTTTACATAGGCAATATTACCATTAGGCAACACAGCCACAATTTGCATGGAGCGGGCAGCCGATAAATAAATGACCGCTTTTTGCCAGTCTGGAAAATCAACTACCGAATTATCATCAGTTAACAAACAAAATAGTCGAACCCGCTGCGATCTCTTCAATGACGATTGAAAGTCGAAGGTTACCATAACGGGCGTAAAATCCGTTAGTTTCAACACCCTATCGATATTCCAGATACCCATTCGATTTATCTTAAATGAATTTAATAGATCGGCTTCCTTGTTGAGTCGTACCATTTCATCCTCTATCTCCTTTTTAACCGTGTCTTCTTTCAAGAAACGCTCTTTCATGGATAAGACCATATCTTTCTTTGAGATTCCCTCTTTGACCGGAGTTACATCTACCATAAACTCTTTTATGACAGTTGGATTTTCTACCGACTTATACATACTTTTCTTAAATACTAATTTATAGCGTAGTTTCTTCTGATTGACCTTTACAACCTTAACGCTATCCCAATTGATTCGAATGGCCTCTAGTACAGCCGGAGATACATTTTCTTTTGAGATCTTCCACTTTTGCCCTCTCCATGGTGCTAATTCCGGAGTTTCATCTTCGTCACCATAAAGCTCGATTACGATATCTTGTACTTGGGTCTTTTTATTCGCAGCTTTCTTCAATTGCAGTATGTCCCTAAGGCGATGCTGCTTTCGCGTGTTAGTTTTCGTAATAAAGGTGTCGCTGGTCTCCCAGTCGCTATTATCCCGTAAAAAGTAAAGCTGGTGATCTTTCGAAGATCGATAAGCAGCCAAATCGGTATTAATAGTCTTACCGGCACCTACGGCCAGTTCCTCGCCGTTCTGAAACGCTCTTATCTCTAACATCCCCGATGATTGCAAAAAAGCATTCCGATCGCTTCGCAGTCGCATGCGAATTCCGGCTTGCAAAATAGCATTCGCATTATGAAACTCTCTGACCTTAACCTGTACGTTTCCCTTTACTATCTCTCCCCTTTTGGTGACCAGCGTCCCCGATAAAAAGGTTAGAGAAGTACCGGTTGAGGTGGTAATAGTAGTATCAGTCGAGGCATCGACCTCGTATATAGTAAAGGGGATATCCATATCGGAACGAATCGGCTCAAGACCAATCGGTATGGCATCACTAGTCTTACACTTTCGTAGACCAATAACCAAGCCCATTACACTTAGAAAAAAAAGAATACCAGCCAGTTTTCCAATACCGCTAAGCTGTTTCATATAAATATATTAATTGAGTTGATAGCAGTATAGTTTGCTATTAGCACAGTTCACTAAAAGATCGGTTATTCCGTCTCTATTAAAATCCCCTACTTGCGGTGGCATCTCTCCGGTATTGGGCAAGGCATAGCGGGCTACTACTTGTTTTTGTGGTAGCGAAACGATCGAAATAAACCCGGTATCAAAATATGCCCCGTCATGCTGGCTCAATAATACCACACAACTATCCTGACCCTTATACTTAAAAACATGGGAGCCGAATAACTGCGACGACATGACCCTATTTTGAGTACGTTCCTCGTTATACCAATCATACTTGATCCGAAATGTATCACCAATATAAATGCTACTTTTTAGTGCCCGGTCTTGAATCCAATATAGTGAGTCATCGGTGGCATACAAATGTTGCCCTTTACCGAGCGAAAGAGAATTCAATGAAAAGGTAAAGCCCTGTGACTCCTGTAAAGGAATTGCCCCTAGCACTTTTCCTTTTTCACTAACGCGCGTGATAGTTAAATGACTATTTTGTTTCTCCGTATTGTACCTACTGGATGCTACCCAAAACTCATGACCATTTTCCACTTTTTTATACTCTATATAACTACTAAGAATCGCTTCCTTCTCGTCGAGCGTCCATAGAAGATTACCGGTACTCCCGCTAATGCAAATAATACCACTATACAGTGGAGCATAAACTAGATCTGACACTCCATCCTTATTGACATCGGCCAACGTTGGCTTTGTAAAAAAAGACATGGTGCTCGACAGAAATGCCCTCACCTTAAAGACCATTCGACTATCCCCTTCCTTCCATCCATTGAATTCGGGGGTAAAGTAAGACCAAATAGAACGGCCGGTCTCAACATCTACAGCCCTAACTTCTCCGAGTTCAGTAGCGTAGACAATAGCTTTTATGCCCTTGATATCCAGTAAGACCGGTTCGGCTTCCACATCTCCCGAAGCCAGGTTTTTCCAAACAATGTTTCCACTCAGATCCCTGCAAATAAATTCCTCATTATCATTTCCATAAAAAATTTTATTATTATAAATAACTGTTCCGTTGACATCGAAATCCCCCCACTTATGTTGATCTAGCCCACGTAAAATATGGCCATTGTGAGCACTGATAAAATACACACCAGACCGATTATCGATAAAGGAACCATCCCTAAAAGCATCTCCATTCGATCCTATTATTATCATGCCCTTTTCAGTACAAATATTGGTACGAAACGAAGCTCTTCCTATGGCAGACTCCCACAGAAGAGGATGGTTCTTTTCTATAGCTATGTAAGGAGGAGGTTTACGGTTATCAGGAAAAATAAATAGCGTGGAAAACACACTAATCAAAGCAAGGATCATTATTTTCATAGACCTTCAAAACGAGAGGGTCAATTAGTTATTTTATTTAATTTGTGAAAGAATTGTTAGTTCCCCTGCTATAAAAGGCAGAATAAGATTCTATGAAACGCCGTAAACCGATTACAGTACAAGCTTTTTCTTTTCTTTTTTTGATGGTTCTCGCGCTTAGCTACTGCAAAAGTGAGACCGTAAAAGAGGAAGAAATCGTTGTGCCCGCAAACATTGAGAAGCCAAAAAGATATATTGAATACGAACGATCTGACAGTGATCGAACCAGTCGCATTTACCTGACCTTTGATGATGGTCCTTATAAAACGACTCCCGGCTTAACAGCACTACTAAAGAAAAAAAAGATCCGGGCTAACTTTTTTATTGTTGGATCGCAGATCGACTATTCAAAAGAATATGATAGCATTTTTAAAACCACGTTACAGTACGACTCCTTTAAGGTGTATAACCACACCTATACACATGCAGTAACTAAGGGTAGAATACATGATTACTATAAAGATCCAACCCCCGTTTGGACGGATATTTTGAATAACAAGAAATTTCTTCCTGACTATCCTTTTATTACGAGACTTCCCGGAAAGAACACTTGGCGCACTCCCGGTAAGACCACGCTGGCCGATCTAGAGACCAAAAAACTGATCGATCTTTTAGACTCGACCAACAATAGCGAGCAGATTATTGGCTGGGATGTAGAGTGGAACAGTAAGACCAATAGAAGCATAGACGAAGTGACCACCCTTATCAATAAAGTTGAAAGAACGTTGGAAAAAAGAAATGAAACCAACAAAGATGTGGTGATCCTTTTACATGACTACCTCTTTAAGACTCAGGCTGAATTGAACCTGCTGGAAACGTTTATCGATCACTTTTCTAACCGCAGTGATATCAAATTCGATTGGGCCCACAATCTTCCTGGCGTAGGAAAATTGCAGCAGTAGCTAGCGCTCCATCATCAGTTCGGATGGCGGTGTCTCCCCGTCGCAGGGGCAATACTTTAATCGCTGCGAAGGCAAAAGAACTAAAGAAGGGTCTGGTGTAAAATCGAGAATTTGCCTTTTTAGCTTTTCGTAGCCCTTATAATTATTATCTGTATTTCGTTCCCAGTATGCTAACGCATCAATAGGCTTAAAATTACAGAACTGCATTAGGGCATAAGCTGATGCCAAGCCAGACATATGCCATCCATTCCAACAGTGCATTAATATTCGCCCGGGATTAGGCTCTTGAATGGAGGCATAGATGGAACGAAGTATAATTTGGGCAGCAGAGTCACTTTTGGGAATGACTGACTCATAACTAATACCGATCGACGAGAGTAGATCTTGCACCGAGTCTGGATAGAATGTAGAAAACCGAGTGGCATATAGATAGTAGACCTTGTCAAATCCAGCTTCATATAAGTTCAGCACTCCCTGAAAGGTAATTGGATTTTCGTTACTACGAGGAGATAAAGAATTGTAGAGACTATTGCCCCCACTTCGATATAACAAACCAGGAAGAACGGCCCGAACATTACGAATTCCGTTCCAAAATGGATCGCCGTTCCCTCTTGTGTCATTGTACTTGGCAGCCAAGATAGAGTCGCAGGGAATTGAATCTGTCAAGACAGTGGCTTTGCCCATAAACGAGGAAACAAGAAAAAAAACAAGCACGCAACAAAAACGCATAACCATTCCTAATTTAACTGTTTGTCTAAAAGTTTCTGCCAATCGGCATTGGGAATCGACTCTTCTATTCGCTTATTGATCATTTTAGAGAACTGCTGTTTTCTCAACATAAGCTGTGTACCGGGCGGACAATTGTTTTCTATTACAAATCCCTTTGCATCTACTGCCCCATTAGACATCAAAAAAGCAGAGGGCAATACCGAGCAGGTACGAAATCGTAGTTGCCAATAAAAATACCCTGCCGTACGTCCCAGCAAAGCGCCTGGTTGAGTCATATCTGCGGTAAGATTAGGTGCTAATATTGGATAGTACCACGACTCCATTCCATTTACATGCTCAATTCGCATCATATACGTCTTACGAACCGTATCGATAAGAAAGATATCCTTGCTAACCCCACTTATAAAAAGAGAGACCATAGGCTGCCAAAAAAGCATATGTCGATGCTTATCTTGGTCACTTTCTAGCTCCTTAAAACTTTCAACGCTATACTCCCCTTGCCAATTTCCTGATAGAATGGAAGAGGAATCAAATGGAGAGACCCATATTAGCGGCTGCGCAATCGGTAAATAAGATCGAAAAAAAGCAAACTGATCTGCCAAACCATTCTTTCCCTTAAAGATCAAATTACTGGCACGCAATTTACTGGTATCGACAGTGCGTTTTTTAGTGAGTCTCTCCGGTAACATTTGAGCGGGCACAGAAAATGAGCTTACAAACAATAAAAGTACCAATGGAGTCTTCTTAGATAAAAGGAGACGCCTTCTCACGATCGCAAATACAATTAGTGCCATCATCATTAAAAGTCCAATATAAAAAAGATACGGCGAACTACGCATGATTTGACTCAACCATCCTACCTGAAAACCAGGGTGATCCTTGACCGCAACAAGGAGATCATCGCTTCCTCGTATCCAATAAGGAGTCGCAGTAGTAGCGGTAGTCCAAGGCAATAGAATGACCGAATCAATCAATGCGCCCTTAGAATCAAGTAAGTAAAGCGCACTATCCAACCCCTTAAAAGCCAAACTTGAACAGGAAATCAATGATAAAGATCGATCCTTAAACATCCTTCTAAATTCTGTGGTGTCGTTTACAATAACAACCGGATACTTTTTGGGTAAAAAAGTCAATTGCCATTTTGTATACCGATCTACCAGTGTTATACTATCGGCACTGCTACGCGAGCCGTCTAAATGGATATATCGGGGTGCATTTTTTTTGCCATGTCCGATAGATCGAATGGAGACCTTTTTAGCCAAAAAAGAAACGGCTCTCTTTCGATACAAAGGTCGTATCACCAATCGGCTAGTGTCATTATGTACAATGTCCCATGTGCGCGTTTGGGGCCCTCCTTCCCAGCCGGCAAACTCATACCCTGCGTGCACCCTTTCAACAGCAATTCTTACAGGTATGCGGGTAAAAAATCTTCCGGAATAAGGCAGAGATGGAATAGGATTTCCCTCAATAGATAGGTGTCCGATAGAGGGGCTAACGAGACTATCAATTACTAAGCTATAGTCCGATCCCAAATTAAAGTTATTGCGCAAATGCATAAATGATGACACCATACGTGCTCTGGCGAATTGACGTAAACCCGCAATTTTCGATAACCAAGATGACTTAGACTGAGAAAATTCTTTTCTTACAAGATGCCGCTCTATCTCAGGCTCTAACCACTGCTTAAAATAATCTATTCGACGAACGAGCGTATCGGCATGAATCCACGTGGACAACAAGAAGCAATAGGTCGATATGAATTTTGCCCGAAGCGCAGGATGTGCTGTTAGCGTACGTAGCAAAAAGGTCGTAGATGGTGGATTATGCCATTTCGTTTCAACAGGGCTTAGCCGATCTTTTAAATAATCATATTGGGGTGTACCAAAACCTAAATCACCATCGTAAAATATCCAACGAAATTTATTATCTAAACTTTTTGATTGCCAAAATCGCACATTACCCCTAGAATCGACATTATTTATATGAATTTGAAAGATCAGGTAATTGAAATAATTGTCAATATCCATTCGTCTTTCGATCGAGTCTATATACCCTGGCATGCTTACCGCATGCGTCTCGATAAAATTAAATAGTTCACGATAGGATGTAGCACTACCCAGCTCTGGATAATTAAACCCCTGTAACAGATTGGTCTTGACAGGGTCTGCTCCGTGATTTTCTTGCAAGTAATGCTGACCCACTTTCTCTCGAATATTATGAATACCCCAATACTGCCCATTTACAAATAGCACCGAAGGCTGATAAGCCAAATAATCAACCCCGATATCTTTGGCAATAGAAGCCAGCATCATATCCTTAAAACGGGTACTCATCCAATCGTTCCCACTAGTGCGCAAAACAAGACTATTGAAGTCGTCCGCTTCTTTCGTTGAGAATATCTTATACTTAAATCTCCCTTTCCCATATTTTTTTCTGGCAATTACGCGCAAGGATTTTTCTGCATTTTGCCGCGTCATGCCACCAAAGATGCGTAAGCCGACTCCCTGTCCCAGAACAAGTCCTTTATCGACATAGTACTCAAAAAAAGATTCGCGCTCCGCACTTCCCCAACTATTTCCCCATCGTTCTCCATTATTGTCTAGGCCTCCCACATAAATTCCCTTACTGGGATCAAAAAGGGAAGCAGGTGGAAGAATCAAAGAGGTGACGGGCAAAACAGATTGAAAATCGATAAAATAAGTTCCAGCATAAAAGGTATCGCTAACCGTCCTCCCATCATAAAGACCTATCGTAACCGATGTGGTTTGTGTGAGGTTTAATGGGCCCGAAAACGGCTGCGTGCGATCCGGTAAGTTCCCGGAAGTACTAACAAGAAGCGTTATTCCCGGTGGCTTGGTGGCCTTAACTATTAGTGGCTGAGCATAAAAGCCAGGAATGGCAGACAGCGTAATACCCTTTGCCGAAAGCCGATGCAAGGGTAACAAAACATAGGCCAGAGCAGGAATACTCCCGACCAATAGATAAATCGATAATAAGATAACTCTTACAAAATTCATTATAGAACCCTTACTCAGCTACGATCAACGGCTATAAAAAATAGTGATCTTGACAGTATCACGCAGCAGATCGATATTGCCAATTTCTATTCTAGTGATAGGAAGTCCCGTACGATTTCTAAGATCGTCCAGTAAAGCCTCTCTACTCGAGGGCTGTATCAGATCAACACGATCGTAGTATATTGCTTGTGAAATCTCTTGTCGGATCAATAGATTACTCTCAAAAAGTAAAGTAAGAAGAATAATAAAAGTTCCAAGTGCGAGTAACTCCATCCAAGTGGCCTTACTAATAGCCATAATCAGACCCAGCGCAATGACAATAAAGATATACGTCATGTCCTTGGCGGAGATATTCTCGGTGCGATAGCGAAGCATAGAAAAGATGGCAAAAAGCCCAAAGGCGGCACCCAACGTCATTTCAACTTCGTTAAGCATATACGTGATCAGGAAAATGACAAGGTTAAAAGCAAAAAAGGTCAAAAACAGATCGCTTCGCTTATAATGGGTAAAATAAATACCACGAATAAGCACCCACATAAATAATAGGTCAATTCCGATACGAACAAAAAAAATAGAGTTGAAACTTGTAAATAGATCCATAGAGTTAGTATTTCTTTTAAAGAGGCACTGGTGTGTGGTGATACTTTTTTAATTGACTATTGACAATATGCAGTCGATACTTAAACAAATTTCTTTTTACATGAGGATATAGATGAAAAATACCCATACAATATTTACTGACCGACCCGGATCGCACTCCGATCTTTCTTAAAAACAAACCGGCCGGAGAAATATCCCTTTGATTTTTCTTGATCTCAACGATAATACGATCAGGTAGAGAATGGGTATGAGAACCGTTGGCAAATTTCAGGTCATAATCGATGGTGACCCTTTCTTGCTGGCTAATAGAAACAAGGGTAACCCGTTTATAATTGATTTGAACGCTGGTAGAAAAAGCATCAGATCGGTCCGACGGCAGGTAGCGCTCAGAAAAATGTTGAAGTAGTGCACTGATATCCTCATTATTCTCAAAAAGACTACGATCCTTGCTTGTAACTCCCTTATTGGATCTGATCTTGGCCTCAAAATATTTCTGCTGCGTATCCATATACTCTCTCACTCGAAATTTAATTCGGGGAGACTCCCCACTATGATGCGCATGGTAAAGGGATAATTCTTTGGTATCAAAATAATGGTTTTGATACTCAAAATCTCGGCGACCGTTAATGTCTAATATCCTATAGTGTTTTTGCAGCTCGGAAAAAAGTAATGGCAAATAAGCATAAGGAAGCACATACTTTCTATCCCTTCTTTTTAATAGGGCGGCATGAAGCATGGTTTCTTTCAGCGTAATCGACTGAAAGGACGCAAGCAAAGAAGAAATAGAATTCATAGGTCGCTGTTCAACGGTACTCTTGTAATTTACGAAGCATTTCCATTGCAGCTTACAGAACCGCTGCCCTGTTGTTGTTGCCCGGGGTCCCTTGGGTATGAAACTATGGCTTTAAGACAAACTTTATATTACTTAAATTATTGATAATCATATATTTTATAGTTTTTCGTTAAAATCCATCCTCCACCCCCTTTCTAAAAAATAAATGAAGTAGCTTAGATAAAAGAGGTCTAATGATGGTCCGCTTGCTCCTTGGTTTTTCGACGCTTCTATGGCTGAATGTCTTTGGTCAGACAGAAAATGGAATGACCATCATGTCGAGGTATAACCCTCCCGAAGGTTATACCCGAAAGCCGGTAGACAAGGCCTCTTTTGCCTTCTATTTGCGGCATCTGCCACTAAAACCAAAAGGATCCCTTGTACGGTATTACAATGGAGCCATTAAGCAAAACGATGTCTATGATGCCGTGGTGGATATGGATATCTCGAACAGAGACCTGCAACAATGTGCAGATGCCATTATGCGACTACGAGGTGAATATCTGTACGCCAAGAAAGCCTATGACCAAATTTCGTTTACACTTACCAATGGATTTAGAGTAGATTATACAGAATGGATACAAGGAAAAAGAGTGATAGTCAATGGTAACACTACCGTTTGGCAAAAAACAGCAAAACCCTCAAACACCTACCAAGACTTTAGAAATTACATGGAATTTATTTTTATGTATGCAGGAACGCTTTCATTGGCAAAAGAACTACAGTCCAAACCCCTCGCCGATATTGCCATTGGGGATGTGTTTATAAAAGGGGGGTCACCCGGACATGCCGTTATAGTAGTGGATCTTGCCGAAAATCAACAAGGAGAAAAGGTTTTCTTATTGGCACAAAGCTATATGCCGGCGCAAGAGACCCAGATCCTAAAGAATACATACGACAACATGAGCCCCTGGTACAGAACCACCACATTCAAAAAACTATATACCCCCGAATGGACCTTTGAATACAGCCAGCTAAAAACTTGGTAAGAGAATGACCCTGCTATAAAATATTACAATAAATCTATCCTATTAAACCCTACCCTATGAAAGCGCCTGGCATCATCACAACCTCCATTCTTTTACTATTTTTTTTCAGTGCCTATACGCAACCCATTTTAGACTATAAAGTAAAAACGACTGCGAATGCAGCTGAAAGAACTAAGATACTTGACATATACAGGGCTAGTCTATTTAGTCAACTCAAGCAAGAGGTGGTATTTGTGGTAAAACATTTTAAGGTAAGTAATAATTACGCATGGCTCATGGCTGACCTGCAAAGAAAAGACGGTAAAGAGATCAGGATACCGGAAAGCTATTACGCATTCGACTGCTGCCATGCCGAAGCTATATTCAAAAAGAGTGGCAGCAAATGGCTGATCGTAGAGGAGAATACCTTTAGTACCGATATTTGGTGGTGGGGAATCAGTGGCAGACATCCTCTGGCGCCAAAAGGCATCTTTGATGAGATCGCCTTAAAGAAGAACGATTAGGCATGGGGTACTGGAAAAGTCATATAATAAATCTTACGCTATTCGTTATTCTCTACGGATTTTTTGATCAACGTGATCGCCCTTTAGTTGCCGAATCGAGTAACGTCCATATCAAAACCGATAGTGCCGAGTCTGTCAAGATCAAAAAACGATTCTTAGCGTATTCCTCAGAGAGAGAAAGATTAAGTATAGATTATTTAGAGAAGAGACATGGAATAAAAAAGACAAGACCTACCATCGACCCAAAGATCATCGTGGTACACTATACAAACGGAGGAACCATTGAATCTATCTATCGGTACTTTAACTCCCCTACCATAGAGAATAGCAGAGAATTCAATAAAAAGCAAAGTATCTTAAATGTCTCTTCGCATTACCTGATAGACAGAGACGGAAGTATTTACCAGCTAATGGAGGATAGTTTATTTGCCCGACATACCATAGGGCTAAATTATTGCGCGATCGGAATTGAAAACATAGGAGGACCCGGAGACCCACTTACAAAAAAACAAATAGAGGCGAATGCTCGGCTTATACGAAGACTTGTCAGTCTGTACAAGATCGAGTATGTGATCGGACATAGCGAGTATCTCTCGTTTAAAAATTCTAGCTGGTGGAAAGAGAAAGATAAAAACTACTTTACCATCAAACAAGACCCGGGCGAACAAGCCATGAAAGAGATCAGACTATTAATTAATGATCTAAAGTTATTTTCAGTACCGAAATAAAAAATCCGTCGACTAACAGAGACTAGTTCTATATTGTCTGTTAATCGCAAACACTACATTCCTCCTCGGTGCTTCGCCATAATAAGCCACGGTTACCTCATCGATTATAATAGCCCCTAACTTCTCCATGGCTTTTCGCGAGCGGATATTATCGATACCCACATGAAAGAGCACCCGTTCGACCCCTTGTAAAAAAGCATGCTGCAGCATCAGCGTCTTTGCACTTCGGTTATAGGGCTTACCCCAACAGGAGCGGGCAAAAAAGGTATAACCAATTTTAACCTCGCGTAGGTCGGGTTCCCAATCATAGAACCGACTGGAGCCGATTACCTGCCCCTGCACATCAGAAATAAGCATAGCGCCGCCCGAAGCAAGGGCCCCTTCGAAATAAACACTAAAGACCTCTTTTTTATAGCGATCCGGATTGGGATGCTGCTCCCAGACAAGCGGATCGCTGGCTACATGGTACAGTACTTCAAAATCGGTGGGCTGCAGCGGTCGCAGTTGAACCCATGCATCTTGAAGTTGAATTGGCTGCCGGTCCAATTAGAAATCAACTTGCAAACGGGCAAATACATAGCGGCCATTCATACCGATCTGTGTTACCCGGCGAGAGTAATTAAATTGATTGTTAGAAGTAACGGCATTATTATTTACAACACCACGCTCCTTTGCCGTACGAGTTTCAACGAATTGATCGTAGGTGGGGCTTGTCACCACTACATCGAGGCGCTTATAACTTCCCTGAGAAGCGATCAACTTATCGGAGTATACATCAAAGAGATTATTAGCACCTATGGTAGCGCGTAACATTTTGCTTATTCTATAGCTAAGGGTTAGATCGGTGACCACCTTAGCTTCTAGCTCCTGCACAAAGAACCAGTTGGTGGCTCCCCCTCCTTCAATATGAGTAACCTTTCCAAAATAGGTATTACGAAGATTGGCGTTGAATTTACTTCCGCCTCCGCGGTAGCTAACCAGAAATGAGCTTTTCATTTTAGGATTACCATCTACCAGTATTGCCTTGTTGATAGGACTCATATACGTAGCATCCCGTCCAACCAATTTGTCGGATACCTTGGTTTTACCTAAGATCTTACGCTCGGTAAAGGTGCTGGCCGACTCGATTTTTATAGAATTATTTCCGGCTACTTTAAAGCTATAAGAGAAGATCGCATCAACGCCCGAAGTACGTAAGTCGGTTGCGTTGGCCATAAATACGCCACGAGAAGCGTTATTCAACAGAAGGATATCAAAGATTTGCTGTTCTTGTGCCGTGCCTCCATTTCTTCCCTGAAATGCATCTGTCAAAATGATACGATCGGTCACCTTGGTACTAAATCCATCAATGGTCATTGAAAAACTCTTTAGCTTAAAGGTGGTACCCAGGCTAAAGCTCTGCGATATTTCAGGACGTAAGCTAGGGATGCCCAGCAGCTCAGCCGCCTTACTGTTATTCGGCAAGGTGGCATCGTCGAAGGCTACCCCACCCTGAAATACAGTAGATGTTTTTGTAAGAAAACGTTGTTGAAGAGCAGGGGCACGAAATCCGGTACTGGCCGAACCGCGAATAGAGAACTGATTACTTGCCTTAAAGCGACCGGCGATCTTCCAGCTGAGATTATCTCCAAAGTCACTGTAATTCTCATAGCGTAAAGCCGCATCGAAAAGTAATTTATTAAGCGGTTCAAATTCGATGTCCGAATAAAGGGCTATCGAATTTCGATTTTCACTGAGTGAATTATCGGGTCTGAATCCTGGAAACACCTGTGAACCGCCGGCAGGAATACCGGTTGAATTATCGGCTAGTCGTACAGTAGTAGGGGTACCACTGATCAAATTTACTTGTCCATTGGTGCGACGCATGTAATTACCCCATGAGCCCTCCTCCCCTTGCTCTTGCTTATAATATTCAGTACGGTACTCTGCTCCAAAGGCCAGATTTGTCTTCCACTTATTGCTAAGCGCCTTAGAGATATCAAAGTTGGTCGTATTCTGTCTAAAGCCCAGGGTTCCGGCATTAAATTCCGTTTGTCTCGATCCGTTATTATACCAGGCAGATACGTTGAGCGTATTTTCTATGAAAAAAGAAAAATTATTCTTGCCATATACGTTACTAAGATCATAATTCCAGGTACCTAACTTACCCTTGATACCTGTACCGGCAGAAATATCTCCAATGGTCGAACTGATCTCGGGTAAAAATCCTCTTGGATAAATATCGGGAATATTAGTAGCCTGGTAGGGCATACGATAAAAACCGGTAGAGTTACCCTCGCGCTGACCAAGAATGCTAAAGAAGTACAGTTCGCTATTGCCCTTTAATTTAAGACCGCCGTTAATTACGCCTTGAATATTACTGGTCTGAGACTGACCCACCCGCATTTGAAAATAATTTCTGGTTACGCCCAGTTGTGTGAGTAAGGCATCACTGGCGGCATTACCCGCAGTACGATTATCCAGATCTCCCGTGCGCTCGCCTGAGCGAATAGTGGGTTTACGTTGATCATAATTAACGGTTACATTCAGGAAGCTGCCTTTTGTTTTTCCCAATTGAAAACCATAATTGAGCGATGTGTTGAATTTTTGTCCGTCGGTTACTTTGTTTTTAACATAGACCGGATCGATACCTTGTGGAAAATTACCCGGGTTTGCGTGTGTATATGACTCATAGGTTGTCATGTTAGCGCCATAGCTAACAATAGCCCTTCCTTTATTGATGTCCCGATTAAGTTGAATGTTCAATACACCCGCTATGGCATCAGAGCCATATTGCGCAGCAGCTCCATCGCGTAATAACTCGATGCGATCGATTCCGGCAGCCGCAATGGCATTAAGATCTGTACCCACGGAGCCTCTTCCCATGGTACCGTTCACATTAACCAGCGCAGAGGTATAACGGCGCTTTCCATTAATTAAAACCAAGGTTTGATCCGGACCCAGCCCACGGACCGTTGCAGGATCAATATGGTCAGTTCCGTCAGCAACAGTTTGTGTCGTAGAGTTAAAAGAGGGGGCAATATTATTTAAGATATCGGTGATGTTTGTCTGCGGAAGCTCTGCAACCAACGATTTAATATCGAGAATATCTACAGGAACCGTCGACTCAATTTTGGAACGGGGCACCCCGCGCGTTCCGGTTACTACTACCTCTTCGATTGCACTATTGTTTATTTTCATGCGAACAGAAAGACTCGCCTCATCAGACAGCGTAATACTCATCGTTTCATATCCACTGAAACTGATCTCAATGACCGCTCCCTTATCTGCCCCAATAGAAAAAGTTCCATTACTGGCAGATTGAGTCTTTGCGTTTGTGTTTTTGACAGCGATGGTAGCACCCTACATCGGTTTTCCTGCTTCGTCAGAAACAGTACCCGAGTAGGTTTTTTGTTGTGCGAATAAACTAGATGCAAACAAAAGGAATGCTCCCATTAAAAAGAATTGTTTCATATGGCTGGTATTGGTTCTTTTAAAGTTATAAAAAAAATAACAATCCCTAAATGATTAATTTACAATAGATTATAGAGTAAGTATATGCACGTATACTCTCCCGGACTTTTGGGGACTCCCCATTAAACTAATCAATGAATATCCTATCGTATGTATATTAGTGCCCTACAACATGAAAAATACATATCCCGTCATCCCCCAACTGCTGATAGTGGCTCTGCTTAGCACGTTACTTTCTTGTCAAAAAAAAGAGAGTAATACCGACCCTTATTCAGCCATCAAAGCAAAATTTGGAACCAAAATAGATCCGAACAATCTGGCAAATTATGCTAATCAGAGTAAGCCTGCTTATATAGTAAAGGATAATACAGCAGGCAATGCCATTACCAATGCTAAAGCCACACTGGGGCGCGTTTTATTCTACGACAAGCAACTTAGTATTGATAATACCATTTCTTGTGGTAGTTGTCACATTCAAAAATTTGCCTTTGGCGATACGGCAATAGCTAGTTTGGGAGTGCTTAGCGGAAGAACCGGCCGACATTCCATGCGGCTGATCAATGCGCGTTTTAGTACAGAAGCAAAATTTTTCTGGGATGAACGTGCTGCCACGCTTGAGAACCAGACAACCCGACCTATTCAGGATCATGCCGAGATGGGATTCAGCGGGCAAAACGGTCGCCCCGGACTTAGCGATCTACTAACGAAATTACAAGGGGTCGACTATTACAAAGAGCTGTTCAAGTTCGCCTATGGTGATCAAAATATAACGGAGTCTCGCTTACAAGAATGTCTGGCTCAATTTGTGCGCAGTATTCAATCTTTTGACTCCAGATACGATGAAGGCCGTGCGCTGACCCCTCAGGATCAACTTCCGTTTCCTAATTTTTCACAGCAAGAGAACACCGGAAAAAATCTTTTCCAAACACCTCCTCAATTCAATCCTCAGGGGGTTCGAGTGGGAGGAGGATTGGGATGTGGTGGATGTCATGCGGCTCCTGAGTTTGCGATTGATCCCAATAGCGGCAACAATGGTATCATTGGTAATTTGAACGCTGCAGGAATTGATATCAACAATACCCGCTCTCCCTCGCTTCGCGATATTGTGGCCTCCGACGGAACTCCCAACGGACCCATGATGCATACGGGTAATCTACGGGGATTACAAGCAGTGATTGGTCATTACGGTACTATCAACATCGCTCCCGGCAACACACGCCTCGATCCTAGGCTAAGACCAAATGGTGTTGGCCAGCAGTTAAACCTTACTCAAACCGAAGTGGATGCGGTCATTGCATTTATGCGTACCCTTACAGGTCGTAATGTGTATACAGATGTCCGCTGGTCGGATCCTTTCTAAACGGCTATTTATCAGCTGGTTTTCTTAGGAGGAAGTGCGAAAGCCTTCGCCTCGTGCTCGAACTGTCCGTTATGAGCCCCGTCACAGAAAGGCTTATTCTTACTGAGCCCGCAACGGCATAGACCCACGATCTCACGACCACCTAGGTCGTACGTATTCCCCTCGCGATCCACAATGGTAAAATCGCCCTCGACCTTCATCGATCCGTTGTTGTTAATGGTAATTTT
>JBJTWT010000023.1:0-11353 GCA_046081865.1 Sphingomonadales bacterium
TTACGCAAACCCCTCCGATGTGTATGTGCACACCGGGGTCATTACCAATCTTAGTACCAGTGCCACAGACTGGAAGTATGTAAAGTTCGGTTCGCAAAATCCTTGGGGGCAATTGGTGCCGGGCTTACAGGCTACTTCGCTTGGCAATAACAAATGGCGCTACGACATCACTAACATTAGAGCATTTTATGGGGTGCCAGCCGGAGAGACCATCCGTCAGATCGCTATTTTATTCAGAAGCGGCAATGGAAATATCAAGCAGACCAATACCGATGGGTCCGACATGTACCTTCCGATTTATCCCAATGAGCTCTCCATTCGATTTACCGACCCTCCCTTTCAACCAACGGCCATTCCCACTCCTGAGCCCATCACTCGACAAGTAGGACAGACCCTTTCCCTAACCGCCCAAGCCAGCAGTGCCGCTACTGCCATGCGTCTGTACTACAATGGGGCGGTAGTACAAACAGCGACCAATACCACCACCATCAGTGCCAGTCCTGTTCTCGGAACATCCGGTGCACAAGTGATCGTGGCAGAGGCCGTTAGTGGGTCATTGACAAAGACAGATACGTTGCGCTTTTTTGTAAGCGGGTCCGTAAACGTAGCGCCACTTCCGGCGGGTGTCAGAGATGGCATCAATTACGAAGCAGGCAATACATCGGTCGTATTGGTGTTGTATGCTCCCGGTAAACAAAGGATTTCTGTCATTGGCGATCTGCCCGGCAGCAATTGGCAAGAGCAGAACAATTTTGCCATGAGTCGTACCCCCGACGGAAACTATTGGTGGTTGCGCATTACCGGCCTCACGCCCGGCATCGAATATGCTTTTCAATATTTGGTGGATGGCACATTGCGGGTAGGCGATCCCTATGCAGAAAAAGTGCTTGATCCTTGGAACGATCCCTATATCGCTGCGGCTACCTTTCCTAATCTTAAGCCCTATCCCACCGGGCAGACCACTGGTATTGTGAGTATTTTACAAACCAATTCTCCCGGCTACAACTGGACTGTTCCCAACTTTACCCGCCCCGATAAAAGAGGGCTTATCATTTACGAATTATTACTTCGTGATTTTATTGCCGCCCATGATTGGAAGACTCTTCGTGATACCCTAAGTTATCTGCAGCGGTTGGGCATCAATGCCATCAAGCTGATGCCCGTGGGTGAGTTCGATGGCAATGAGAGCTGGGGCTATAATCCCTCGTATTATTTCGCACCCGATAAATATTACGGCCCTAAGAACTCGCTCAAAGAATTTATTGATACCTGCCATCGGCGTGGTATAGCCGTAATTGTAGACATGGTATTGAATCACACCACCGGTAGCAACCCGTTGGCGGCTCTTTATTGGAACAGTACGGCAAATCGTCCGGCAGCCAATAATCCCTGGCTCAACGAAACCGCTCGTCACCCCTTTAATGTATTCAATGATTTTAACCATGAAAGTCTTCTAACGCGCAATTTTAGCAGTCGGGTCATGGAGCATTGGCTTAAAGAATACAAGGTAGATGGATACCGATTCGATCTGTCGAAAGGATTTACTCAAAATAATACCGGTTCCGATGTGGCGGCCTGGGGGCGGTACGATCCCTCACGGGTAGCGATCTGGAAACGGTATTATGATACCATGCAACTAAAATCGCCGGGCAGCTATGTAATTCTCGAGCACTTTGCAGACAATACAGAGGAGATAGAGCTTTCTAATTATGGTATGATGCTCTGGGGTAACAATACCTATAATTATCAAGAAGCAGCCATGGGCTTTGTAGCCAATTCTAATTTTAGTGGCAGCATTTTCACTGCGCGGGGTTGGGCTCAGCCGCACCTTATCTCTTACATGGAGAGTCACGACGAGGAGCGTCTTATGTACAAGGCGCTTCAATTCGGAAGCTCGTTTGGTGGCTATAATATCCGAAACCTTAACACGGCCCTAAAACGTATGGAGCTTACCGCCGCTTTTGGTCAGTTGATACCGGGTCCAAAAATGATCTGGCAATTTGGTGAATTGGGGTACGATTTCTCCATAAACCATTGCCCGGACGGTACTGTCAACAACAATTGTCGCACTTCCAATAAGCCCATTCGTTGGGACTATACTAGCAATCCGGATCGTAAAAATCTCTATAACGTATATAGTAAACTGAACCAACTGCGAATGCATCCGCTCTATAAAAACAATTTCACCTCAAATCGTATCGTGCATTCGTTATCGGGTGCTTTTAAATGGATGCAGCTGACCACAGACACTTCTAACATTGTAGTGGTAGGTAATTTTGATGTAACGGCCTCTCAAGCTACCGTTGGTTTTCCCGGTGGAGGCACTTGGTACGACTATTTTACCGGGGCTACGTATAATCCCAATGCCAATGGGCAAGCAGTCTTGCTCCAACCTGGCGAATACAAAGTATATGTTAATCGCAACATTGTCGGCTCGGGTGGATCCGGTGGTGGTGGAAGCGGAGGAGGCGGTGGCGGTGGCGGTGGCACCACACCTGTTACAGAGTTGTCCATAAAATTGCTGCCTAACCTGGTGGCTCGTGCGGGCGCTTCAACGGCTCAATTGGAATTACAACTTCCTTTGGCAGGCGCCGTGCAGGCGCAACTCTATAACATGGCCGGACAGCGAGTGATGCAATTGCATAATGGATCTTTGACAGAGGGAATACACCGTCTCGATATTACCGCAAAGTTGGCCTTGCTGAGTGCCGGTCTTTATGTGGCTCAAGTGAGCACCCCTAGCGGAAGCAGGACCATTAAATTGATCGTACAATAACCGAATCGATAGCGTATGCCAGAAAGAATCATTAAGGCATTCAAAAATGCCGAAACGGAAAAGATCAGTCACCTCGACTATTTCAACATAGCCGTTTCTGTCGATTGTGTTATTCTCGGCTACGAGAATAAACAACTAAAAGTGTTGCTCATTAAATCTGACCTCGAAGAGTATAGCGGACTAAATTCATTACTGGGAGATCTGGTTCGTCCCGACGAGGATCTCGATGAGGCCTCTTATCGCATTTTGCGAGAGAGAACAGGTCTTGGTGATGTTTATCTCGAACAAGTGCAAACCTTTGGTCGAATTGGTCGACACCCATCGGGCCGGGTGGTGACCACTGCTTATTTCTCCTTGCTCGATCTGCACCATCATCAACTTCGTCTAAATCACAACGACCTTCATTGGCATTCGATCAACAAGATCGGTAAGTTGGCTTTTGATCATAAGGACATACTAGATAGTTGTTTGCACCGCCTTCGTCAGCAAGTATTGGAAAGACCGCTCATCTTTAGTCTGCTTCCCGAAAAGTTCTCATTGAGACAACTACAAGAAGTGTACGAGGCGATCTTGGGCACCGAACTGGACAGACGGAACTTTCGCAAGAAGGTCAGTCTCAAGGATTGGTTGGTAGATCTAAACGAGATGGAGACAGACGTGCCTCACCGTCCCGGTAAACTCTACAAGTTAAATCCGTCCCTAAAAAAGCGTCTGAGGCCCAGATTAAGGGTTTCATAATATGTAAATATACGATAATCAAATAGTTATAATTTATTTGATTCTGTGCAGCCCAAATTAGAAAATACTTGTCTTTGCTTTAACAAAAATTTTGTGAAATATAAATTATCGGTAATATTGTGTGTTTGCTACACATTCGTTTGTGTTTGTTAAAAACATTTTATTGCCTGTGTAGACAACCCGAATTGCTTAACCATTAATGATTGCTTATGTCATTATCTAAACTCTCAAGGGCTTTCAGCCTAATTGTGCTAGCTCTTGCTGCGCATGTTTGTGTTGCGCAAGACAGAGTGATTACCGGAAAGGTCTCTGATGCCAGTGGTGCCCCGCTTAGCGGTGTTAGTGTCGTTGCCAAGGGCAGCACACAGGGTACGCAAACTGATGCGACCGGACAATTCCGACTCTCTGTAGCTTCTTCTGTCAATGCTTTGGTACTCTCTTCCGTTGGATTTGAGACTCGCGAAGTAGCCATTGAGGGCACCACCCTCAATGCAACGCTGACAGCCGCCACCGCTTCTTTAGAAGATGTGGTAGTGGTAGCGTATGGTACGCGTCGCAAGACCGATCTGACCGGATCGGTAGTGGCCGTAGGTGCCAGAGATTTTCAAAAGGGCAACATCAACTCTGCCGAACAACTGCTGGTGGGTAAGGTAGCGGGTCTTTCCGTTACTACCGGTGGTGGATCTGCAGGAGGTGGTAGCCGTCTTCGTATTCGCGGCGGTGCTTCTCTCAATGCCAGCAACGATCCGTTGTTGGTCATCGACGGAGTTCCCGTAGATGGTAATGGCATTTCGGGTTCAGCCAACCTGCTCAATACGATCAACCCTAACGATATTGAATCGATGACCATCTTAAAGGATGCCTCTGCTACGGCCCTTTACGGTTCTCGTGCCTCCAACGGGGTCATCATCATCACCACCAAGAAGGGTGGCAAAGGAGCGCTTCGCTTCAATTTCAATAATACTACCTCAGTGGGAATGATCGCTGACTATGTGGATGTACTCACTGCCGATGAGATCCGTGGCGTCATCAACCGTGATGCGACCGCTACAGGTAACAATACTTACAAAGCTATGTTGGGAACGGCCAACACCGATTGGCAGAAGGAAATCTATCAAGCCGCCATTGGTGTGGACAATACGATCAGTGCCAGCGGTTCTCTTGGCAATATTCCTTTCCGTGCCTCCGTGGGCTATCTCAATCAAAATGGTATTCTTAAGACCAACAATTTTAGCCGTATCTCTACCGCCATCAATCTTTCTCCCAAACTGCTCAACGATAACCTGTCTGTGAACATCTCAGTAAAGGCATCGCAAACGCAAAATCGTTTTGCTAACGAGGGGGCCATTGGTAATGCCGTAACATTCGATCCTACACAACCCGTACTTTCCGGTAACAGAAACTGGGGTGGTTATTATGAGTGGATCGCCGGCGGTCTTCCTAATGATCTTTCTAACCGTAACCCCGTAGGGTTGCTGATGCTGCGTGATAACCGCTCTACCGTAAGTCGTATGATCGGTAATGCGCAATTCGAGTATACGCTGCCTTTCTTGCGCGATCTGAAACTCCAGGCCAACCTAGGTATGGATTTTGCCTCAGGTAGTGGCAACGATAATACCGACTCTGTATCGGCTACCGCCTTTAGAGATGGCGGTCGCAAAAGATATTACGAGCAACAAAAAGTAAACCAGCTTGCCGATGTGGGCTTGTTCTATGCAAAGGATATCAAAAAGATCAAATCTAAAGTAGACGTTTTGTTCGCCCATAGCTATCAGAGTTTTCTGACCAAAGTGTCAAATTTCCCTGCGCTTAGCTATCGCCGCGTTTATGATCCTTCTAATCCTGCCAAAAAAGATACAATCATCGGTACCGAGCCTGTGTTCAAGACCGATCGTCCAGAGTATCGTCTAGAATCTTACATCGGGCGTGTTAACTACACCTTGATGAATAAGTACCTTATTACCGCTACCATCAGAAGCGATGCCAGCTCTAAGCTAAATCCCAATGATCGTATCGGCTACTTCCCTTCTGTGGCAGTAGCGTGGAAGGCCAACGAGGATTTCTTTAAGAATTCCAAGAACGTAAATGAGTTGAAGTTCCGTGCCAGCTGGGGAGTAACCGGTCAACAAGATGGTATTGGTTACTACTCTTATCTGCCTCGCTATTCACTGAGTAGCAATACAGCCATGCAGCAGTTTGGCAACGCATTCGTAAGCTATCTGCGCCCCGAAGGATACGATCCTTCCATTCGCTGGGAGACCACCACCACCACCAACTTCGGGTTGGATTATGGTTTCCTCAACAATCGTATCTCCGGTACCGTAGACTACTACTCTCGTGAGACAAAAGATTTGTTAGCCAACGTGGCGGTCGCATCCGGAGCCAATTTCGTGAATGAGATCGTAACGAATGTAGGGAACATTAGCAGCGAAGGGGTAGAGGTAGTGTTAAACTTGGTGCCTATTCGTAAAAAGGATATCACCTGGGATCTCTCTTTGAACTATGCCTACAACAAGGCCACTATCACCAATCTGTTGCGTAATCCCGACCCCAAATTTAAGGGCCAAGAGGTAACAGGTATCGGTGGGGGTACTGGTAACACTATCGGTATTCATTCAGTCGGGGCCTTCCCTAACAGCTTCTACATGCTAAAGCAGATCTATGATGCCAATGGAAATCCCATCGAAGGTCTCTTCGAGGATACAAACCGTGATGGTATCATCAATAACGATGACCGTCAGATCAGCCAAAAGCCTGCGGCTGATGTGCTGCTTGGTTTCAGCACGAACTTGACCATCAAGAAATTCAATATCGGGTTTGCCGGACATGGCATGGTAGGCAACTACCTTTATAACAACGTAAACTCTAACAACGCGGTGATGCGTGCCGTTAAAAATCCCGTTCGCTTTGTCGGTAACGCCACTCGTAATTTCCTTACTACCAATTTTGTCAATAACTGGTATCTCTCCGATTATTATTTAGAGAATGCCTCTTTCTTCCGCTTAGATAACATCAATCTCGGATACAACGCCGGTAAGGTCCTAAATGACAAAGCTTCACTGCGTATCAGCGCCAGTGTGCAGAATGTTTTAATTCTTACCAAGTACAGCGGACTTGATCCAGAAAATGCGGGTGATGGTGGTGTAGATAACAATATTTATCCCAGACCCCGTGTATTCTCGGTAGGGTTCAATCTTGATTTTTAATTAAAAAAAGGTTTGCGTTATGAAAAATATCTCCATTAAAAACATGCTGCTCGCCGTACTGGCGATGGTAATGATCAGCTCTTGCTCAAAGCAGCTGAACCTGTTTCCGCAGAATGATCTGACCTCCGAAGATGTTTATGCCACCGCTGCCGGCTATCGCCAAGTATTGGCTAAGATCTACGGTGGATTGGCTACTACGGGTAATGTGGGTCCTGCCGGTGCTTCCGACATTCAGGGTCTTGACGAAGGATCACAATCTCCTTTCTTACGTGGTTTCTTTAATTGTCAGGAGCTTCCTACCGACGAGGCCGTGGTCTCTTGGAACGACCAGACCATCAAAGATTTTCATAACCTGAGTTATTCAAGTGCCGATCCTTTCTTAAAAGGTATGTACGCTCGCCCCATCTACAATATCATGGTGGCTAACGAATATCTCCGTGAGTCTAGCGACGCAAAATTGGCTGCCCGTAAGATAGCAGGCAATGATGCTACCAATATCAAGGCTACTCGTGCCGAGGTTCGCTTTTTGCGTGCCTTCAACTACTGGGTGATGATGGACCTGTTTGGTCGCTCTACCTTTATTACGGAAGCCAACGAAGTGGGAACAACACTTCCTAAGGAGCGTTCACGCTCGGAGCTGTTTACCTACATCGAGACCGAGCTCAAGGCTATTGAAACCGAACTCAAAACGGCTCGTACCGTTGAGTATGGTCGTGTAGATCAGGGTGCCGCTTGGGCCTTGCTGGCTCGTTTGTATCTCAACGCACAAGTATACACCGGAACCGCTCGCTTTACCGATGCCATTACCTATGCACAAAAAGTAATCAACGGTGGTTACAGTTTACATGGCAATTATCGTGAGTTGTTCATGGCCGATAACGATAAGCGCACCAACGAGATAATTTACGCCATTGCTTGCGATGGTCTTCGTGCTCGCTCTTATGGTAACACCACTTTCTTTATTCATGCCGCCGCCGGTGGAGACTTTGCTGACTTTGGCACTAACCAGGGTTGGTTCGGATACCGCGCCACCAAAGGACTTGCCGACAAATTCCCCGATCTTACTGGTGCTACCGACAGAAGAGCCATGTTCACTACCTCATTGTATGGAACCAGTGCTTCTCAGATCGTCATCAACGATGTTTCTGATTTCAGCAACGGTTTGCACGTGGCTAAATACCGCAACATCCGTTCCGATGGTCAGGCTGTTACCGATCCTACTACGTATTGGTCCGATATCGATTTTCCTGTATTCCGTTTGGCAGAGATGTATTTGATCTATGCCGAAGCTACTTTGCGTGGCGGTACAGGTGGCGATGCAGCTATGGCGCTCAACTATATCAATTTGCTTCGTCGCAGAGCGCATAACGGAAGCTCCTCTGCCGATATCGTTTCTAGCCAGCTTAACCTCGCTTTCGTGCTTGACGAAAGAGCCCGTGAGTTGTATTGGGAAGGACATCGCCGCACCGACTTGGTTCGCTATGGTTTGCTTACGACCGGTACTTATTTGTGGCCCTGGAAAGGAGGCGTTGCTTCCGGAACTGCGGTAGATAGTAAATACAATCTGTTTCCTGTACCGGCTTCTAACCGTACCTCTAACCCTAATCTGACACAAAACCCCGGTTTTTAATTATAATTAAAATTGCCTGTTATGAAAAATATATTCAAACTCATACTGGGATCCTTTTTACTGACAGGACTTTGGTCTTGCGAAAAGGAAGAAAACAGGATCACCTACTTAGGTGGATCTGCTCCGGTACTCTCCACAACCGCCACGGCTCCGATCGTACTTCGTAAAGAAGATCGCGACAATGTTGGACTGGTGCTTAACTGGACCAATCCCAATTATCGGTTTACTACCGGGGTTAGCTCCCAAGACGTAACCTACTTGTTGCAGGTAGACACTGTCGGTGGCAACTTTGCCAGTCCCAACAAACAAGAGCTGGCTATTGCTAAAGACCTGGGCGTTCGTATGACCGTAAAGGATGTCAATACCGTGCTCAGCAAAATGGAATTGCGTGCCGGGGTGGCCTACAACATGCAAATGCGCGTGATCTCTCGTCTGATCAATGCTACGGTTCCGTTAACCTCTAACACCATCACCGTTCGCATTACTCCTTACCTCGATTTTGCAGTAGAACCTCCCGGAACACAAGCCGGCAACTACAACAACGGTGGCCTTTGGGCGTTGGGTGATGCCTTTGCCTCAGGATGGAGTAACCCAATGATCGCTCCTTACAATACATCACAGCGTTTCAGAAGAGCGGATGTGTTGCTCTATGTACTGGATGATGTAACCTTTAATGCATCTGGCTTCTACAAGCTGATCCAAACCCAAGGTGTTTGGGGTACACAGTATCGTCCTGCTCCCACCAGTGTGGCCAACGTAGATCCTATGGCCGGTGAATTTGAGAAGCGTGATGCCGATCCCGGATTCAGATCGCCCGGAGCCGGTCGCTATCGTATTGAAATGAATTTTCAAACCGGTAAGTATAAATTAACCCGACTCTAAACCCTTAAATCATTACAACATGAAAAATAGTTTTAAACTGCTTTCGCTGGGTTGGGTACTGGTGTTAACCGTACTGGCCTGTACCAAAGTGGCCGATCTTCCTTTTTATGATAAAGGAAAGGCGGTTACATTGAGTACTTCGTTTGCTACTGTGGTTTCGACCCAAGCCGATTCGAACCGCAATGTGGTGAGTTTCTCTTGGACCAACCCCCAGCACGGAACTGATTCGGCCAATTACAAGTTTGTGCTTTCTATTGATAGCGCAGGGCGCAACTTTGCCCGCGAGGTAACCAAGACCGTGTTGGGTGCCAGAAGCACAGCGCTTACCGGACGCGAGCTCAACAATATCCTGTTGAATTATGGTTTCTCAGTCGGCAGACCTCATACCCTCGAGGTAAAGGTTACCTCTTCTTATGGCAACAATAACGAGAAGCTCGAATCGAATGTAGTGCGTGTTACGGTATCGCCCTTCGATGATCCGGCTGTACTAACAACGCAGAATACTACCATCAGCCCCACGCTGGCCATATCGAACAATCCCGGTAATACCTTTACCTGGACTCGTTCCTTTCCTGGTTACACGGGTAACATTACTTACACGTTGCAATATGACTCTGCCGGTAAGAACTTTGCTACTCCCCGCGATTTTCCGGTAGGATCCAATTTGCTCAATGTTACACTGACCAACTTCGAGATGAATGAAACTGCCCTCAATGGCGGAGTGGTGGGTGGAACCACTGGTCGCATCGAGTATCGCGTTCGTGCCGTAACCGCGCAAGGTGCCGTCTCTTTCTCTAATGCCGTATCGGTTACCATCAATACGTACGTTCCTATTCTGCGTTTCTACATGCCCGGCAGCTATCAGTCCGCCACCGGTAATGGAAGCAACTGGACCCCTGCCGATGCCCCCGAGCTGATCCGTGATATTCGTCCGGAGGCGATGAATAAACTGTATTATATCTACCTTTTCTTACCCGCCAACTCAGAGTTTAAGGTAACACAAGGTCGCTCTTGGGATATCAACTATGGTGGTACCGGTGGAGTGCTTCAGCAAAACGGAGCCAACTTTACCGTATCGACTGCCGGAGTCTATCGCATCTCAATCGATCGCGCCAATATGCGCTTCGATATCCGCGAAGGCCGTATGGGATTTGTGGGAGGAGCCACCGGCGCCAACTGGAGTCCCAGTGCATCGTTTCCCAATTTTGCTTTGGGTCACCCCGAGCGTAATCTCTTTGTGGGCTTGACCAATATCAATAATGCCGGTGGTTGGAAGCTGATCGATAATAACGATTGGAACAATGGCGATATCACCGCAACCAATGCTCGTAGCTACGGCGCCAATGGTGGAAGTGGTTCTACCATGCTTGTCAATGGTCCAAACATGCCTGATGTAAGCACCTCTGGTCGTTACCGAGTTATTTGGGATGGCCGTGATGTCAACAATATCAAGTACGAGATCTCTCCCGCTACCGAAATGCGTGTGGTCGGAGATGGTATTACCGGTGTATCTGCCTGGAACCCCGGCGCCAGCCCTCAGATGACCTATGTCGGTGCCGGTGTATGGACCATCTCTATTGCACTTGAGGCTAATAAGGATATCAAATTTTTGGCGGGTAATGCCTGGGGTGCCTTCGACTACGAAGATGCCAGCGGAGGCAGTCAGTCGGTAGGAACGCCTCGTCGTATAAGATGGGAGGGTGGCAACAACTTTAAGACGCCAGCTACGGCTCGCACCTACACCATAACACTCAACGAAAATTTGCAGACCGTTACGATCAACTAATAGTATCCGATCTACCATCGAAAAGAGTAGTCCTTGTAAGGGCTACTCTTTTTTTATGTCAAAAATTTTATTGAAAATCAATCTATTGCAGAGGTTCGTCTAAAAATTAATCCCTTTTCTCGCTGTTTTATCATTACGCGCTCCTACCTTTGCCATCCCAATTTTAAATCGGGTGCCGGGATAGCGGCACTCCCAAAAATCAAGTCATGAGCAAATTACATTTCACTACCAAACATGCGAACGAGGCTACCGTAAAACGCAACTGGTATGTTGTGGACGGTACTAATCAAACCGTTGGTCGTATGTGTGCCAAGATCGCTGCGGTGCTCCGTGGT
>JBJTWT010000024.1:0-5962 GCA_046081865.1 Sphingomonadales bacterium
GTTAATAGAAAAAAAGGAAGTATCGCTCTTGACCAGATCAGAACAATAGACAAGAAAAGAATTATTAAAACATACAACAGACTGTCTCAAAAAGAAATATTGAACGTAAAATCCATTTTGCACGAAATGCTGGTTTTATAATTTATTGTTAAACAGTCGTTGAACCACGCCCGGTTATAACCCCACCCCATGACCACACCCCTACTTACTGAATTTTCAAAAGGCGGCGGCTGCAGTTGCAAAATTGCGCCACGGGTGCTAGAAGAGATCTTGCATTCCACTATTCAACGCCCGACACATGCGGCCTTGTTAGTGGGCCACGAGTCCAACGACGACGCGGCGGTCTATGATCTTGGTAATGGCACGGCGCTGATCTCGAGCACCGATTTTTTTTCGCCGCTGGTCAACGATGCGTTTACATTCGGCAAGATCGCTGCGGCCAATGCCATCAGCGATATCTATGCCATGGGCGGAAGACCGCTGGTCGCCATTGCAATATTGGGTTGGCCGGTCGAAAAATTACCAACGCCCATGGCGCAACAAGTGATCGAAGGTGGTAGAACCGTTTGTGAGCAAGCGGGCATTCCACTAGCAGGCGGACACAGCATCGACAACCCCGAACCCATCTTTGGCTTATCAGTAAGTGGCGTTGTTCCTATCGAGAACCTTAAAAAAAATAATACGGCACAGGTAGGCGATTGGTTACTGCTTACCAAACCGCTGGGCACCGGGGTGCTGGCGAGTGCAGAGAAAAAAAACTTACTCGATGCAACGCAGCAGTCCATGCTATTCGATGCGCTGTGTTCGCTCAACCAGATCGGAACCGAGCTGGGTGCCCTCAGCGGTGTACATGCCATGACCGATATTACCGGATTTGGGCTAATGGGGCATCTGGTAGAAATGGTAAAAGGAAGCAACGCGAGTGCCACCATCTACTATGACCGACTTCCCGTATTACCGAATGTAAAGGAGTTGATCACGCAACGCGTGTTTCCCGATGCCACTACGCGCAACTGGAGTGCTTATCAAGATAAGATACGATTTGAAAAAGGAGTGAACGTTATGGAGGCCTTTACGCTGCTGCCCGATCCACAAACCAATGGCGGTCTGTTGATAAGCGTGGCCCCCGATGCACTCGAAACCGTGCAAGAACTATTAAAAGTAAAGGGCTACGGCATACACCTAGAGCCGATCGGAAAAATTATAACACAAGAAGAAAAAACATTGATCATTTACCCAAATTAGGCTTGGGTGAGTTAGCGCCATCGCCTCAACCGCGATGCGATGCAACCGTACATGCTCAAAAAACGAGATTCTCTTTATTTTTCACCTGATCGATGGGTAGCTCTGCCACCAGCTGTACGGCCGCTATGCTGCGAATGGTTTGAATAGTTTGCTGCAAAGAGGCATCGCTCACCTCATCTTCCTTCATCAACCATAAACACTCGCGCTGCTTGAACTCCGGCAATAAAAACTCGCCATCAAACTTATTGTTATAGATATAGTGTTCCAGCGAACCGGTCGGCTCTCGGTATTCGTAAACAGAAAAGGAATATTCCCTCTTTTTATAAATACGCTTAATCTCAAGTTCGTTGATGCGAAAATCCAGTCCGATAACATTATTGAGATGCCAACAAAATTGATACCCTCGAATAGGGGCAACGATGCCTAGCAATCTAGTGCCTTCAAAAAACGCTTCGGTGATCAGCGAATTGTCGAGTACCAGTTTGTTGATCCGCTCTGCCATAGCTTGATAGCTACAAGGTACAACTTCTCTGGATTAGAACTGTATGTCGGCTACCAGCTGCTCACTTCCTCGCTGATATATCACTTTTACCTGGTCTCCTTTTTTAAACTTACCCAACGTTTGCATATAGCTTTCCATAGAACTAACCTTATACTCTCCGATCTGTAAGACAATATCTCCGGCTCTTATCCCGGCTTTTTGAGCAGCACGACCTTCGCTAACCCCATCGGCCCTAACTCCGTTTCCGCTATAGGTATAGTCGGGCATGATCCCCATCGAGACACTAAACCGCGCCGAAGTGGTGGTTTGTGTTTCGCGTGTCTTTAAAAAAGCAAGGCGACCGCTCTTATCGGTTTGCTCCACCACCTGAACTATGTGGCGCATAATAGACCCCATTCCCCGATAATTGATACGATCAGCGTCATCGCTGGGCTTGTGATAATCGGAATGCAACCCGGTAAAATAGAAAAGCACTGGAATATCCTTTCTGTAAAAAGAGGTATGATCGCTGGGGCCCGATCCACTCGAATCGATCTTAACACTAAAACTTTCTTTTGTCGTGTTATTAATGACAGAAGACCAAAGGGGTGATGTGCCATAGCCCCCGATAGTAACGATCTTGGTGCTGTCGTTGAGACGCCCCACCATGTCCATATTGATCATATAGTTGATTGACTTAAGGTCGATGGTAGGATTATCAACAAAATGCTTAGATCCATACAAACCCAACTCCTCTCCCGAAAAGGCGATCAGCAAATAGTTATTAGATCGAGCCGCCGATTTTTTTAATACGAAACCCAGGGCCATTAGAACGGCGGTGCCGCTGGCATTGTCATCTGCTCCATTATGTATGGCAGCATCTTTTTTCTCGTAACGCGAATTTCCATCTTCGCCGTATCCCAGGTGGTCGAAGTGAGCGCCCAGCACAACGGTGGTAGAGGCGCCATTATCGATATAGCCGACCACATTCGATCCGGTTCTGATCCGATCTTCGAGCGCTGCAATAGCATGAAGCGATAGCGAAGCAACATCCGAGCCGACTAAGCCGGCCATTGCACTGTTTTTGATATAAAAAACAGGAATATTGACTAAGGGTGATTTGTCTTTTGCATTAAAAATCAGCTTATCGTCGGAGGTGCCGCTATTATACCAAAGCAAGGCCGTTGCTCCTTTCTCTTTTGCCTTAGAACTGAACTCGTATAGATACCCGGGCAGATCAAAATGGGGATTATTTTTATTTTCTTCCATTACCTCATGCAGGTCGACTAACCAGGGTGCCCCCATCTCGCGCAGCCCGGGTGTTACCGTAGTAGAAATGGTGGCGGCGGCACTAAAGGGAAATACAAAGAAATCTTTTTGGGGTACCAGTGTTTTGTTTCCGAGGATCAGCTTACAATCGGAGCGCATCTTTTTTCCCTCATTGACAGAAAAAGACTGAAAATACCCGTCGGTTCCTTTTGGAGCCAACCCCGCCTTGCTAAATTGCCCGGCAATATATTCCATGGCAAGTTTTTCGCCAACCGTTCCGGTACGACGCCCCTCTAGACGATCATCAGACAAATAAGCGACAAAGTCGGTCATCGCATTTTGCAATAACTCATTTTGTTTTGGCAGACGCCTCGATGTTGAGCAAGCTGTCAACAAGACCAGGGCAGAAATAGAAACGATTTTTACAATAGGCTTCATACGATAGTTCTTTGTGGGCAGCAAAGTTACCAACTACATATATGACTTGTGCAGTTAGCGTTAGATTTAAGAACGGGGTTTGCTCTTGAGTATCTACTTTTGCAAACAACAATCCTTGCATTGAGTCAAGCCGAAGTCCATATTGCGTTGGTAGGTAACCCTAACAGTGGAAAAAGCTCACTTTTTAACTGTTTGACCGGGCTACAACAAAAGGTGGGCAACTTTCCGGGGGTCACGGTAGATAAAAAGACCGGTGCCGCAACCATCGGTTCCCTTCAGGCCTCGATGATCGATCTGCCGGGAACTTACAGCTTATATCCAAGAAGACTAGACGAATGGGTCACTTACCGGGTGGTGATGAAAGAGGATAAAGAGATAGATCCCAACCTGCTGGTGATAGTGGTCGACGCCAGCAATCTAAAAAGAAACCTACTTTTCTGTACGCAGCTTATCGATCTGAAACTACCCGTAGTGGTAGCACTGACCATGATGGATCTGGCTCGTCGTCGTGGTATCAAGATCGATCTTGCGGCACTAGAGCGTGAGCTAGGGGTTGCAGTAGTGGCGGTTGATGCCAGAAAAGGCAAGGGTGTGCAAGAATTAAAGAAAGCGATCGAGCTAACCTTGCAAGGCGCCTACAAGGTTCCCGCCAGAGACTTTATTGACAATTATGGTTTAGCCCCCATCCCCATTCAAAAAATAAGAGAGGTCTTTTCCGATTACAGCGATTATAAGGCCATTCACCTGTTAACACATCATACTTCTTTTGAATTACCCGATAGAGCGAAACAACAGATCGTTGCTATCGAGAAAGAGGGCCGGTTCAACCCTACCAAAACACAGGCCGAAGAGATCTTGCAGCGCTATGCGCGTATTCGCCAGCTAATGCAACAGGCCGTTTCTGAACCCGATCCCTTAAAGCGTACGCTGCGCACCGAAAAACTCGATGCGGTTTTGTTGCATCGCCGGTGGGGATATTTGATCTTGTTAAGTGTATTGTTCTTGCTTTTTCAAAGTGTTTTTTTACTGGCACAATACCCCATGGATTGGATCGAAATGGGTTTTGGAGAACTCGGAGGGTGGCTGGCAGAACAATTACCTCGCAGTAAGGCGACCGATCTACTCGTTAATGGTGTGCTAGCCGGGTTGGGGGGGATATTGGTCTTTGTTCCTCAGATCATGATCTTGTTTGGTATCATCACCCTACTCGAAGATTCGGGGTACATGGCGCGTATTAGTTTTTTGTCGGATCGGCTAATGCGAAGTGTGGGTCTGAACGGAAAAAGTGTGATGCCCATGATCAGCGGTTTTGCCTGTGCCGTGCCGGCCATCATGAGCGCCCGAAACATAGAGAACAGAAAAGAGCGCTTACTTACTATTTTAGTGACTCCCCTTATGAGTTGCTCGGCACGCTTACCGGTATATACTACCATTACCGGTTTGGTGATCCCCGACACTTATCTATTGGGTTTTCTCAGCTTACAAGGGCTTGTTTTATTGGCTATGTATATGCTGGGCATTGTAATGGCCATGCTGGTATCTTATGTTGCCAATCTCTTTATTCAAATTAAAGAAAAGAGTTTCTTTATACTAGAGCTTCCGTCTTATCGTGCTCCGCGTTGGGGCAATTTGCTTCCCACCATGTTTAGCAAGGCCAGGATATTTGTAATGGACGCCGGAAAAGTAATTATGATCATCTCGCTGATCTTGTGGGGGCTTAGTTCCTTTGGACCCGAGGCCGGTATGCAAGAAGCCCTGCGACAATTTGAGCTCTCGCAACAAAGCGGAATTAACATCGAACAGGCAGAAAGACAATATCAAACCGCCAAACTAGAGAACTCCTATGCCGGATTACTAGGCAAAACAATTGAACCCGTCATTGCGCCGCTTGGTTTTGATTGGAAGATCGGTGTCGCTCTCATTACCTCGTTTGCGGCAAGAGAGGTTTTTGTTGGCACCATGGCCACATTATATAGTGTGGGAGACGAAGGAAGCCATTTACTTAATGAAAAGATGAAAGATGCCCTGAGGCCCGACGGAACTCCGGTGTTTACGCTGGCTACCGGTCTTTCGCTAATGATATTCTATGTCTTTGCCATGCAGTGCATGAGCACCCTTGCGGTTGTAAAAAGAGAAACAAAATCTTGGAAGTGGCCGTTGGTCCAGCTGGTGTATATGACCGGCTTGGCTTATCTGCTTAGTTGGGCTTGCTACTTGCTTTTTCGTTAACAGCAGGAGTCCAGGTATCATGGGGTTCAAAATAATCCCACAGCATCTTAGCCATTGCGCGGGCCAGTGTCCAGGCCTCGTTATCGTGTGTCCAACGCTGGTCTTGGTTGTTCTTGGTAAAAATACAAAACACAAAAGGTCTGTTTGGGGCATTAACGATCATAGCTTCACTACGAGAGGCGTTTACACATCCATTCTTGCTAAATACTTCTATGTATGGCGGAAAACTTCCAAGCGATTCATCTTCGTCCCAAAAATTGCGACTCATTGCCCTTAGCATCTTTTCGCTGGCATACGGAG
>JBJTWT010000025.1:0-19457 GCA_046081865.1 Sphingomonadales bacterium
GGAGTTGGTCAGTTTATTGCCTAGACTGCGTGCCAGCAGCGAAGAGGCCAACCAATTGTACTTGGTATTGTAGCTAGCGCGCATCGACGTCCAATCGAGTATTGGAATCTTAGTCGTGGGCACATTGTAATTGAGGGTCACATCTTGCTGATACTGCGTGTTACGACCTCCTTTCAATAAATTCTGTCGTACTGAATCTTTTTTTACAGCATTATCGATCCTTCCAAAGGGTTCATCGATACGAGCATTGTTAATAGCCGCAAAATCCATCGACAAAGAGCGAGATAGATTCCACTGTAACACAAAAAAGCGGTCGAACGTAAAATACTTGTTGAAGGTCTCCGGGATCTTATAGGGGCCACCACCAACATTGCGGGGACGAGTAGCCCCGAATTGTCTAAAAATATCCGCTCTAAAAGAAAACTGAGAGGGAATGTAATTGAAATTAAAATCGCGTATCAGCGTAAGCCATTTTGAATTGGAGCGGATCAGTTTCCTGAACGGCTCTACCGATTTTGCCTGTGGCGCAAACCCGTAACCCAATACAGCCCTTGTTCGGCTAAGTTCATCCGCTTCAATCAAGGGATTATGGGCCACTGTTTGAATATACGAGTACGTAAGATCAAAATTACTCGGGCTCCAAAGCTTTGGCTGCTTTCCTTCTTTTGGAAGCAACTTTACATTGGTAAGATTAAACGTTTTGATGGTCTGAACATCTTGGGCATCGGTGCGAATAGAATCGCGCTTGGTACGGTCGGTATCGCGCAACTTGCTACGCAGATCAATATCCAGGTCGTAAGGATCGTACTCGGGTGTACTGCTGCGATGACTAATACCCGCATAGAGCGGAATTTGCAGACCCAGTTTTTGCGGAAGTAATTTACCGGCCTCCATCGTAATAGCGGCATCCGCCGTGTAAACATCCTCTCGACTTCTCTCATTTACGCGCTGCTCCAAAGTTCCAAACCCTCGACTCCTTGCAGAACCCGACAACGTGATCGTTCCCAGATCGGACAATTTAATATCGGCCCTTCCGAGAGCGGCCCATCCCCCCTTTTCGTCCAATTGTTGCAAACGCAGCTCATTGAACCAAACCTCTGCGCACATAGCTTCTTGCTGCGCATTTTCCACACCCAACAAAATACCACGCACCTCTCCCAAATTAGGATTACCCATAATGGCATAGGTGCGGCCATTGGCCAGTCGTTCACTATAATAGCGCGAGGGGGGTCTACCCGATCTATTGCGTCGCACTTTGAGGTCCATCAGATCTTGCAACATCAGATTGAGGGTGTTGACCTCAGGCCAGATGTTGATACTATCGCGTTCTCCAAACTCTGTTCTCTTTAGCGGAATCTTTACCTCGTAATAGTTACCGTTAAAATCATTCCCGATACGCACCACGGCATTGATATCGCCGGGTTGCAACTGTTGCGCACCGGCCACCGATTCGGCGTGGATAAACATATCGAGCTTTCCATATTGGCGCAGGTCCATGTTCAGGGTCTTGAATACTCCCCGTGACTGATACTGGGGCAACCCGCAAACCTGCATGCTCAGGGCCTGTTCATTCAAGAACAAGGCCACGTTGTTGTTGCTAAGTTGTTGTTGTCTTTCGATACCCGGTGGAATTCGGTAAATAATGGGTTGCCGTTGATCGTTCTCCTCTACGTTGACCGAAAGTGTGTTAAAAGACACAAAATCGGGAATGGGAAGATTGGTGTAAGCACCGGTGGTATCGAGCTGATTTCTAAATTTTCTCCATTGATTTCTGATCAGCTCCAGTTTTCCAAAACGCATCACCACCGAATCGGTAAAGCCGGTCACGAACATCCTAATAAATCGAATGGACTTGAAATCGGGAATGTTTCCCACTTTACGCTCGAATTGCTCAACGGGTATACGAAACAAATACCAGCGCTCGGTACGTGTTTGACCATTGGCCAATGTTACGGTAGGGGTGCGAACATCGGTAATGTAATTTGAGCCCGGAGCCATATTCGGAAGAATATCCACCCGATACTGAAAATACTCTTCGGCCTCATTCATGGTATTGTCTCGATTGAGTTCTTCCACATCGGGGTATTGACTAAAGGCCGTTACGAACTGGGTATTATTATTCGAGATAGGCGAGTTACCGTGTGGGTTGTTGATATCCTTATACCGTCTCAGAATACCCGCATTCAGTTGATCGAAAGAAGCATCGCGATACGGTTTAAAATTATCTCCCGACGGGTCTAACAATGCTTTTTGATATATGGCAGAGGCCGCTCCAAAATTGGTTCGAAGCTGATTTAGATAATTGGTGAATTTGTTTTTCTCCCCTTCATCCGTTAAACCGTCAAATCCCACATCTTGAAACACCCGGTCTGTGGCCACGTTACTGAAAGCATTGGTTACCTGCAGTGGAATAGCAGGTACACTACCCCACGCTCCACTACTATCCACCCGGGCATTATTGGTGGGGGTAGGCAGTCCATTCTCATACTGTCTTCTTCCGTCGCGTAAGACATCTTCGGAGATGTTACCCAAATTAAAGTAAAGTTGTCCGCCGGTAGGATTGGTAACATTGTTGATAAAGGGATCTTGCAACCAGAACTCTATGAACTCTACGTTGCCGGTCTCAAAATCGGTTTGATCGATGTTACGCATCAAACCACCCCAGGCATTGCGAGGATTTCGCAAGTTACCAGCGGCATTGACCCGATTAGGATCTGTCTCAAAATTATAGGGACCTCTTTCTTTAGGATAAAAAGCCAAGTCGAACGTAGTAAGCAATCCCTCTCCAAATTGAGTACTACGACGAGGAAATATCTCTCGCTGCAATACCTGTCGCACGCGGGGGTCGGACAATTCGCCCACATCGTTGATAGGGTTGTTGGGACTTCTTTTTTCTTGCAAGACAGGTTCGATATTGTACCAGGCCAGTTTGCCTCTGTTTCGCCCGCTGCGCAGATCATCGCTCAATGCCGACTCTGCAAAAAGACCATTGCCTTGTGGCACAGAGGCCAATGTCCAACTCAGCAATGGAAAACGAAGGTCTATAGCCGCTCTTGCTCCCTCAAAATCATCTATGTACACCTGACCCGATCGTTGTGGAGTACCATCGTAATTGGTACCATTGACCTGACGCGCATGACCCGGTTGTAGTACGGCTGCTTCAGCATATGCGGTAATAGAAGAGGGAGCTTTTGCCGCATAGAAAGGAAGCTTATCGAGTAACTTGCTTAGTCTCGGCAGATCGTTTCGATAGTCAATATCCATACCGAACATCGCATTTCTAATAGGATCCTCACCATACGATTGCTTGATAAAGAACGGACGCTCTCCCAACCGAACCACCGTGCCCCCTATACTCAGTCTTTTGTTGGCAAGATAATCCAATCGCAATCCCATAAAGTTCTTTTGCTGAAATCCAAATGCTTGGTTGTTCTCGTAATTGATATTGACAGGAACCCCCGAGCTAATGATGGAGGGATTTACAATACGCAACGTACCCAGATCATAATTGATCTCGTAATCGACGTTCTCCGTTAGCAGTTGACCACCGGCCGTTACACTTACCGATCCACGAGGAATATTGAACCCCAGTTGATATTCACTGCTACCGGCTTGTCCGGGCATGGCCCCATTGACTCCTCCCATTGCGTTTGCGCCGTTTGCAAAACCAGCAGAACGAGATCGACCAAAAAGCTTAAATCGATTTAGGTTCGCAAAGGTCTGCGCAATCGCCTTGATGGTATCGTAGAGCGGATAAAAAAGATATTTACTGCGAGTAGCGGCATCGGGATAGAGATAATCTAGGTCGTGCCCAAAGGGTTCAAGCACCGGAAAAATAATTCGGCTTTGCGAAGAAATAACGGTAAAACCCTCTATAAAGTCGAACACCCCATCGGGCTGGGGATCGTTTTGATTATTGAGTCGGTCTAGATTTACCTGAGCAATGATCGGCATCCCCTTGTAGGGAGCCACTACATCGGCCGGGGGCAGGTATCGTTTTTCTCCTAATGATGGCTCCTCGTATAAAATGTCCAGACTAAAATCTTGACGCTCCAGTTGACCAAATCCTACCGAATAGACATTCTTCATCATGAGATCCCAAATAGGAAGCATGGTCCGTTGAGAAGTAGCTTTTAACAATTTCAAGAACAAGACCCGTTGCAGATTACCGGTAGTATCGGGAGGCACGTCTTGCGAGAATTCACCAAGCTGGTATACCTTTCCGTTATACGTATACTGAATGGCTACTCCCAGCACCTCATCGGGTTGTAATGGTTGATTCAACGAGATAAATCCGATCTGTGGATTAAAATAGTATTCGGTGGGCTGTAGTTTACGGGCAAACGTTTTTTCGAAATCCTGTACGGGTGTCAGACCCGCATTGGTCAGTGCCGACTGTACCTGTGCCGAATTTCTAAAAGAAGGATTGGATACTAAGAGTGAATAAAGATTGTTGGCACCATTTTGTGGCAATGGATTGCCTCCTCCACTAATCAATGGAGAATAGGGCCTACTCTCACCCAGGTCCATAAAAGCGACCACATCGCGGGTATCGGTGGTGGCCCCATTTCTGTTGGTTACCCAGGCTTCGACACGCAAGATTTGTACGCGCGAGTTCACGACAGGCAGCTGTTTCATGGCCTGGTTGTACTGACTGCGAAAATATTGCGCCATTAAAAAGTGACGGTTCTCGTCGTACTCATCGGCCTTGAGGGTAAAACGCTGTGCGGTAGCGCCTCCCTGAACTCCCAATGACTGTCGTTGTGAACGCTGATCGGCAAGTACGGTGGTCACAAATAACTTTCCAAACTGAAGCTGTGTCTTGAGTCCGAACAAGGCTTGTGCACCCGGAATCAGCGTACCCTTTGAGGCAAAGCTCGTATTGCCGGCTTCGAATTGCTTGATAATATCGTCATCCCTTCCTTTGAAATCGAGCTTAAGCTGATTATCAAAATTAAAATTGGCCAACGTGTTGTAATTGATGGGCAGTTTTAACTTCTCTCCGATCTGTGCATCCATCTGCAATTGAGAGCTCATGTTAAAATCAAAACCGCCGTTTCTGCGGGCACGTTCGGGAAGTGTGGGGTTTTTGATATTCTGCCCTTGATATCCGGCAATAAAATCTACGTATCCTGCCGGCTTGATATCGATCTTTACTTTTCCATCGGGGCCCACTCCCATTACCCGATTGTACCAATCATTACTAACCCGAAACCGCGGACGATTGAGTCTTCGATTCATATCACTAAGCATCGAAGCTCTTTTCCTAAAATATTCCACTTCGTCTTCCCTGCCCTTAAGCTGCAAAAACTCCTGCATCGAAAAAGAGGTCGGTGTTCGGTAGTACCGGTTACCGATCATTTCGGTGCTGTAGTAACGTTTGGTAACAGGATCGTACTCGACCCTTCTTTTAATCACAGCAGTATCGCGCAGATCGAAACCAAAAGAACGTTGTTGCAAGTAAGGACTGGTATAGCGATCGTAAATGGGATAGCGAAGAGTATCAATAACGGGAGTTGCTGCTTTGGCCGAGAGACAAAACACCCATCCACCAATCCAAACGACAACGGGCCCAACAATATTTGCTGCGAAGCGATTCAATCTGCTCTAGTAGTTAGTTTCGGAACGGACTACAGTGAACGAAGGGTTAGCTTGATCAACTCTTCTGCTCCCAGGTCCGGGTGATCCTTGAGCACCTTGTCAAGGGCTTGTGAAGCCACTTGCCGATGGATGCCCAACGCCATCAGTGCATTTAACGAATCTTGCTGCAAAGTATTGTTTATCAGAGGAGAAATATTTGTATCGAGGGGGTGTTTAGCCAGTTTATCCTTAAGCTCCAGTACCATTCGCTCTGCCGTTTTTTTTCCAATCCCTTTGATCGCCTCTAAAGAGCGGGTATCTCCCTTAACAATGGCTCCTGCCAATTCTTCGGGTTTCATATAAGAAAGCATTACCCGGGCCGTACTGGCCCCAATACCAGAAACGCTTATAAGGTGTTGAAATATTTCCTTTTCGGACTGATCTATAAAACCAAATAGCTGGTGGGCGTCCTCTCGGATCAATAAATGGGTGTAGAGCATCCCCTCCGTCAAAGATTGAATCTTAGAATAAGTATTTAAACTTATATTGACCTCGTATCCCACCCCCCCGACGTCCATCCAAACCTGGGCAGGGGTTTTTTGAACAAACTTTCCCTTTAAAAAACTGATCATACCGCAAGTTAAGAAGCCAGCAGTGGTTTACCTTAACTTTGCCCAATTTTTCAACCCAATTAGATGCAAAATAAGATCCAAGCTGCCATTACCGCTGTGGGCGGGTATGTTCCCGAAGAAAAACTCACCAATTTCGACCTCGAAAAAATGGTCGACACCAACGATGAGTGGATCAGAACCAGAACAGGGATCGCTGAGAGAAGGATACAAAAAGAAAAAGGGAAAGCCACATCAGACATGGTGGCACCCGCCGTTCTTGAACTTTGTAAAAAAAGAGGTATTCACCCCGAAGAAATAGAGTGTCTGATAGTGGGCACGGTTACTCCCGATATGGTATTTCCCTCTACTGCCAATTTGGTCTGTGCAAAGATCGGAGCTACCCAAGCCTGGGGATTCGATCTGTCGGCAGCCTGCTCTGGTTTTCTTTTTGCGCTGGCACAGGGAGCAGCACTTATCGAGAGTGGTCGCTACAAAAAAGTGGTCGTATGCGGAGCCGATAAAATGAGTGCTATCGTCGATTACCAAGACAGGGCCACCTGCATCATTTTTGGAGACGGGGCCGGCGCGGTTTTACTGGAGCCCGATAGCAGCGGATTGGGTATAGTGGATAGTATTTTGCGCTCCGATGGAAATGGTGCCAGTTACCTTCATATGAAAGCAGGAGGATCGCTTCGCCCCGCCAGCGCAGAAACGGTCGCCAATCGTGAGCACTATGCCTATCAAGAAGGACAAGCGGTTTTTAAATTTGCCGTAAAGGGAATGGCCGATGTAAGTGCCGAATTGATGGAGCGGAACAATCTCAGCGGCCAGGACATTGCATGGCTGGTTCCGCATCAGGCAAACCTTCGTATCATTGATGCCACCGCCAGTCGTATGGGGTTGACTACCGAAAAAGTAATGATCAATATAGAACGCTATGGCAATACCACGGCGGCCACAATCCCGCTTTGTTTGTGGGAATGGGAACCTAAACTAAAAAAGGGAGATAACATTATACTTTCCGCCTTTGGCGGTGGATTTACCTGGGGTGCAATTTGGTTAAAATGGGCCTACGATCACAAATAAAAATACTTGCCATATGAAAAAAAACAAAAGTGCAAAAGGTTGGGGGTCGGTAGCCGTACACGGAGGACATCTCTCCGATGCAGCACATGCCCACCTTACTCCGATATACGCTAGTAGTACGTATGTTTTTGACAGTGCCGAACAAGGTATGCATCGCTTTACCGGCCAAGAGCCCGGTTATATCTATGCCCGTTGGGGTAACCCCACCGTTACAGAGGCAGAAGAGAAGATCGCTTTGCTCGAGACCTATGGACTCAACATCGAGGCCAAAGGTATTTTGCATGCCTCCGGCATGGCTGCTATCACCACGCTGTTGATGAGTACCCTTAGCCAAGGCGATAAGATCCTTTCTCACTTTTCCCTCTATGGCGGTACCGACGAATTGGTACATCGCATACTACCACGGTTTGGTGTTAGCGCCGTTATTGGAGATCTGCGCGATCTAAACCTGGCCGAAGAATTACTAAAGGCAGATCGCTCCATCAAAATGTTATACCTCGAAACACCGGCCAACCCCACGTTGCAGTGCGTAGATCTCGAGGCCCTTTGCACACTGGCAAAAAAATACAATTGTCTGGTGGCCTGTGATAACACATTTGCTACACCCTACCTGCAACAACCCCTTGCATTTGGAGCCGACTTTGTCGTTCATTCCACTACAAAATTCCTTAACGGGCATGGAACAGCCATTGGAGGGATATTGATCGGAAAAGATGTAGAACGCATGAAAGGTCCGATCGGAAAATTTTTTCGCACTACCGGTGCTTGCGCCAGTCCATTCGATGCCTACCTGCTCACACTGGGAATCAAAACACTAGAAGTAAGAATGGACAAGCACACTGCCAATGCAGAGAAGGTCGCTGCCTTTTTGGCTAACCACAATGCCGTTGCCCATGTAAATTATACCGGCCTGCCCTCTCACCCCGATCACCTTGTTGCAACTAAGCAAATGCGTCATCCGGGTGCGCTGCTCAGCTTTGAGTTAAAAAAAGGACTACAAGGCGGAATCGATTTTATGAACAAACTGCAGCTCTGTGTACGGGCCGTATCATTGGGCACTTGCGATACACTACTTTCTCATCCGGCCTCGATGACACACTTTAGCGTACCCAAAGAAGAAAAAGAAAAATATGGTATCACCGATGGGCTTATACGCATGCATGTTGGAATAGAGACCGCGGCCGATATCATCGCTGACCTCGAACAAGCCTTGCACTAAATTATTCCTTTGTCTACAACACTCACCATAAGACGCGCTCTTCGCAACGATTGCTGGCGCATGCTAGCACTCATTCAAGAGCTGGCCGACTACGAAAAGGCACCCCAAGAGGTTACCGTAGACCCCGATCATTTTGCCGAAAGTGGCTTTGGAGAAAATCCGGTCTGGTGGGCCTTTGTGGCAGAAGACAAAAACTGCATTCAAGGATTTGCCCTATACTACATTCGCTACTCTACTTGGAAAGGACAATGTCTTTACTTAGAAGATATCATCGTTACCGAAACCATGCGGGGCCAGGGAATTGGAGCCGCTCTTTTCGAGACCATCTTACAAGAAGCCGCCGAAAAGAAAATGGCCAGGGTTTGCTGGCAAGTACTAGATTGGAATGAATCCGCCATACACTTCTATAAAAAATACCAAGCTCGCTTTGATGCCGAGTGGCTAAATGGCGCGATCGATATCAACAGCCCATGAGTGGCCCGCAATAACTTAACCGACTCCGCTTACGGCTACCTCTTTATTTATTTTTTGAATAAGCCCCTGCAATACTTTTCCGGGACCCACTTCGGTAAACTGGGTAGCGCCATCGGCTACCATGGCTTGTATTGTCTGTGTCCATTTGACCGGCCCAGTCAATTGATTGATGAGATTTTGCTTGATCTCCTCTGCATCCATCACGGCCCGTGCCACCACATTTTGATACACGGGGCATACGGGTTGATAAAAAGAAGCTGACTGTATGGCGGTCTTTAAAATTTCTTCTGCCGATTTCATTAGCGGTGAGTGAAATGCGCCGCCCACCGGCAACACCAATGCTCTTTTGGCACCCGCCTCCTTTAAGGCCGCGCAACCCTTTTCGATACCGATCACCGAACCACTAATAACCAGTTGACCCGGACAATTATAATTAGCTGGAACCACTACCTCATCCATAGCGGCACATACGTCGGCTACCTTTTCATCAGCCAATCCTAATATGGCTGCCATGGTGCCCGGCTCATGTTCACAGGCATGTTGCATGGCATTGGCGCGGGTCGCTACCAGTCGTAATGCATCTTCAAAACTCAGTACCCCGGCGGCTACTAGTGCAGAGAATTCTCCCAATGAGTGTCCGGCCACCATATCGGGTCTTACCTGCTCAATACTTTTATAGGCCACGATGGAATGTAAAAAGATCGCCGGCTGCGTAACATCAGTGCGTCGCAGATCTTCTTCGGTACCCTCGAACATGATATCAGAGAGACGAAAGCCCAGCAGTTCATTGGCTTGCTCCATGATCTTTTTGGCAAAGGCAGACTGCTCGTAATAATGCTTGGCCATACCCGAAAACTGAGAACCCTGACCGGGAAAAACGTAGGCATGCTTCATAGTAAAAAAGAGATATTATGTTAGTTTAGTTTGGCACCGATCAGACGCATAAATTCACTGCGGGTAGAGTTTTTATGGAACTCTCCATCAAAGGCAGAGGTAGTAGTGACAGAATTTTGCTTTTGCACACCGCGCATCATCATACAAAGATGTTGCGCCTCTACCACCACGGCCACTCCCAACGGATTAAGCGTCTCTTTTATGGCATCCTTGATCTGTATGGTAAGTCTTTCTTGCACTTGCATGCGTCTGGCAAACACATCGACCACGCGAGCCACTTTGCTAAGACCCGTAATCCATCCATTGGGTATATAAGCCACATGCGCCTTACCAAAGAAAGGCAGCATATGATGTTCGCACATACTAAAAAGCTCAATATCCTTAACTACTATCATCTCACTTACATCCTCGTGAAACTTGGCCGAATTCAAGATCGCTTTGGCATCGAGTTGATACCCTTGCGTCAAGAACTGCATAGCTTTGGCTACCCGTTCGGGTGTTTTTAGTAGTCCCTCGCGCTCGGGGTCCTCTCCCAACCAGGCAATTGCTTCTTTGTAGTTTTTAGTGAGCGCCGATGTGGCTTTTTCATCGTAGTGCTCAGATCTTTGGTAGGCCATAGTGGTAAATGGGGTTAAGCGGGATATTCCACAAAATTGCGGGGTGTCTCATAAAGTCGAATCTGTAGATCGTGTAACGGAGCAATGTGCGGACGTAATATGTCGTAGATGACTATGGCAATATGCTCTGCCGTTGGATTGAGGTCTTTAAACTCATGGGTATCGAGGTTAAGATTACGATGATCGAATCGCTCGATAACGTGGGCTTGTATAAGATCGCTGATCCATTTCATATCGACCACATACCCGGTAATAGGGTCAGGTTCACCGGTCACTTTTACGATCAGTTCATAGTTATGACCATGATAGTGAGGAAGGGCACATTTGCCAAACACCGCCTCATTTTCGGCTATCGACATGTTAGGATTGAACAGCCGGTGAGCGGCATTAAAATGTTCTTTTCGGTAAACGGCTACACGCTTAGACATAAAAGTTATGATGAACTTTTTATCGGTCGTAGTCTAAACAAGCCTGCGGACGATATGTTCAAAATTTGTTTAAAGTTACGACTATTTATCCCCATAATACTCAACATAAATTTTGGGGGTTTCCACCAGCTTCAGGCAATGAAGCTGAACCCTTTCGGGAAGAGCCGGAGTAAGTTGGTCCCAGATACCTACCACCAGATTCTCTATGGAGCATAACTTGCCCTGCATAAAGTCAACATCCAAGTTTAAATTTCGATGATCGAGCTTGTCCACGATCGTTTCCTTTACAATGGCGCTGAGCTTTTTGGCATCGAAAATAAATCCGGTGTCTGGATCGGGTTCGCCCTTGATGGTCACCAATAGTTCAAAGTTGTGCCCATGCCAATGGGTATTGGCACACTTGCCAAATATCTCTTCGTTCTTTTCGGCAGACCATTCAGGATTAAAGAGGCGATGAGCAGCATTGAAATGCTCGATACGAGTTAAGTAAACCATGCTTTACTTTTAGCTCCCTCACAGCATCGGGCGGAGAGAGGATGAAAGACAAAGTTAATGACATTCAACTAATTTTACAGCTATGAATTGCCTGATCGTAGCCGCCACCGCTATTGAAATCGCACCCATTATCAAGCAACTATCCACGCAAAAGCTCAAAAAGCTGGAGGTAGATTTTTTGATAAGCGGAATAGGGCTAATGACTACCACCTATGCCTTGCAAAAACAAATTAGCATCAAAAGACCCGATCTGGTCATTCAGGCAGGGGTCGGCGGATGCTTCGATAAGAAGATCGAGCTAGGAGCCGTAATGGCCATAAAACAAGACTGCATAGCCGATCAAAGTGTGATGGAATTAAAAGAATTAAAGACCCTCTTTGATCTGCAACTGGTACCTTCCGATCAATTTCCCTATAAAAAAGGGTGGCTTGTAAACAATACGAAAGCAGTAAAAAAAATGGGACTCCCCTTGGTCAACGCCATCTCGGTCAATGAGATCACCACCGATGCGCAACGAGTTTCGCTGTACAAAGAATTATTTTCTCCTGTCATTGAATCGATGGAAGGGGCTGCCCTGCATTATGTATGTCTCATGGAGCAGCTTCCCTTTATACAAATTCGCAGTGTGAGCAACTATATAGCCGAGAGAAACAAAAAAAACTGGAATCTCTCTAAGGCCATCTTGCAGTTAAATAAGACACTGTTTCACATCTTAAAAAAATTATGACAATCAGCATCGGCTTCTCTCCCTGTCCCAACGACACCTATGTGTTCGATGCCATGGTCCATCACGCCATCGATACCCATGGGATAGAATTTGATGTTTACATAGAAGATGTTGAGACCTTGAACGAATGGGCCCTCGAGGGGCGACTTGATATAACCAAGCTAAGCTTTCCGGCGTTATTTGGCGCTCAGGGAAATTATCGTCTGCTCAACAGCGGAGCCGCCCTGGGTAAAGGAGTAGGCCCGTTGTTGGTTGCCAAAAAAGCTCCCCCTGCCAACTGGACACAAGAGAGTCTGGTAGCCTTACCCGGCAAACACACCACGGCGCATCTTCTTTTTTCAATGGCCTTTGCTGAAGCAACACAAAAGAAGTTCGTGCTTTTTTCGCAAATAGAAGAGATGGTACTATCGGAGCAAGCCGCACTCGGTGTGTTGATTCACGAGAATAGGTTTACCTACGAGGCCAAGGGATTGCAAAAAGTAATGGACCTTGGTAGCTACTGGGAGCAGCAAACCGGAGTTCCCATTCCACTAGGAGGTATTGCAATAAAAAGATCGCTGCCGATCTCGCTGGGACAAACCATCGAAGCAGCCATCGCCGCTAGTCTGCTTCATGCTCGCCAGCAAACTATCATCAGCCAATTTGTATGTAGTCATGCTCAAAACATGGAGCCGGCTGTGTTGCAACAGCACATCGATCTCTATGTAAATGATTATACCTTGTCGCTGGGAGCCAAAGGCAAAAATGCGATTAGAACCTTGTACGAGCTTTATCAAAAAATAAATGACGATCAACGCGGGCAGCCAATGATCGAGGATGATCAACTATTCTTAGACCCCCTATCAAATTAAGCTTTTCGATCTTTAAGGGCAGCGCCGTAAACTTGCAAACACCTTTCTCTGGCCAGTTCGTGCCGAACTATAGGAGCAGGATAGGTGGAATCTTCCCACTCAGGCACCCACTGTCGAATGTAGCGAAGTTCAGGATCGAATTTTTTGGTCTGGATATAAGGATTAAAGACCCTAAAATACGGAGCCGCGTCACATCCCGATCCTGCAGCCCATTGCCAACCACCATTGTTGGCAGACAGATCGAAGTCTAGCAGTTTTTTTGCAAAATAGGCCTCGCCCCATCTCCAGTCGATCAAAAGATGCTTGGTCAAAAAAGAGGCCACGATCATTCTGACCCTATTGTGCATAAAGCCCGTCTGATTCAGCTCGCGCATTCCGGCATCTACAATAGGATACCCCGTGCGTCCCTCACACCAGGCCTCGAACTCTGCCGGATCGTTTCGCCAGCGAATGGCATCATAAGCCGGCTTAAAACTAGAAGCCACTACTTGCGGAAAATGCCAAAGTATCATATGATAAAAATCACGCCATATCAACTCCGATAAGAAGCTCTCGTTGAGCGCACCGGCCTCCCTAGCCAAAGACCGGATGCTGATCGTTCCAAAACGCAGATGAACGCTCAGGCGCGAAGTACCAGGCAGGGCTGGAAAATCTCGTTGCTCCTTATAGCGCTTTATTACCGTTTTGTCCCACTTCGCCATGGGGAACTGACAGTTTACAACCTCAAATTTCATTTGCTTCAAAGAAGGCAGCCCGATGGGAGCTTGCTTATAAAAAGACCCGATCAATTTCTCGGATGGTAAAGAACGAAGTTGGGCAGCGGTGATCGTTGCCCGCCACTTTCTAGAGTACGGCGTAAAGATCGTGTAGGGCAGTCCATCATCTTTTACCACTTCGGACTTCTCGAAGATCACCTGATCCTTAACGGCAACAAAGGAAATGGAGCGGCTGGTAAAGAATGTCTCCATGTCTTGGTCTCGAGAGCGCGCATAGGGCTCATAATCATTATTGGTGTAAACAGCCCTGATATCGTATTCGTGGCACAGATCGGCAAACACCTGTTGTACAAACCCATACTTGACCACGAGGGTACTACCCACCTTTGTCAACTGTTCTTGCATGTCTTGCAAAGAGCGGTGAATAAAGTTTACGCGGGCATCGGCCGGGTCTTCCAACTCGTCCAAAATGGACCTGTCGAAGATAAAGACCGGTAATACCGGAAGTGGCCCTTGCAAGGCATTGAAAAGACCGGCATTGTCTTTTAGTCGCAGGTCGCGTCGAAACCAAAATACAGATACGGAAGGCTTCATACTAGTAAAACAAGCCGAACGAACAATGGTTGCCGCGATCAATATAAAAAAATCAACATCCCCTAATCAAAGCGGATCAGACCATATTTTAAGGCAAATACGACCATACCGGCAATATTGCGACTCCCCGTCTTGATCTTGATCCTGTCCCGAATACTCTCAATGGTACGCGGACTCATGGACATAAACGAAGCTATCGCGCGAGTACTTTGCTCCTGACAGATCATTTGGAGTACCGTAACCTCTCGCTGTGTAAGAGTGGCCAGTGCCCGAAGCGGATTAATCGTCAAGGGGGTAAAGTCAGCAGCCGCTTCAGCCTGACCCTCGAACTCAGAGAAAAAAGATCCTTTACTAACGGCCGTAATAATAGCATGTTGCAACTCAGAGGCGTCGGTAGCCGAAGAAAGACAACCATCGGCCCCTGCCTTTTGAATCGCTTCCATCAAAGAGCTATCCAGGTAGTACCGTAGTAACAAGATCCTTGCCTCAGGAGCCAACTGCCGAATATGAGACAATGTCTTTATTCCCTTACTCCTTGGAATGGTCAGATCTAAGAGAATCACATCGGGTTGTTCTTTGGAAAGCAGCTCCAGCAATGCAGGTATTGATTCTGGCATACCAATAATGCTAATTTCAGAAACATCCTTTAGTGCAAGTCGAATAGAGCGGCGAAAACCAACGTGTTGATCAGCCACGATAACCGTAATCATAGGTTCATGCATAGAATAAAAATTTAGTTGCGTGCAAATTCAACAACCCCAACATCAAAAAAAAGAGTGAAAACCCTAAAAATAGAGGCTTCGGAAAATACGGTCAATAGGTGAATCCCCTAACGAATAAGACGATGACGCAGCGCATAAACAACCAGTGCAGTACTACTGGTAACACCGGTCCTTATTTTAAGTTGATATCGAATATTCTCGACCGATTTGGCACTCAAAAAAATGCAATGGGCAATCTCTTCATTACTATAGCCCCCTGCCAAAAGTTCAAGCACCCTAATTTCTGTCTCCGTAAATCGTGGGATGACCAAACCTGTCACTAATGCCTTGCGGCGAAGTCGATGCAACAAGGCTCGATTGATCAACTCATTAAAGTACATGTCATTTTCCATGATCGCCTGCACGGCTTGGCCGATCTCGTCTTGATCACTTTGGCGAGATAATACCCCATTAACGCCAAGCTCAAGCAACTCTTTGGTTTGCACAATATCCTCTGCCGAAATAAAGACAATTATTCTTAACGCCGGGTAACTGAGCTTGACCTGTGACAAAAAATAAAATATATCGAGTCCCTTTAGATCAAAACTCAACAAAAGAAGATCTGGCTCTTCACCAGCAAGCATTTGTCTAAGGTCACTAAAATCGCTAGCGGACCAAGAAAATTCTACAGGCAATACCGAGTTCAGCGCGATCATGACTCCCTTTTTAAAGTAAAATTGATTGTCTGCCAGCCCGATCTTAACCATGATGCACAAAAGTACTGTCAAGAAAAAATTACACCTACTAATCTTTCTCTCATAAATTTTTATTTAACTGATTATTTGTAGTTCATTTTCTACAACAAGAATGAAACAATTCATCTTTTTTCATAATAAAAACACTTGATGTTTTAGCAAAACGAAAACAACGAAGCTAATTTCATTTTGGGAATCGAATTCCCATAATTTGATAACCGAAGTAGCATAAGCATTATTAACTATTATTTGACTTAAACTATCTCATCAATGAAATAGATTGCACAAGGATCGCATTAACCACGCACTTCTACTAATCCCTAAATCAAACCCTATGACAAACACAGTTTTGGTTGATGATCATTCACTGGTCAGAAAAGCTTTAGCCGAGCAAATAGACAGTTTGGGCTATGCAAAGATCATAGCCCAGTTCTCGAATGGAAAAGAGTTGATAGTTGCCCTACAAGAGGGCTTGGAACCAGAGCTAATCATACTAGATCTCAACATGAAAGAGATGAATGGGGTAGAAACTTCGCACTGGATCAAAGAAAATCGGCCGGAGATCAAGGTGCTCATCTTGACAATGTTCGAGACCGAATTTACCATTGTACAAATACTGAGAGCCGGTGCGCGTGGAATCATTCATAAATCGGCAAAGAGCGGAGAATTGAAAAATGCCATCGACAATATTGTCAATCACGGGTTCTACTACTCCAATTATACCAGTAGCAGACTGGTGGGGCTAATAAAAGACAAAAGTCTAGGTCTAAAATCACTGGAGCGTGTTATGCTAGATGATCGGGAAATAGAATTTTTAAAATTGGTCTGCTCCGACAGAACTTACAAAGAGATAGCCCTGGAACTTAGACTTAACCTTCGTGCTGTCGATACCTTGCGAGATCAATTATTTGTAAAACTAGACGTAAAGAGCCGGGTTGGCCTGGCAATGGTCTCAATCAAACATGGAATTGTACCCCTGTAAAGTTTCTCTCTGATATGCTTTCTCTAGTAGCCACTACTCTACGCTGGAGCGATCTGCTTGACTTTTGCTCCGCACCACTAGCGCTGCTCTTGTTGGCGGTTGCGTTACTGACCCTGCTATTTTTTCATCGAATTAGGGTTCGAAACTTTAATACGCAACTACTCCTGCTTGAAGCCTCCATTCGTTACCAAGAGGAAGAACGTAAAAAACTTTCCGCCAATTTGCACGATGATGCGGGACCCTTATTAGCCACCGCCAGATTATACCTGAACGATCAGCTACTGCAGCAAGACAGAGAATCCCAGGCACAAACCATTGCGACCGCTCGCTCCATAATAGATGAGGCCATCGAACTGGTACGCAGCATCAGTCACGAGCAGCTGCCTCCTACGTTAAAGAATTTTGGACTTCACTCCGCCATCAAAGACCTGGTCAGAAAGATCGATGGAGCAGGGGTAGTATCGGCAACCGTACAATTTAACCCTTTCGAGAAAAGATATACAGAAGATAAAGAGATGATGATCTACCGCATTGTGCTAGAACTACTCAATAATATCCTCAAACATAGCCGCGCCAGTTTTATCGATATCGAGCAGCGCTGGCACCATGATCGTTATCTGCTACTGCTCTTACACGATGGAAAGGGGCTCACCCAACCTACTTTCGATGAGCTCAGCCACCAATCGGGTGGTATAGGATTAAAGAATATTGCAGGACGAATTCGGTTGCTGCAAGGATCCATCCACTTAGCAAAAGAAGCGAACAAAGATGTCTACTCCATTAAAATATCTATTCCATGAATGAGATAACGGTAGCCATTGCAGACGATCACCAACTCTTTCGTAAAGGCGTCTTGCACTCGCTATGCCCCTACCCCTATATACAATTCTTAGTAGAGGCCGGATCGGGCAAGGAATTACTACAATGCCTGACCAGACAGCCGGTGCAGGTGGTATTAATGGACCTAAAAATGCCAGGCAAGGATGGGATCGAGACTACCAAGCTGATCAGCCGAACCTACCCGGCCACCAAGATCCTGATCGTAAGCATGTACGAAGACGAGCGATTCGTCCATCATCTTATGGACAATGGCGCACATGGTTATTTGCTCAAGAATGCCTCGCCACTAGAGATAGTAAAGGCCATTACCGATGTGGTAGAAAAAGGATATTACCTAAGCGACTTTGTCAATCGCATATTGCTGCAATCGAACCATAATAAACAGAAAAGTTTACCGGCACTCGAAACGGACCTGGCACTGACAACCAAAGAGAAAACGGTGCTTCGTTTTATTTGTATGGAATTTACAGCCCAAGAGATTGCTCAAAAGATGGAGCTTAGCTCGCGCACTATCGAGGCGATCAAAGACCGTTTGATGGACCGCTTTGGGGCCAAGAACACTGCCGGGCTTGTTTTTTTTGCCGCCCGTCACCATTTAACCGACTAATAAAAATGCAACTCCGGGATCTCCCCCTCCACCTGTAAACGCCCGGCTGTTTTAGCGCGAATCTCGTCGACCGACACGCCCGGTGCCCTTTCGAGCAGGCGAAAGCCCTGTGGGGTAATATCAAGCACCGCCAAATCGGTAACGATCTTCTTAACACAGCGAACACCGGTTAAAGGCAAGGTGCAAGCGGGTAACAATTTTGATTCCCCTTTGGGGTTGGTATGCATCATGGCCACAATAATATTACGGGCACTGGCTACCAGATCCATGGCACCTCCCATTCCCTTGACCATCTTTCCGGGAATTTTCCAATTGGCAATATCGCCGACATCACTCACCTCCATGGCTCCCAATACGGTCAAGTGAACTTTTCCGGCCCTGATCATCCCAAAACTCATGGCCGAATCAAAGAATACCGAGCCCTTTGTAGTAGTAATGGTCTGCTTACCGGCGTTGATCAGGTCGGCATCCTCTTGCCCTTCTAGCGGAAAGGGACCCATACCCAATAAGCCATTCTCACTTTGCAAGACCACGTCCATTCCCTTGGGAATATAATTGGCCACCAGTGTGGGTATACCAATTCCGAGATTTACGTAATACCCTTGTTGCAATTCCCTTGCAATACGCTGTGCGATTTGTTCTTTAGAAAGTGCCATCCATAAAAAGTTTAGCCGCGTCTTATGGTTCGTTGTTCTATTCGCTTCTCATATCCAGCACCCTCAAAGATGCGGTGCACATAAATACCGGGTGTATGGATGGCATCGGGATCGAGCTCTCCTGCCGGTACTAATTCTTCTACTTCTGCTATGGTGATCTTTCCGGCCATGGCCATCAACGGATTGAAATTGCGTGCTGTTGCCCGGTAGATCAAGTTTCCCATGGTATCTCCCCTCCAAGCCTTTACAATAGCAAAATCTGCATTAAAGGCCCGCTCTAGTAAGTACTCCTTTCCCTCAAAGCTGCGAACCTCTTTACCGTGCCCCACCTCGGTGCCAACACCCGCAGGCGTGAATATGGCAGGCATGCCATACCCAGCCGCCAAACAACGAGTGGCCAACGTGCCTTGTGGAATCAGTTCTACCTCTAATTCGCCACTCAGAAGTTGTCTTTCAAATTCCGCATTCTCTCCCACATAAGAAGCTATCATTTTCTTTACTTGTCGCTGTTGCAACATCAATCCTATGCCAAAATCATCTACCCCTGCATTGTTGGAGATACAGGTTAGGTTACGCACCTGCTTGCGCACCAGGGCTGCGATACAATTTTCGGGAATACCACAC
>JBJTWT010000026.1:0-10644 GCA_046081865.1 Sphingomonadales bacterium
CCGGTTCATACGGATCGTGCCCGGAACGGTCTTGTCGATCAGCGAAGAGCGTTGCGATGCGCCGATGGTCTGTAGCATTTCTTTTTCTTGAGCAGCCGACCCGTTGTGACGAACACTAAATTCATTGGATTGCAGCGAGAGCAAATTCATAACAATCAAGGTTAATGTTATAGGGTGCAAAGGTACGGTCAAGGAAAAGAAATGCTACAGACCATCGGCGAATCGCAACGCTCTTCGCTGATCGACAAGACCGTTCCGGGCACGATCCGTATGAACCGGGCATTAGCCATTCCCGAACCCCTGAGCGAATACCAATACTTGCAACACATTCAGGGCATCGGGAAACAAAATCAGGTCTGGAAGAATTTTATAGGGCAAGGATATTATCCCACTATAACTCCTTCTGTGATCTTGCGTAACATCTTCGAAAATCCAGGATGGTACACTCAATACACTCCTTACCAGGCAGAGATCGCACAAGGAAGATTGGAGAGTTTGCTCAATTATCAGACCATGGTCAGCGATCTGACCGGTCTGCCCATTGCCAACGCTTCTTTACTAGACGAAGCCACAGCGGCAGCAGAGGCCATGACGATGCTTTTCAATACCCTTAATCGACAAGATCATATTGAAAGGCCAAAATTCTTTGTAGATGTAGCATGCTTTCCGCAAACTATCGATCTTCTGCGTACCCGCGCTATTCCGGTGCAAATCGAGATCGTAACCGGATCTTACAAAGAGACTCCGATCGATACAAGTTACTTCGGAGCCATCGTTCAATACCCCAACAACAATGGCTCGGTAGAAGACTATAAAACATTCATAGAGCAAGTACACCAGCAAGGAGCTTATGTAATTATGGCGACCGACCTTTTGGCCCTGACCTTGTTGGCTCCTCCGGGCGAATTAGGTGCTGACGTGGCAGTAGGATCCAGTCAGCGCTTTGGAATTCCTCTGGGTTATGGAGGACCCCATGCAGCATTCTTCGCTGCCAAAGAAGAATTTAAAAGAAGTATCCCCGGACGCATTATCGGCATTAGCATCGATGCCAAAGGAAACAGAGCCCTTCGCATGGCCTTGCAAACACGCGAACAACATATTAAACGCGAAAAGGCCACCTCTAACATTTGTACTGCACAAGCGCTGCTAGCCAACATGGCCGCCATGTATGCTGTTTATCACGGACCCCAAGGACTCAAGCAAATAGCCATGCGAGTAGCCGGCTTTACACACCTACTGGCCACCGCTTTGGAGCAAAACGGCTACCCACTTACTTCTTCTCACTACTTTGATACCCTTGTAGTCGGCACCCATAAAACCGCCGATATAAAGTCAAAGGCCGCCTCACACCGCTTGAACTTTCGCTATTTCGAAAATGGTCATATCGGTATCACACTCGATGAAACTACAGACACGGACACCCTGGCTCTGATAGCGTCTTGCTTTGGCGTAACCCTTAAACCGTTGACTACTTTACCGCACAACGAGGCCTTAGCATCCATACCGGCAGTTCTTCAAAGAAAAACAGCATACCTCACTCATCCGGTGTTCAACACGCATCGCAGCGAGAGTCAAATGATGCGGTACATCAAACAACTCGAGAACCGCGATCTCTCTCTCAATACCTCTATGATCTCGTTGGGTAGCTGCACCATGAAGCTCAACGCTGCCACCGAGATGATGCCCCTTAGCTGGCCCGAGTGGAGCCATATTCACCCCTTCGCCCCTGCAGAGCAAGCCAAGGGTTATCAATTCGTGATCGATCAGTTAAGCCAATACCTATGTGATATAACAGCCTTTGATGCCTGCAGTATGCAGCCCAACAGTGGTGCGCAGGGCGAATATGCCGGACTGCTCACTATTCGCGCTTACCACCTGGCCAATGGCGAGCCGCACCGTAATGTGATGCTGATCCCAATATCGGCACATGGCACCAATCCGGCCTCGGCAGTAATGGCCGGTATGAAAGTGGTAGTGGTAAAGGCACTCGATAATGGTTATATCGATATGGACGATCTTAATGCCAAGGCTATTCAGTACAGTAAAGAGCTGGCCGGTATTATGATCACTTACCCTAGCACCTATGGGGTTTACGAAGAGACTGTAAAGGACATTACCGGCATTATTCACGAGCATGGCGGGCAGGTCTATATGGATGGCGCAAACATGAACGCGCAAGTGGGGCTTACCGCTCCGGGCTTGATCGGTGCCGATGTTTGCCACCTAAATCTTCATAAGACCTTCGCGATTCCTCACGGTGGTGGGGGTCCCGGCATGGGACCCATTTGTGTGAAATCTCATTTAGCGCCCTACTTACCGGGTCATACCCATTTAGGAAGTTCCTCTTCCGTATCGGCCGCTCCGTATGGCTCTGCCTCTATCTTACTTATTTCGTACGCCTACATTCGTATGCTAGGGCCAACAGGTCTGCGTGCCGCTACCGAGTTTGCGATATTGAATGCAAATTATATGCGAGCCAGATTGGAGCAGCATTACGATATTCTCTATACCAACCAAAGCGGGCAGTGTGCCCACGAGTTTATCGTGGATCTTCGTCCCTTTAAAAAAACGGCGGAGATCGAGGCAGAGGATGTCGCTAAAAGATTGATGGATTATGGTTTTCATGCACCGACCATGAGCTTTCCGGTAGCAGGTACGATCATGATCGAACCCACCGAGAGTGAGGACAAGGCCGAGTTGGATCGTTTTTGCGATGCCATGATCTCCATCAGAAATGAGATACGCGCTATCGAAGAGGGAAAAGCAGATAAAAAAGACAACCCTCTCAAAAATGCACCGCATACCCAACAAACCGTAATGGCCGAACAATGGCCTCATGCCTATACACGCCAAGAGGCGGCTTACCCCCTCTACTATGTAACGCATAATAAATTCTGGCCTACGGTGGCTAGGGTCAACAATACGCATGGCGATAGAAACTTGGTCTGTACTTGCGAGCCCGTAGCTTCTTATGCGCAAGAGGCCTAAAAAACCAGGATCGATCAGCGAAAATTCTGTTGATATCGCTGCTCCACTACCGACCAGTTGACCAACTGCCACCAAGCAGTGATATAATCGGCGCGTCTGTTTTGATAACGCAGATAATAAGCGTGCTCCCATACATCGAGTCCTACTAAAGGCACTCCCTTTAAGGAAGTTACGTTCATCAAGGGGTTATCTTGATTGGGGGTAGACCCTAACTGCAAGCTAGCGTCGGGCGCCAATACCAACCAAGCCCAACCACTGCCAAATCGAGTCTTGGCCACCTCAGAAAACTGCTCTTTGAATGCAACGAAAGAGCCGAATTTTTTTTCGATAGCTGCCGCCAGGGCTCCAGAGGGAACCGCGTTTTCTTGGGGAGATCGCAGCGAGCTCCAAAAAAACTCATGGTTATAATGACCGCCCGCATTATTGCGCATCTTCTCCGAGTAATTCGAAATTTGCGAAAGTAATGTTGTAAGAGAGACCGATGTTTTATCTACCTTTTCAGCCATGCAGGCATCTCCCAGATTTTTAGTATACCCCGCGGCATGTTTACTGTAATGGATCTCCATCGTCAACGCATCGATGACCGGCTCTAACGAAGCATAGGAATAAGGTAAGGGTCGCTGGGTGTAAGGAATATCATCTGATGATGTCACATCCCCATTGGCATACGCGTTGGTTAAGCCGGAGACGGCTAGCAAAGCGACTGACTTTTTTAAGAAGGTCCTTCTGTTGGTGCTCATCGATTGTTATTTTATGATTTCGGTTAACGGCAGCAAAAAAATATACCCCTATCTTTAATCAAGATTATACGTAATGCCGCAAGATTGTCATTTAAAAATACGCTCTTTTTTTGTAGTGCCCACCCTGATCCTGATCAGTTTGTCGACCAATGCGCAACAGCATGGAAGAATGGAGACCGATCGCCCCGATCAGACCGAGAGTTTCTATATTACCAGAAGAGGGTATATCCAAGCAGAAATAGGATTTAATAACGAACGCTATCTTGGCTCAAGGGTAACTGTTCATCCCACCGCCTTGTGGAAGGCCGGGCTGCACGAGCGTTTTGAATTACGGTTGATCACCGAGCTCAACACTATAAAGCCCCTGCTGATGAGCCCCTCCTTTCCCCAAAAAACAAGCGGATTACCACCCGTGCAAGTTGGCGGGAAGATCGCCCTACTCGAAGAAAAAAAATGGCTGCCTGCCACCTCATTGATCTTTCATGCCGGAATTCCCTCGTTAGGGTCAAAGACCTTTCGAACACCAAGGTGGTCACCAAATTTTCGGTTCGTAATGCAGCATACCCTAGGAGAGCAAACATCACTTGGATATAACCTGGGTGCAGAGTGGAATGGATTTTCGAATCGAGCTACCTGGATCTATACAATCGCGCCCGGCATGAATCTCGGAGAAAAATGGTACGGCTATGTAGAGGCTTTTGGCAGTATTGTGCGAGGAGAGAAACCGGCCCATGCTCTTGACGGTGGCATTGCCTACTATGTAAGTGATGATGTAAAACTGGATCTCTCGGCAGGGATCGGCATCTCTGAGCAATCGATCGACAATTATGTGGCCATAGGCCTGTCATTTCGCTTTGCCGCCTTTGCAAAACGCTAGTCTCTCTTCTTAAAAAATTGAAGCCAGGTTGTCTCAAGGGTCAAAAGCCAACTCTTTTCGGCCATCCGATCCATGGTTCCCTTTAATTGAAACCGATAGCCCACATTTAATTTTGTGCGGCTTAAAAAGATCAATTGCAAGGCCGGTGCAAGATCCATATAATAAGTGCCGTTATCGAGTGACCGCTGGGTAAGTAACTCCGCATAGAGATTCAGATTCGTTTGCCGGTAATCTTTATACTCCCTGGGAAACACCAAGTATCCACCCGAAAAACTTACTTGTAAGGTTCTAAACGTACGCGCCGGATCGAACAAGTTTGCATTTTTTCTAGAAGCATGTATCACTTGTGTATGAGATCCAGTAAGAGAAAGTGCTAAGCGTTGCGATAAGCGGGTGGCAATTAGTCCGGCTTCGATACCGGATTTGTCTCCCATCAGCGAAACCTCATCGTGTCGAAACGGGGCAGCCGTGTAGGCCCCTTCGGCATAAGCAGCCAGTCTAAAATGACGGTGTACATCATCGGTAGACAGTAATCGATATCGAGAATAAAAACCAACCGACTCGGGCTTTACCGAATTTGTTTGCATGTTTCCCCAGCTTCCCCCAACCCGCATCGTCCATCGCCTTGTTAATCCGGCCACCAACTGCCAATTATTGCGAAAGGTAAACCGATCGTACATAGCATTGGACCCCATTAGATGTGTGCGGGAACGAACAGTCAAAGACCGAGCAGGCATCACCGATGCCGGTTCGGTAAAGACATAAAGCTCTTGTGCGGTAGCATCAGCAACCAGCAACAGGAAAAGAAGAGCCAATAACCCCGATGGCCTATTCATGGCTTTTGCTTTTGGTAGAGCTCCGCCAACTTTTTTTCGAGCTCATTGCCATGCAGATTTCTGGCAATGATATTTCCCTCGGGGTCTATGAGAAAACTATTGGGTACGCCCAAGACATCCCAAGCGGTAGCCACCGCCGAATTCCAAGCAGTCGTGTCGACCAACTGTGTCCATGACATTCCATCAGCCCGAATAGCGCGCTGCCATAATTTTTTATCCTCGTCAAGCGAAACACTTAGCACCTCAAAACCCATGGGATGAAAACGCTTGTAGAGCTTTACCAGTGTTCGATTAAAAATACGGCAGGGCGGACACCAAGAAGCCCAAAAATCTACTAACACATATTGATTTCGAAAAGCGCGCAGATCTATCACTTTCCCTGACCGATCCGGTAATGCCAACGCAGGAGCGGGTTGTTGAAAATGAGGTTGTGCGTACACAGAGACTACCATCAACAGCAAAAGAGCGGTGGTGAAAAAAAAACCAGTCAGCCCATAACGCAAGAATGAAAAAAGTTTATTGCTTGATGGCATCATTACAAACTCTTTAAATAAAATACGGCAGATCCTTCTATCGAAACAGGCTGACGTAGCAAAGTGGTACCCAGCGAACTCTTTTTCATCTTAGTATAATCCTTCTCCGTCAAAAAATGCTCATTGAGCACTTGATAGGTTTTACCCCCACCCTTGCCGCCAGATTCCAATACGCAGAAATAGTGGCCTCCTTCTTTAAACGGATTGTTTGTTGCCAGAGCAGACGAACCAGCGTCTCGCGTAAGGTATAAGGCCCCCACAAAGAATCCTGCCTCTTCTACAGCCTGTCGGATTTGAGCGGGATCGACCGAAGCGCCGGGCTTACATGAAATCTCGAAAGAAGATTTCTTAAGTTGAGCACTTACTTTTTGAACAAAAGGTAACTGCTCTATTGCTTGATGAATGGCTTTACTACAAAGGGCACAAGTTAAACCCGTAGCGTGAAGCTTTGCCTGGGCGAATTGCGCAAAGCCATGCTGCTGCCCCCATAACAGAAGCAGCAGCATGGTAATTTTCTTAAGCATCAAATGTCGTTACGATTTGGAACAACAGCCCTTTGTGCATTTAGGGCCCTCTGTGCATTTACCGCCTTTGCAACAGTCCTCTTTTTTAGAGGTATTGGTGCACTTGCCGTCCTTGCAACAATTCTTTTCCTTGGCCTTAGAACAAACTCCGTCTTTGCAACAGGGTGGATCAGCAACGGCAGCCGTTCTATCGTACTTACAGCAGCCATGCAATTTATCATAAGCTGCATCGGTAGCACGGGCCCCAACATTATCGTAGCCAACCTCAGCGATCTTCTGCTGAATTTGAGCTACACTACTGTTGCCACTGGCAAAACTGACCACCAATTCCTTGCTGTCTTCGTTCCAGCTAGCCTCGGTAGCACCAGCAGCTTTGGCGGCTTTTTCAATTTTAGACTTGCACATACCACAGTTACCCGATACTTGAAAACGTTCGGTAACGGATTGCGCCATTACAAAAGAGATACTCAACGTGGCACTCACAAGCAGTGAGAAAAAATATTTTGAATTCATATAAATTGATTTTTTATAAAATTTAAAAAAATTGATTGACTAGAATAAAGTAAATCAAATCCTAAAGTCACAATGGCTTACATAGAGTGGCACCGAAGCTCGATCGGGAGGCCTTTCAGCCGTTCCGGCAACAGACCCCAACGCTTGTACTTGTATAGTAGATAACGGAGGCTGTTCAGCCGGAATGAATGCGGTGGCAGGGACAATCGTATAATTGAAGAAGTGGGGGGGATATTGATCTTGAATCAATTTTACCAGTTGCTTCTCTTGATGACAGCAACCATCGCTCTCCTCTTGCATGCCACAAAAATTGCAGTGATGATCAGAGGAGGAAAAGAGGGTAACATCGGCTACCTGATTCATGCAAAAATGCACGTTGAGGGTTAACCCGCTCGACAAGGACAAGAGGCAGCAAAGCGATATGGCCAGTAAGATGCGTAACATCCTTACAAAATTAGGAAGCTTTTTGTTGATAAAAAAAACCGGCTAAAGGGGCTGTCAATTAATGAATTGCCAAAAAATTCCTGCGCGCAGGTGCAGCCCTTGTAACGGGTACCCCTCTCCCAACAGGTTATTTCGGGTAAACCCAAAGCCCTGCAGATTACGGGCCGTATTGAGGTTCTCGGCCCTGATAAACGCTGTAAAAGGGCGAATCCTAAAGTTTACATAAGCTGCCATGTCGGGTAGCGGATTACTTATGGTGATGCTGTCCTGAAAGAAAAACTGACCCAACAAGGGAGAATAGCGATCGGCCTTATAGGGCGGACGATAACGAAACTCAATACCGGCGGCCAGGCGCAAGTTTTTAAAGCCCAGATTGCCTTCGTAAGCAATTCGCTGTCGGGTAAAGAAAGGCATTAAATTAAGAGGTGCCGCTCCAATGCGTTGTTGAAAATAGAACTCGGCATGCCAGAAAAATCTCTTCGTTAACTGAAAGGTCTTAAGCGCCTGAACCTGCATGACGTTGAACAGGGCCGTTGCTTGAAAGGGTTTTTGAAAATCGGCCAAATAGCTAAAATTATTGACCAAAAAATAATCCCCGCGTAAGGTAAGCCCCAATGCACCCCAGTTGATCAATGCAAAAAATTGGGTATAATTTTCTTTTCTAGATAAGCCGGCTACTGGGGTCAAAAAGAAACTACTGCGGCTGTCAAAAATAAAAGAAGGAGTACGATTTATCTGTAAGGCGCCAACTTGTAAAGCGCCTTTTTTATTGGCCAATACCCTTTGCAACTGTACTTGAAATCTATAATTGCCACTGTGTTCGCCCGCCAAGAAAAGCTGCCCTCCCAGTTCCATTTCCCACTTTTTATTTCGAGTCAGATTGCGATATAGGAAATGTCCAATGGTATTGAAAAAAGAAAATTCACCGTTTGGCGTCGATCCTTGTATTAGTTGTAACTCGGCGCCCAGCTTTATGTATTGTTGCAAATTCTTTGCATCAGGAAATTGATACAAAGAAAAAATGTTCGACAGCGTTCGCCAGTTATCACGAAGTTTCAGCGAATCGAAAGAAGCAGGACGACCCGGATAAAAACGAGTATAGTATTCAGCGTTTGGCTGAAGATCGAAGAAGGTAAAGTCGGAGCGGTCATAGCTCACTTGATGTTCCATCCTAAATCTCGGAAAAAACAAAGGCACCACGGTAGAATCCGTTACCAGTGAATCTTTCTTACCTAGATCGTACTGCTGACGCCATAACCATCGCGTTTGTTGATATCGGTTGCCGGTAGCAATATTATTACTAAAAAAGTTTGCCGAAAAAGTAGAAGCTCCACCCAACCACACTGGGATATTGAATCGATCGTTGTAGATCGGATCGCTCAAGATGTTAGTGGTGTCGATAATTCCGCCACTCTCTTCGGACTGTAGCCGATTTCCTAATACGTACATCCAAACATGGTATCGGAGACTTTTGGATTGATAACGACTGCTAAAGAGGTAATTATTGTGATTGGAGCGTTGATGTTGAAAGATACCGGGAGAATTGACCAGTCGGTACTGAAACATGAAATTCCAATTAGGCTTGATGTTTTGCGTGTGTAACAAACTGATCAGCTGCTCTACCCTGCTTCCTAATTGATAGTTGATCTCTGAATAAGGACGAGTGGTCTGAAAAAAACGTACGTCCTCTTCTTTCCATTGATAAAGATCGTAGGCATGAAGCCCCGGATCCAGACCGACCTGACCGGGGGCTGAGAATAACAGGGAGCGAGACGCGCTACCCAAATTACCCAAATGGATGGTATGGGCCTTTATAGGAAATCTTCTGGTAAAATCACTCACTGAGGAGTCCAATTTATAAGGCCCCCAACGATCCAGTAACCGGTAAAAGATAGTAATGGAATCTTCGTTCTTGTCGCGCCTTTTTAAACTATCGGTGCTTTGCCCGCCGGTCATGGACCCCCTACCCTGAAGGTTGTTTCTCATAGCCCCCACATTGATAGGCATTCCGCCTCTAGAAGGCATCGATTGCCCCCTTGGGTTTTGGGCCAGGGCTTGTGCCGCGACCAGACAGAGCAACAGTAGCAGGTATGTTCTAAGAGATAACAAAAGCCGGGCAGTGTTTTGGAGATGGCACAAATTTAACGGCTACAAACGAAAGGTAACGTTAAAAGACCTAAAGGGTGAATTGCCTTATCTTCGCGAAAATTTTCTCCTATGAATCTGCACGAATATCAGGCCAAGGAATTACTTAAAAAATTCAATGTTCCCGTTCAAGAGGGAGTGGCCTGCTCTACCGTAGCCGAAGCCCAGTCCGCCTACGAAAAAATTAAAACCAGTTTCGGAAGTCCCTTTGCCGTGGTAAAGGCGCAGATCCATGCCGGTGGAAGAGGAAAAGGCACCATCAAAGAGACAGGTATCAATGGTGTAAAAGTAGGCAAGACCCTAGAGGATATTTCTGGATATGCAGAGAAGATCCTGGGAGGTACGCTCGTTACCCTTCAAACCGGCCCTGCTGGCAAGTTGGTCAGTAAAGTATTGGTGGCACAAGACATTTACTATGACGGCCCCTCCGAGAGAAAAGAATTTTATCTATCGATCTTGCTTGATAGAAGCAAAGGACAAAACGTAATCATGTACAGTACCGAGGGCGGTATGAATATTGAGGAGGTGGCTCATAATACCCCCGATAAGATCTTTAAGGAATGGGTTCATCCCGGAGGAGGGCTTCAGGGTTTTCAGGCCAGAGAGATCGCCTTTAATCTTGGACTATCGGGAGACGCCTTTAAGAACGCAGTAAAGTTCGTAACCAACTTATACAATGCCTATTTAGGATTGGATTGCTCCATGCTAGAGATCAACCCACTCTTTAAAGCGGCCGACGACAAGATCGTTGCCGTAGATTGTAAGATGAATCTCGATGACAATGCTCTCACCAGACATTCCGACCTGGCCGCCCTTCGTGATGTAACCGAAGAAGATCCTACCGAAGTAGAAGCCGGGCAATACAACCTGAATTTTGTAAAGCTGGATGGCAACGTAGGTTGTATGGTCAATGGAGCCGGACTAGCCATGGCCACCATGGATATGATCAAACTGAGCGGTGGAGAGCCAGCCAACTTTTTGGACGTGGGCGGAACCGCCAATGCACAAACAGTAGAGGCGGGTTTTAAGATCATCTTAAAAGAC
>JBJTWT010000027.1:0-6132 GCA_046081865.1 Sphingomonadales bacterium
CTTTAGCCGCTCTTGTAAAGCGTTGATATCGGTGGTCTCGGATGATATGATACAATTCATGGCACCCTTAGTGCGAATATGTGCCACCAACGAACGGGTATCGACACCTTGAATGGATACCACACCGCTTTGTTGCAGGTACTCCTGCAGCGAAGCCGATGCCTGGCGACGAGAATAAAGGGCTTCGAGATTTCTGCCGACCAATCCACTGATCTTGATGCTATCGGACTCTACATCGAGATCCTTTACTCCGTAATTGCCCACATGTGCCGTATTCATGATCAGGATCTGACCAAAATAACTGGGATCGGTAAAGACCTCCTGATAGCCTGTCATTCCGGTATTAAAGCAGATCTCGCCGGTAGTAGTGCCGATCGCACCAAAGGCCAGACCATGATGAAAGGTACCGTCGGCAAGCACTAGAACAGCCGGAGTAGAAGTAGAGGGCATAGGATACAATTAGCAGTAAAAACAAATTGCGTAAAAGTAACGCATTTGACTGTCACCCCACTGAAAATAGGCAAAAAATTATACCAAGGGCTCTTGCTGGCTAAGGCAATGAAAACTCCCAAGCCCCCAGATGATATCGACAGAATCGATCCCGACAACCTCGCGCCCCGGAAAGCACTGCTCAATAATACGAAGCGCCGTTTCGTCTTGTTGGCAGTTAAAGACCGGCACGATCACCGAGCGATTGGCAATGTAAAAATTGGCGTAAGAGCAAGGCAAGCGCTGCCCCTCGTACACCAGGGCCGCCGGCATAGGCAACTCAATAATATTTAAGGATCGATCTCCCAACAATCGCATCGACTTAAGCTGTCGCAGGTTGGTTTGAAGCAAATCGTAATTCTCATCGTGGGGGTCTGTTTCAACAGTGGCCAGTACGGTATCGGCATTTACAAAGCGAACCGTATCGTCGATATGTCCATCGGTGTCATCTCCTACAATGCCTTCATGTACCCACAAGATCTGCTCCACGCCGTAGTAGTTGCGTAAGTATCCCTCAATTTGATCTTGGTTTAACTGCGGATTACGATTGGGGTTAAGCAGACAGGCCGTTGAGGTAAGCAGCGTGCCGGCGCCATTAAACTCTACACTCCCACCCTCCATCACAATGCCCGGATGCCAAACAGGAATTCCGTAAAGCTCGGCAATACGAGTGGGTATCACATCATCGAGATCGTAGGGAGGGTACTTATTTCCCCAGGCATTATACCCCCAATCGACAATTACCTTTTTTTCAGCAACGCCGGGGTTGATCAAAAAAGCAGGGCCATGATCTCTGCACCAAGCATCATTGGTAGGATGAAGAAAAAAATCTACCTGAGACAGATTTACGTCAAAGCGGACCAACCAGTCCGTGGCCTGCCGTTGCATGGTGGCATCTGCCACATTGATCTTGACCCTTTCGCCTTTGGTCAATTCTTTGATGAACCTGGCATAACTAGGATAAATAGATTGAATCTTGCCCGGCCAGGAAGCTTCCTTGTGAGGCCAACTCAACCAAGTGGCCAAATGCGGCGCAAATTCTGCGGGAAAATAATATCCTAATTCTTTGGGAGTACGAACCTCAGTTTTCATCTACATATCGCTTGGTGATGGGCTGATAAGAGTCAATACGACGATCCCTTAAAAAGGGCCAATGAGTACGATAGTGATCGGTCTTAGACAGATCGATGTTTATGACTACGGTCTCTTCCTTGTCGTGCGAACCTTGCCAAAGCAAAGAGCCAAAGGGGTTGGATACAAACGATCCGCCCCAAAATTGCATAGCTCCATTTTGTTCCAGTCCCACCCGATTAACGCTGACCACATGCACCCCGTTTGCTACCGCATGGCTGCGTTGCATGGTTTGCCAGGCACCATATTGCTCTGTATTAGTGGCGGGGTCTTGGCTGGTAGCCCATCCAATGGCGGTAGGATAAAATAATATTTCGGCACCCATCAATGCGGTAATGCGAGCCGCCTCGGGATACCACTGATCCCAGCAGATAAGAACACCGATGGTTGCAAATTTTGTTTTAAAAACTTTATAGCCCAGATCGCCGGGGGTAAAATAAAACTTCTCGTAATAGGCCGGGTCGTCGGGTATATGCATCTTTCTATACTTGCCCAAATAACGGCCATCGGCATCTATAACGGCCGTGGTATTATGGTAAAGACCCTCGGCCCGCTTCTCGAATAATGAAGCGATAATAACAACCCCCAGTCGAGCGGCCACTTGCTGCAAAGATTCAGTAGACGGACCCGGTATGGGCTCGGCCAATTGAAAATTCTCGTAAGCCTCTACGTCACAAAAATAAAGTGAGGTAAACAGCTCTTGCAAGCAGATCAGCTGTGCGCCTTTATTGGCAGCATGCTCAATCTCTTTGATGGCTTTGTTCAGGTTCTCCGACTTTTGGCCGGTGCAACTCATCTGAACCAATCCTACCGATACCGATCTCATTGGCAATGTTTATGTGAGCAAAAATAAATGATTGCCATCAGTGAATCCCTAAAATGTGGAGGACAAAAAAATGCCCCTTGACACAAGGGGCATTGATATAAAAAAGTCGTAGAAACTTATTCGGCGGCAGGCGTCTCTTCGGCCGGGGCTTCTGTGGCGGCCGAAGCCTCAACAGGAGCGGTTGCTTTTTTGCGAGAACCTGATCGACGAGTCTTTTTGGCGGTAGCTTTTTCTTTGCCCTTACCCTTACCGTAGATCTCATTGAAGTCTACCAGTTCGATCATGGCCGTATCGGCATTGTCACCCGGACGAAAGCCCAATTTGATGATGCGCGTATAGCCACCGGGGCGACCGGCTATTTTCTCTGCAACGGTACCAAAGAGTTCCTTTACGGCCTCTTTGTCTTGCAAATAGCTGAACACGACACGACGCTGGTTGGTGGTGTTTTCTTTGGCCTTAGTGATGATAGGCTCAACGTACACACGCAGGGCTTTGGCCTTAGCGGTGGTAGTTACAATTCGCTTGTGAGCGATCAACTGGCAAGCCAGGTTACTCAACAGGGCATCGCGATGTGCTTTCTTTCTGCCGAGGTTGTTTACTTTGTCTCCGTGACGCATGACATTTGGTTTTATGAACACTGCACCGTGTCAGGAATTGCAGTGGTTGCCCTTTATTACAAAGAGCGTGATTGTATAAATTAAAATTCGCTAAGGTCAATTCCCAACTTTACCAGATCCATCCCAAAGTGCAATCCCCTTTCGGAGAGCACTTGCTCTATCTCAGACAGTGATTTCTGTCCAAAGTTGCGGAACTTCATCAGGTCTTCTTGCTCGTACTGTACCAGCTCACTCAACGAATTGATCTTGGCGGCCTTTAAACAGTTAAAGGCGCGAACTGACAGATCGAGATCCTCGAGAGGCGTCTTAAGCACTTTGCGCAATTGCAGGGTTTGCTCATCGACGAGATCTTCTTTCTTTTCTTCTTTATTGTCGAAAGTGATGTTCTCGTCGGTAATGATCATCAGGTGCTGGATGAGAATCCGGGATGCTTGCTTTACGGCCTCTTCGGGGTGAATGGTGCCATCGGTGGCTACTTCCATCACCAACTTTTCGAAGTCGGTACGTTGCTCCACACGGGTATTCTCAATGGTGTACTTGACGTTTTTGATAGGGGTATAGATGGCATCTACAGGAATATATCCCAAAGGTGCTTCTTTAGGCTTGTTATCTTCGGCCGATACATAACCGCGACCTTTTCCAATGGTGAGTTCCATATCGAGGCGAGCTGAACCATCAAGGGTGCAGATCAACAGATCGGGATTCATTATTTGGAACGACTGTGTATTATCGCCGATCAAAGCCGCGGTAAACTCAGTCTTGTTCTTAATGGAAATGCTGATCTTCTCGGATGTGAAATCCTGATCTCCGATCTTTTTAAAACGAACTTGCTTCAGGTTGAGGAGCATCTCTACCACGTCTTCACTAACACCCTTAAGGGTAGCGAACTCATGATCTACGCCCTCGATCTTAATGCCAACAATAGCATAGCCCTCGAGGGAGTTGAGCATCACACGACGCAGTGCATTACCAATGGTAACACCGTAGCCGGGCTCCAGCGGACGAAACTCAAACAACGCGTTAAAGTCGGACGCTTTCTGAAGAATGATCTTATCGGGTTTTTGAAAATTCAGGATGGCCATATTATACTTGCTTTAAATGTTAAGAAAAGAACTCCTCGTTATTACTTAGAGTACAATTCGACAATAAGTTGCTCCTTGATATTCTCGGGCACGCTCTCTCTTTCGGGATAAGCGATAAAGGTTCCCTTGCAAGCAGTCTCGTTAAAATCGAGCCAGTTATACTTGGGATTCTTGCCACGAACAGCACCGGCAATGGAGGCACGCTCTTTGCTGCTGATCTTTATAGTTACCACATCGCCTGGCTTTAATTGGAAAGAAGGCACGTTGACCACCTTACCATTTACCTCCACATGCTTATGGCTTACCAGCTGACGGGCCGCGGGACGAGAGGGAGCGATCCCCATACGGAATACCGTATTGTCCAAGCGGGCTTCGAGCAACTGAATAAGATTCTCACCGGTAACCCCTTTGCGACGGGCGGCTTCTTCGAATGTTTTGCGGAATTGTTTTTCCAATACACCGTACGTGTATTTGGCCTTTTGCTTTTCGCGCAATTGCAAGGCGTATTCGCCAAGCGATTTACGTTTACGCTTTTCTCCATGCTGACCGGGAGGATTACTATTCTTACCCAGCCATTTTCCATTGCCCAAAATGGGCTCCCCGAAAATACGGGAGATTTTGGTCTTAGGACCATTGTACCTTGCCATAGTAATTGTTCATTTAAGCTTTTTTAAAAACCGGTGACGCGATCGGTAAAAAGCTTTTAAAAAATTAATCGCGCACCCTTTTATAAAATGAAACGCTGATGGCGTATGTCAATTATACTCTTCTCTTTTTGGGAGGACGGCAACCATTGTGAGGAAGCGGTGTAACGTCCTTGATCATCACGACCTCGATGCCACTTTGTGACAAAGAGCGAATAGCACCCTCACGACCCGAGCCGGGACCCTTTACAAACACATCTACGCGCTTAAGACCCGCATCGAAGGCAGCACGAGCTGCATCGGCGGCGGCCATCTGAGCGGCATAGGGAGTGTTTTTCTTAGATCCGCGAAATCCCATTTTACCGGCACTGCTCCAAGAGATCACCTGTCCGGTCTTATTGGTAAGACTGATGATGATATTGTTGAAGGTGGCAGAGATGTGGGCATCGCCGTAGGCATCTACTTTTACCACTCTTTTCTTAGCGGCGGCCTTGGCGCTGGGTTGCTGTTGTTGTGCTTTTGCCATGATGATTGGAGGTGAACTTCTATTAATTATTTTTTAGCTGCCTTCTTCTTACCGGCAACGGTTTTACGCTTTCCTTTACGTGTACGGCTGTTGGTCTTGGTGCGCTGACCACGAACAGGCAGTCCCTTACGATGACGAAGCCCGCGGTAGCAAGCGATATCAAGCAAACGCTTGATGCTCATTTGTACTTCTGAACGAAGCTGTCCTTCTACTTTCAGCTCTTCGGTAATTACCGAACGGATGGCATTAAGCTCATCGTCGTTCCACTCATGCACTTTCTTATTGCGATCAATGTTGTGCTTATCGAGAATGTAACGGGCAGTGGCAGGGCCAATTCCGAAGATATAGGTGAGACCGATCTCTCCTCTTTTGTTTTTTGGTAAATCAACACCGGCAATACGAGCCATAGTAGTTTGTTATTGTTGTGTAGGTTATTGACTAGGTTTATCCCTGACGTTGCTTGAAGCGGGGATTCTTTTTGTTAATGATGTACAGCTTGCCTTTGCGACGAACGATCTTACAGTCGACGCTGCGTTTTTTAATGGAGGCTCTTACTTTCATCTTGTTTTATTTTTCGGTCTTATTTATATCGAAAATTGATCCGTCCCCTAGTCAGATCGTATGGAGAAAGCTCTACACCCACTTTATCTCCGGGAAGAATACGGATGTAGTGCATCCTCATTTTTCCAGAGATGGTTGCCAAGATTTCGTGACCGTTTTCGAGCTTTACACGGAACATAGCATTTGACAATGCCTCCAAAATAATTCCGTCTTGCTTGATCAGCGGTTGTTTCGACATACGATTTTAAGGGGTGCA
>JBJTWT010000028.1:0-22068 GCA_046081865.1 Sphingomonadales bacterium
ACCTCAGGGTTATGAATCCTGTGCTCTAACCAGCTGAGCTACCCCGGCATTCTCTGGTACAGAGAGGCGCAAAGGTAGTACTTTTTGCAGAATCAGGTAAGCAGCTGACGAAGCGTTTCACGGCAAGCGGGATTGATCAGATATTCGAAATACCTTTTATCGGACTCGCTTCGCACACTTTGCACGAGAGTCTCCTTTTGCCCGGCTACAATGGCATATTTTTCATTGAGCGCATTGAGCACATCACTACGAACCTTTTTTTGCATCCCCGGCGACTTATCCTTGACTCCCAGTACATAATTTATTTCACTTATGGTCGAGGTCATCCCTTGCACTGAACGAGACAATAATGTGGTAAGCAAGGCCTTTTCTAATTCAGTAAAAGGGCGAAGGGTTTCTGCAGGCCTACCCGCGAAGTGAGTAGCGCGTTTTCGTCGCCACCGTCGAAAGCCAACCAGGCCACTAGCTAGTAGAACAAAAAAAGATATAACACCTACCATTTGGTAAGGGAATGGCTTCTTCCAAATCGACTGCCCGGTGGGTACAAATGGCTTCTCGTCAAAACGCAGCGAATCATATTTGTAAGTAGTGGGGTCAAAAGCATAAACCCAGCCCTGATGGTAGTAGCAATGGCTTCTGCTTTGCAACCTCATTAAGCTTTGTACCAATGCGGGGTTGGGGTTGAACGAAATCTCATTTGCCACAAAATCAAAATGATAAATACCTTTTGTGAAGCCTAAGAAAAAGCCCCGACTAGAAGGGAATGAGGTCCAGTTAGCAGAAAAAATAATTTGCATGGCCTGGTCTGTGGTCTGACCTAGCTTTTCCCAAACTCGCTTTTTTATATCGAGTCGGTAAAAGTCGCGAGACACTATATAATTCAAATTATTGTTGGCAATAAGACCGTCATTGATTACCTGCTGATAAGGTACATATAAATGGGACTGGCTAGGGTCAAGCCAAGCCCCATCTCGCCAACTGGCGGCAAGCGGAATATGCATTTCACGATCAGTGGGTACAATGTCCCACTCCCTATCAGCAGGGTTGTATCGTCGTAACAAGCCATTTGACTTCCAAAAACCATAGCCGCCCAACTCGTAAAGACCCCCCTGAGTCCAAAACAAAAAAGAACCGATGTTGTAATTGATGTTGACGGTCTTGTCCACCCTAATAAAACGTAGCAGCGAGTCGTCGCTTTCTTGCATTTTATATAGTCTACCAGTTCGCCCAAGATGCAAAAAAAGGCCTTCAGGAGTTGGGATATATTCCACCGGGTACTCCCTAAGAGAAACACTCATGGACAAATAGCGCTCCGGATATGATGCCTTAATGTAAGAGCTTGCATTGTACCTTTTTAGAAGGTCGGTAAAGAACTTTGATTTCCTCATGGTGATGACTGAATCGGGGGGAGCTTGCCCTGGAACCAATTGAGGAAAAAACAAGAATAATATGATGATTAATACACGAATAAATATATAAAATTTTGAATTTCAGTACTTTAAATGGTTATTAACCTAATTGTTATTTATAGGGTCTAAGCAAATTTATAGGAAATAACCTGTAATTGCACCGATAATATAACCTAATTTAATAGTAGTAAAATCCGATTTAAGAAATTTACACATAATTGGTTACTTACCAATTTTAGATGGGGCCCTATTAACCAATTTACCTTCCTTGAAAATTCTACATGCGTAAAGAACCTGCGCTAGTTGGCCTGCAAAAAGTAGATTTCATATCACTTCTTGCGGCGTCAATGGCTGCAGGTTCTGTTTTTTTACCATGGTTCAGAGTTGAGTCTCTCACCAGCTATGCAGGTTACACCCATACCCATCATTACGGACTTCTTAGAGGAACATTTGTCGAAGGGGGCTGGGCAGGATTATCCCTTTCCCTTTTTAGTTTGATAATGGTCTTTCTTCGAGTTAGGTGGAGCGGTTTGGCAAGTCTGACCAATACGTTTATTGGAACAGGGTATTTGCTTGGTTGGGTAGATCTCTCGGGTAAATTTTTACAAGCTCCCAGCCAGAAGTATAATTCTATTTTGCACGTGGAGCCACAAGCGGGTCTTTATGTATTTCTCTTTTCCTCCTTGGTCTGTACTATGACCCTATTCCAAAAACGCTATGCATTTCGGGAATCCGTACGGATCCAAAACCCTTCTTAATTAGCCTGTCTCGGAAATCCTGTTGTACCTCGTACTCCCCATGCACCAGAAAGAGCTCTCGCACTTTTTGAGGGTCTTGCGAAGAGAGCCACTGACATAGGTCATCATAATCGCCATGGGCACTCATACTTCTTATTTGGGCTATGGTGGCGTGCACCTCATGGACTACTCCAAAAATTGATACCTCCTTTTGACCGCCTAGCAACCGCCCGCCCAATGAACGGGGCTCGCAATAGCCGGTAAACAAAATCCGGTTTCGGCTATTCTCTATGGCATTACTCACATGGTGCTTGACCCTGCCTGCATCGGCCATTCCGCTGGCTGCAATAATGACCATGGGACCATTTTCGAAGTTGAGCTGTTTGGATTGCTCAACTGTGCGTACATATTTCAATTGCGGAAACCCAAAGGGGTCAGCATCGCTCTGCATAACACGCTGAATGGTCTTGTTAAAATTATGGGGGAAGCTCTTGACGATCTCGGTGGCCTCCACACTCAATGGACTGTCGAGATAAATGGGTATTTCGGGTAACCGATTCTCTAACTCCAACTGGTTTAAAAAATATAGCAACTCCTGGGTTCTGCCTACGCTAAAGGCGGCTATGACCAATTTTCCTTTGCGCTGCAAACAGATCTCTTCGATGTGCTGCAAGAGAAGGTCTGGAGTGGTAACATGCAGCGGATGTAAGGAATTTCCGTAAGTAGACTCCAAAATAATTACATCGGCTTGCAAAAAAGGAGCGGGCGATCGTAATATCGCGTCGCGGTATCGACCGATGTCTCCGCTAAAAGTAAGTTGCCTTGTCTTACCCGCCGCCCCATACCGCAAATGCACAGCGGCACTGCCGATTATGTGACCGGCATCGGTAAACTGTACTTGCACTCCCGGCAGAACCTCTACCCACTGATCATAGGATGCTTCCTCAAAGAAAACTGAGCAGGCCTGCGCCTCTTCGATGGAGTAAAGTGGCTGAAGCAAGGGCAGCCCTTGCAACCTTTTACGCTTGTTAACATAACGTATCTCATCTTCTTGGATCTTGGCAGAATCTTGCAACAACACCTCCGCTAATGCCCGAGTAGCGGGTGTACACCAGATCTTGCCCCTAAACCCCTCTGCAATAAGTCGTGGAAGCAACCCGCAGTGATCGATATGTGCATGACTGAGTAGCATCACATCGATGGATGCAGCTTCGAAGCCAAACTGTCTGTTTAGACGATCGGTATCTTTTCCCATTCCCTGAAAAAGCCCGCAATCGAGCAACACCTTTCGGCCATCTGGCAACTCTACCAGATGCTTAGACCCTGTAACGGTACGAGCCGCACCATGAAAACCAATCTTCATCAAATAAAATTAAACGGCCTAGTAAGTTACCTATTTTCTTTTGAAAGACCAGGTAAAGACAAATTGAGCCACCCTTTCTCCCCGTTGGTTAGTACCGCTAGCGGTGGCCTGCAGGGTTACTGATTCTCCACTATCGATGGCTTTTTGTATGGCGGATTCGAACAAAGCCCCATCGTTACAACTAAACCGGATGGTACCGGTCGCCTTTTTATAAAATTGCGACTGCATCGATACGACCAGCATAGAAACTCCGGTCTTTTTTTTATAGATGCGGGCCATGGCCAATATTCCGGTGCTCATTTCGGCTGCCATGGCAAGTGAAGCAAAATAGATGGATCGAAAAGGATTTTGAGAAAGCCAATGAAGCGAGATGCGTACCACCGATTGCTCTAAGCTGGCGTTCTCTACCCGCAGACCCGATAAAAAAGCAGCAGGTAACTTTATCAACATATACAAGCGAAACCAAATCCGATGATTAGCCACCCGTAGAAATTGGTTCTCCATGCTAGCTTAGTATTACTTGTTGGGCTAACAGATCGTCTAAGCACTCTCTTCTTCGTATCAAATGTAACTGGCCGTTCTTATAGAGTACTTCGGCCGGACGAACTCTCGCGTTGTAAGAGGAGGCCATCTCAAATCCATAGGCCCCCGCGGTATGAAAAGCGAGCAGATCGCCCTCGCTCAGCACTGGAAGCAAGCGCTCTAGCGCAAAGTCATCTGTTTCGCAAATATTTCCGGTAACCTGATAGGGGCTTAAGGGTCCTTCAGGATGGGTCAAATTAGAGATTTGGTGATAGGCATCATAGAACATAGGGCGTATCAAGTGGTTCAAACCACTATTTACCCCTGCAAAGCAAATTTTCTCGGTGGGCTTGAGCACGGTGACCGTAGCAAGCAAATAACCGGCTTGAGCCACCAGGTATTTGCCCGGCTCGAACCAAACCTCTACTTTTCTTTTTGTGGAATGCTCGAATGCTAAAAAGGCGTTTTGTATCTCTCGTGCTATGGCATCGAGGTCAATCTCCTTTTCGTTCGGAGCATAAGGCACCTTGAATCCTCCTCCGAGGTCTATGACCGAAACGGTAGAAAATTTCTTTGCGATATCGAGTAAAAGATGCACCCCTTGTACAAAAATGGCGGGCTCGGCAATTTCGCTGCCGGTATGAATGTGTAAGGTTCGTAATTGCAATTGAAATTGAGTAACCAGCGCTTGCAGCAAATCCAATTGCTCAACGGGAATACCGAACTTGCTATTGGCATGTCCGGTAGAGATTTTGCTGTTACCACCCGCCATAATATTAGGCCGGATCCTAACTCCTACCGGATAACTGGCTCCATAGACCTTGGCAAACTTTTCAAGATTTGACAGACTATCGATGGTAACAGATACTCCCAGAGAAACGGCTTCCTCGATCTCCGAAAAGGAAACACTATTGGAGGTATACAGTATCTGCTCTGGCTGAAACCCGGCTTTTTGCGCCAGCTTCACTTCGTTGATGGAGCTGCAATCGATGGAGCATCCAATAGCATGAATGTGCTTGAGTATAGAAAGATTGGTAAGTGCCTTTGCGGCATAAAAAAATCTAGCTGGCAAGACAGCGAAAGCCTGTGTTAGTTTACAATACTGCCGAGTAATGGATTCGGCATGGTACACATATAGCGGGGTGCCATAAGTGTTGGCAGCATAAATGAGTTCTTCTCTGGAAAGGGACATGTAACGAAGATAATAAGATCAGCTCTCTTCTTCGGGAAGGGTGTCTTTGATCGAAGTCGGCTCTACTAATTGCTCAACCAATACTTCTTTGATGGTGGGAAGATCTTCGGACGAGTTGATCCCGAAATAATCCATAAAGTTGCGCGAGGTGGCGTATACCAAAGGATGACCGGGCAGTTTTTCATTACGCCCCGCAATTACCACTAATTCTTTTTCCAGCAATTTTTGAACGGCATAATCGGAGCTAACCCCTCTTATGGATTCAATCTCGCCCTTGGTTACGGGTTGCTTGTACGCGATGATGGCCAGTGTTTCTAATGAGGCAGGTGAAAGTCGCTTTAAAAACTTATCGCCATTGAGCTGAGCGATGGTCTTATGAAATTCCTTTTTGGTCAGAAACTGCCACCCGCCTCCGCTTTGCACTACCTCGAAAGAATAAAACTCACTGGCGTACTTTTCTGCAATGGCTTGCAAAGCCGCCTCCGTTTGATCTTGAGCAACACGATCTTCGAGAAATCCCAAGGCGTTATTGACCAGTTCGGTGAGCTCGGTGGTCGACAGCGGTTTATCGCTGGCAAAGATCAGCGCTTCTAGATGCGGTACTATGGCGGAAACGTCGGGCATGTTATAATTGGTTCTTCAAAATACTAATTACTGATCATAGACAGATAAAAGTTCTTCACAAGAGTGCCGGGTTCTTCTTTTTAGAGATTAGCCCTGTAAAGCAGCCGCCCCACTAACAATCTCAGTTAGCTCTGTTGTGATGGCCGCCTGTCTGGCCCTGTTGTAAGAGATCTTAAGGTTACGAAGCATCTCATTGGCATTTTCGCTGGCCTTATCCATGGCGGTCATACGCGCCCCATGCTCTGAGGCATTGGAATCAAGCACCGCTTTAAAGAGCTGCGTGTTAAGGATCTTGGGCATCAGCTCTGCCACCAGTAAGCCTTTGTCGGGGTCATAGATAAAATCTAATTGCACCATGCCTTCTTTTTTCTCAACGCGTGGTATAGGCAAGTAACGCTCCACGACAAAACGCTGGGTAGCGGCATTCTTAAATTGGCTGTAGACGATCTCAACCACATCGAATTCCTTGTTGAGAAAGCCAGTCATGGCAGCGGCCGCGGCCTCTTGCACTTTTTCAAAACTCAGTTGTAAGAAGATATCCCTAAAACGAGCATCGGTCTTATAAGACCCTTTGCTCAGGTTTTCGTAAGCTTTTTTTCCAATATTCCAGATGGTCACATTTCCCTTACTAAAAGGATCGGCATATTTTTCGTTAATGGTCGATTTGACCAATTTGATCACATTGGCATTGAAGGCCCCAGCCAACCCGCGATCGCTGCTAATCACGATCAACAGCACTTTTTCTATGGGCCTATCGGCGGCGAGGGCCATTTCGGAGCCGGCCTCGCTGTTACTCACGATGTTACTGAGCATATCTTGTAACTTCTGGGCATAAGGCCTCATTTGCACGATAGCATCTTGCGCGCGTCTTAATTTGGCGGCACTGACCATCTTCATTGCCTTAGTAATCTGTTGGGTGCTTTGTACCGACTTTATTCTGCTTCTGACCTCCTTTAACTGACCTGCCATGAATGCTGATTTGGGGGGCAAAGTTATGGGTTTTTTTTGGCTTATCTTTGCCCACTTATGTTAGGTTACCTATCAAAAATATTCGGTGGCAGCAAGTCAGAAAAGGACGTGCGCAAAATTGAGCCCCTGGTGGGCCAGATCAACCAGTTCTTTACTCGTTATCAACAGCTGAGCCATGATGAGCTGAGAAATAAGACCGCTGAATTTAGAGCCCGCATCAAAGAACATCTGCAAGCGATCGACCAAGAGATCGCGGACAAGAACCAGGCAGCCGAGCAATTGCCCTTTGAGGAGCTAATGGAAAAAGAGGCCATCTACCAAGAAGTGGATCGGCTTCGAAAAGAGAGAAATCAGCAAATTGAACAGGTTCTCAATGAGATCCTACCGGAGGCCTTTGCCGTGGTAAAAGAGGCCGCTCGCCGCTTTAAAGAAAATACGAACCTGGTGGCTACTGCCACCCCATTGGATCGTGATCTGAGTGTTAAAAGAAATTACATTACCATAGAGGGCGACCAATCCATTTTTCAAAACAACTGGACGGCCGCCGGAGCCAGCATAACCTGGAACATGGTCACTACGATGTACAGCTGATAGGAGGTACCGTGCTTCATCAGGGAAAAATATCCGAGATGGCCACCGGCGAGGGGAAGACACTGGTGTCTACCTTGCCCGCCTATTTGAACGCCTTGCCGGGCGAAGGGGTCCACCTGGTTACTGTCAATGACTACCTGGCCCGTCGTGACCAGGAATGGAACGGAACTCTATTTGAGTGGCTGGGCCTTACGGTAGATTGTATCGACAAACACGCCCCGAACAGCGAGGAAAGAAGAAAAGCCTACCTGGCCGATATTACCTACGGAACCAACAATGAATTTGGATTCGACTACCTGCGCGACAACATGGTACATAACCCGCAAGAAATGGTGCAACGCAAACATCATTTTGCAATGGTGGACGAGGTCGATTCGGTACTGATCGATGATGCCAGAACCCCCTTGATCATCTCGGGCCCTGTTCCCAAAGGAGAGGACCAGCAATACCATATTCATAAACCGCGCATACAACAATTGGTTACCGAACAAGAAAAAATTGTTCGCAACTGTCTTAATGAAGCCAAGCGATTGATCGCAGAAGGTAAGGACGATCCCAAAGAGGGCGGTCTTTTTTTATACCGCGCCCATCGAGGACTCCCAAAATATGGGCCGGTCATCAAGTACCTTAGCGAACCCGGTGTGAGAGTAAAAATGCAAAAGGCAGAGAATTACTACTTGCAAGACCAACAAAGATTGATGCACTTGGTGGATGAGGACCTTTTGTTTCATATTGACGAGAAGAATAACTCGGTAGAGTTGACCGACAAAGGGCTGGCCGCTATAACGAGAAGCGGAGAAGATCCTGAATTCTTCGTCTTGCCCGACATTGGAGTAAAGCTGGCAGCGATAGAAAAAAGTGGCGCCACTACCGAAGAACTTTTACAACAAAAGGAAAGTATACTCAACGATTATTCTCAAAAGGCCGATCGCATTCACACCGTTCAACAGTTGTTGAAAGCCTATACCCTATTTGCCAAAGATGTCGAGTATGTGATCATCGACGGAGCTATCAAGATCGTCGATGAGCAAACGGGTCGTATCATGGAAGGACGTCGCTACAGCGATGGGCTTCATCAGGCACTCGAAGCCAAAGAGAATGTAAAGATCGAAGCCGCTACGCAAACCTATGCGACCATCACTTTGCAGAACTATTTCAGAATGTATCATAAGCTGGCCGGTATGACCGGTACGGCAGAGACAGAGGCCGCAGAGCTCTGGAGCATCTATAAATTAGATGTAGTAAGCATTCCCACGCATCTTACCATGGTTCGCCAAGACCGAGACGACTTGGTTTACAAAACCAAAAGAGAAAAGTATAAAGCAGTGATCGATGAGATCGAAACGCTGCGCAACGCAGGACGCCCCTGTCTGGTCGGTACCACCTCGGTAGAAGTGAGCGAACTGCTTAGCAGAATGTTGCAACAAAAAAAGATCGCGCACAATGTACTCAATGCCAAACAGCATGCCCGAGAGGCACAAGTAGTTACCGAAGCGGGTCTGGCCGGGGCGGTGACTATTGCCACCAACATGGCAGGTCGCGGAACGGATATCAAACTGGGGCCGGGTGTCAAAGAGGCGGGAGGACTGGCTATTATCGGCACCGAGCGACACGAGAGCCGCCGGGTAGACAGACAGCTGCGGGGTCGTGCCGGACGGCAAGGCGATCCGGGAAGCAGTCAGTTTTATGTTTCACTCGAAGACGATTTGATGCGGATGTTCGGAAGTGAACGGATTGCAGGACTGATGGATAAACTGGGCTATAAAGAGGGCGACGTGATCCAGCACAGCATGATCAGCAACAGTATCCAGCGCGCGCAGAAGAAAGTAGAAGAGAACAACTTTGGTATTCGCAAACGCTTGCTGGAGTACGACGACGTAATGAACATGCAGCGTAATGCGGTATATAAAAGACGCAACCATGCCCTCTTTGGAGACAGACTGGCCCTCGACATTGATACGGCCTTTATCTCTTTGGCCGAAGGACTGGTGGGCTCGTTTCGCGAACAAAACGATTATGAAGGCTTCAAAATGGCCTGTATCTTGAATTTTGGATTAGAGACCGCTATCACCCCACATAGCTTTTTAAAGGAAGATGCCGAAAAAGTTACCGACCAGCTTTACCGCGAGGCAACACGACGCTATAGTGAACATAAAAAGATCTTACAGCAACAGTCCATTCCGGTGTTCAAGAACATCCGACTTACACAGGGTCAACAAATAGAAAATGTGGTGGTACCTTTTACCGATGGGCGTAAGGGATACAATGTACTGGTCGATCTACACAAAAATATCCAGAGCGAGGGAGTCGAATTAGGGCAGTCGCTAGAAAAAACCATTACCCTTGCCGTTATTGACGAAGCCTGGAAAGAACATCTGCGGGCCATGGACGATCTTAAGCAAAGCGTACAGACCGCTTACTTAGAGCAAAAAGATCCATTGGTCATTTACAAGATGGAAGCCTATCAGCTATTTCGTAATATGACGGCCGAACTCAATAAAAACATTGTAGACTTCTTGTGTCATGCCGCATTGCCAGCGCAAGCCGCCGAGGCCCCGCTTCGCGAAGGCAAACAACAGCGAACCGATATGAGTCGCATGCGCGCCAACAAAGAAGAGGTGGACCGTGCCGGCGAAGATTATGCAGCTAACGAAAACGACAGAGCGGTACCTGTTTCAGCGGGACCCCGCATTGGACGAAACGATCCATGCCCTTGCGGAAGTGGCAAGAAGTTCAAACAATGTCACGGAAAGGAATAGCGATCAAAATCCTTTCTTTCCCTTTATCTCGTATTTCTGTTCGAATCGATCGTTCAGTAACTTGTGCTTGTCGGTCAGATCGATCTTGCGACCTTGTATATAAGCGGCGGTAACATTGCTGCTACGCATATCAAGCAAATCGCCGTTACTTACAACGATATTAGCATCCTTTCCTACTTCGATGCTGCCCGTTTTGTCTGCCACTCCCATAATACGTGCCGCATTGAGAGTAATGGCAGCCAGCGCTTCTTCCTTACTCAATCCGTAAGCAGCGGCCGTGCCTGCATTAAAGGGGAGGTTGCGTCCTCTGGTCTGTGAATCATCATCCGAAATGGCAAACAACACACCGGCCTTTTGCAGCTGAGCAGCGGTCTTGTAAGGCTGATCCACATCGTCATCGGTTGCGGTAGGTAAGCTATGAGGTTGCTGTAAGATTACCGATACATTATGTTGCCGTAAGAGATCGGCCACTTGATAACTTTCGCTACCTCCCACTAGTACCATATCAAAACCGAACTCCTTTACAAAGTCGAGGGCAACCAAGATCTGCCGCACGGTATTGGCATGGACATAGAGTCGCTGCTTCTTATCGTATAGTGATCGCACTGCCTCGAACTTCAGGTTCGTTTTTTCGGGATTGGCAAGTTGATGATAGACCTTTGCCTCCCGGAAAAAAGTTTTTAAATCCTCTATCTTGTCGAGTCCCTCTTTGATCGGATCGCCAGCCGACTGGCCACCGCCTCCGAACCCTCCAAAGCCACCACCCCTGCCCCCAAAGGCCGGACGAGGTAATAAAGAGGGCATATACACATGCATGCCGGCATCGGTGCTGTAGGCAGCATCTTCCCAATTCCAGGCGTCAAGCTGCACCACCGAAGAACTTCCGGCTACAAAATTTCCTTGCGGAACCACGTTGGCCAATAATATTCCATTGGACCGAAGGGTATTGATCACCTTTGAATCTGAGTTGTACGCTACTATGGAGCGAACACTAGGATTGAGCTCTCCGATCTCGCGAGCATCCTGGGTGGCACGAACGGCGCTGATCTCAACAAGACCCAAACTGCTATTCGGTAAGATGAGGCCCGGATACAGATCTTGACCTTGAAGGTCGGTAACGGCCGCATCGGCAGGAATGGAAATGTTGTTACCCACCGCCTCGATCTTTCCATTGGTCACCTTAATGGATCCCTTACTGATGACCTGCCCGTTTCCGACATGAATAGTAGCATTGGTAAGATAATAAGAACCTTTTTGTTCTTTGGCGGGCAGTACGGTCTCTTGCGCCTGCGTGAGGGATCCCAAAAAGACTAGGGTGACAAATAAAAATATCTTTTGCATAGAAGTCAATTTTAATCGTGAAGGTTTTCTTCGTTATCAATGACCAATAATCCGTGACTGTGACCATGATCACTGCATGTGTGCATGAGTTGATAGCTGGGTTGAGCAGGGATGGTAGGAGCACCCGCACGCTTCTCGCCATTCATCTTACGGACCAGTCTAAGGCGTTCGGCCTCTATTTGCTTTTGAAGTTGTTCATCGCGCGCTCTATCAAAATAGATAACGCCATCAACGATGGTGTAAAGTGATTTTGCATAGATACTCAGCGGATGATCGCTCCAAAGGACCACATCGCCGTCTTTTCCAAGACGCAAACTTCCTACCTTATCATCTACATGCAACATGATGGCGGGATTGAGCGTTACCATCTTTAGGGCTTCTTCTTCAGTAACCCCTCCATACTTGACGATCTTGGCTGCCTCTTGGTTTAGACGACGAGCCATCTCGGCATCATCAGAGTTGATGGCTACGGTAAGACCCACTCGTTGCATGATGGCTGCATTGTAAGGTATGGCATCTTCTACCTCCATCTTGTAAGCCCACCAATCAGAGAAAGTTGAGGCAAAAGAGCCGTGCTCCTTCATTTTATCGGCTACTTTATATCCCTCTAGGATATGAGTAAACGTATTGACGGTATAGCCCATGCGATTAGCCACTTCCATAGCGGAGTTGATCTCGCTTTGTACATAAGAGTGGCAGGTGATAAATCTTTTCTTTTCTAGAATCTCTACCAGCGCATCGAGCTCAAGGTCGCGGCGTGGGGTCACGGGCGCTGTCAGTCCTTTTTTATTCTTTGCCGATTCGTACGATCTTCTATTGCTCTCGTAAGAGGCCCACGCCCTTTGATAATCTTTGGCACGGGTAAAGGCATCGACCAAGATTTGCTCTACCCCCATGCGCGTATCGGGATAGCGATTGTTTCCCAAAGGAGAAGAGGAGCGCTTTACGTTCTCGCCTAGTGCAAACTTGATCTGCCCGGGCCATCCTCTAAATTTAAGTTCTTCGTCTGAGGCTCCCCAACGCAGTTTGATCAGTTGCGTCTGCCCACCAATGGTATTGGCAGAGCCGTGCAAAATATGAGACGTGGTTACGCCACCGCTCAATTGCCGGTAAATATTGATATCATCGGGGTTAAGATTATCGGCAATGCGCACTTCGCTGGTAACGGATTGTCCTCCCTCATTAATGGAAGCTGCTGCAATATGAGAGTGTTCATCGATAATACCGGGGGTTACGTGCTTGCCGGTGCCATCGATCACTCTTGCCGTGGGGTCGGATAGATTTTTTCCAACAGCGGCGATTTTTCCATCCTTGATCAATACATCGGTCTCTGTAAGAACACCCTCCTTTTCGTTGGTCCAAACGGTAGCATTTTTGATGAGCAGGGTCTCTGACTTTGGCTTACTGCTCTCATCCCATCCAAAAGGAACAAACGGATAGATCACCTTGCCAAGTTGTGGCATCTCTTTTTTCTTGGCAGAATCTGCCGCAGCGGGAGCGCTTAACTTTACCAGCGTGGCAGTCCAAGTTAGCGGATTGCCCAACGAATCGGTACCTACCCCATTCCACTCGGTGCCATTGGCAATTCCGCTAAGTCGAGTAGCCGAAGCGGGCAGTGGTTGTTCGGCCGCACCCATAAACCGGGCACCTCCTCCGGCTGCAAAATTTCTGCGTGTACTATCCGTCATGACAGGACGCTGACGAGGAGGAGCAGGCGCAAATCCAATCTTGACCTGCTTACCATCAAAGCTGAATTTAGAGAGCATAGTGTCTTTAGCATAAATGGTGGCACTACTAATGGACTTCATCTCTAACTGATACATCTCCTTTCCGGTAGCGGTATTGATGGTCAATTGATAGAGGCCGTTAGCAGCGGCTGCATCCTCTTTGATCGTGTATTTGACCCCCAGGATCCAATTTTGTAAGAGCAATGTTTTGTCCTGGAAGACAGGGCCTGTCATCACTAAAAAATTCGCCATCCTTCCCACTTCAAGCGTTCCCACTTTATCATCAATACCCAGCAGGCGCGCCGGAGTGCGGGTAAGTGCCTCAAGAGCGGCCGCATCGCTTAATCCGTACTCCCTGGCTCTTTGAAGATTACGAGAGAAGGAACCAACGCTGCTAAGGTCAGCAGTGGTCAAACAAAAGGGAATACCCGCTTTTTCAAAAGCAGCAGGGCCCGTAGGCGCCAGCTCCCAATGCTTCATATCGTTGAGGGCCACAAACCGAGCATCGGCCGGATCTTCTACGTCTTGTGCCAAGGGGAAATTCAATGGCAAAATAAAGGCGGCATTGGTAGCTTTCATATCGGCAATACGCTGGTACTCGGTTTGACCGGCTTTGATGATATACTGCACTCCGAACTCATCGCCGATTCGATCGGCACGCAAGGCATTCCACTTATCGCCCGCTTCAAAGATCTGTGGCAACGATTGGTTTTCGTTCCAGCTTTTAAGGGTTAGATTAACCCCTTCTTCGGCAGGTTGTGTCTTGTACCACTGCGCATCGAGAAAAGTTTGGCGCAGCAGCGAGATCGACCCCATCATGGAGCTGGGATAACTTTGTTGGGAACTTCCCTTGTTAAAAGAATAATGCGCCGATGCTTTATCTTTTACAATGACCAGATTTTCTTTTTCATTGGCCAGCGTTACGGCCACCCCTGTACCTCGGGCAATACCATCGCGCACGTGGGCCAGCACCGTGCCAAAGCCTAATTCGCGAAGTGACTTTGCCTTGTTATCGTCGGCGGCAAACTGCGTATGTGCTTGTACATCGCTATGAAGAGCTTGGTTCCACCCGTAAGGACCTTTTTGATTGGACTCCAGTTGGGAGGGGCGAAGAAAATCGAATCCACCCCCACCCTGACCACGCGTGGCAGCAGCGGAAGGAATTCCATATTCGGCATACAGATCGATAAAAGAAGGATAGATATATTTTCCTTTGCAATCGATGACGACTGCTCCAGCCGGTGCGGGCAAAGCGGTACCTACGGCCACGATACGACCGTCTTTAATAATTAGCGTTGCATCGGAAAGAGTGGTAGTAGCATCTTTTACCAAGGTGGCATGCGTAAACGCATAATGACCCAGGCGAGGGTCGGCCACTCCATTTTCAGGAAAAGTAGCTTGCGCCATAAGCAGCCGGCTGCCTAACAACAACAGCAGGGTGCCTAAAATTCTGTTAGAGGACATGGTTGGATTTTTAGGAAAGTTAGCGGAATCGGGCAACAATGATAACTAATTAGTTTTATTTTTAGACAATAAAGAATGCTTGCCAATGGCCAAGACCGTTGTTTTTAGACCCTCGATTGTAAACAGCCCTGCCATTGATCAAACGGGAGTGGAAGAGAGGATCAGCCGATTTACCAAACGCAGCATAAAGGCCGCCAGTAAGATGCAAGGACTATTGTTGACACTCCGCATGATAGACCTCACGACCCTAGAGGGAAAAGACAGTGTTGGAAAAGTGGAACAGCTTTGTTACAAGGCCCTTCATTTACATGATGCCTTCGAAGGACTTCCCACGGTAGCAGCTATTTGCGTTTACCCTTTGCATGTTAGAACGGCAAAACAAGCCCTACAAGGTTCGGCAGTAAAAGTGGCTTCTGTAGCAACCGCTTTTCCCTCAGGGCAAAGTACCCTTGACATTAAGCTGCGTGAAACTCAATTTGCCGTACAGGAGGGAGCCGACGAGATCGATATGGTCATTAGCCGCGGAAAATTGTTGGCAGGAGAATATGGCTATGTTTTTGATGAGATCGCTGCGGTAAAAGAAGCTTGTGGTAACGCCCGATTAAAAGTGATTCTGGAGACCGGCGAGCTGGGCTCCCTAGATCAAGTAAGAAAAGCCAGTCAACTGGCCATCGCGGCCGGTGCCGATTTTATTAAAACCTCTACCGGAAAGATTCAGCCAGCCGCTACCCTTCCGGTTACCCTTGTGATGCTTGAGACCATTCGCGATCACTATTACAAGACAGGATCCATGGTAGGCATGAAACCTGCCGGTGGTATCTCTACTGCTAAATTAGCCCTGCATTATCTGGTTATGCTAAACGAAACACTGGGTGCCGATTGGATGGACCCCCATTGGTTTCGCTTTGGCGCGAGCAGCTTGGCCAACAATGTGCTTATGCAAATCGCAAAAGAAAAAGAGGGCTGCTATCAATCCCCTAATTACTTCAGTGTAGATTAACATTACCTATGGCTACAAAAAAGAAAAAATCGACCATACAACCGCTTCGGCTGGGTTCGGGCTGGACCTATGCCCCGGCGCCAGAGTCGGCCTCCATTGCCCGTGTACAAGAGCAGTACGAACTATTTATCGATGGAAAATGGCAAAAACCCAAACAAGGTCTTTACCTAGAGAGCATCAACCCTGCCACTGAAAAAAAACTATACCGGGCTGCAATCGCCAATGAACAAGATGTAGATAAAGCCGTATCAGCAGCGCGAAGGGCTTTCGATAAGTACTGGAAAAAAATGCCCGCAAAAGAAAGAGGTAAATATATTTTTAGGATCGCGCGCCTCCTGCAAGAACAAGCCCGCGAACTAAGTGTCATGGAGACCCTCGATGGGGGTAAGCCCATTCGGGAAAGTCGTGACTTTGATGTCCCGATGGCATGCAACCACTTCTTCTATTACGCCGGATGGGCCGACAAATTGAACTATGCATTTCCTAACCGATCAGTCAGACCCCTTGGAGTAGCCGCGCAGATCACACCTTGGAATTTTCCATTGCTAATGGCCGCTTGGAAGATCGCTCCTGCACTGGCAACGGGTAATACGGTGGTATTAAAACCGGCCGAGACCACTTCGCTCACTACCTTAAAATTAGCTTCGATTATTCAAGAGGCCGATTTGCCTCCGGGTGTTGTCAATATCATCACCGGTGCCGGTTCGACCGGGTCGCTGCTGACAGCCCACCCCGGTATCGATAAGATCGCTTTTACCGGATCGACTGCCGTTGGAAAGTTAATTCAGCAACAGACCGCTGATAGCAACAAAAAACTTACGCTGGAATTGGGAGGCAAGGCCGCCAATATCATCTTTAGCGATGCCCCTATCGATCAAGCGGTAGAAGGAGTGGTCAATGGCATCTTCTTTAATCAAGGGCATGTCTGCTGTGCCGGTTCGAGACTATATGTACAAGAGTCTATCGCTCCACTATTCATTCAAAAATTAAAAGATCGTATGGCCACGCTGCTCGTGGGTGATCCTATGGACAAGAATACAGACATAGGCGCAATCAATTCGGCCGAGCAACTAGAGAAGATCAACTACTATATCAGACTGGGGAAAAAAGAAGGTGCTCTGTTTTATGATACGGCGGCCATCCTCCCTAAAAAAGGATATTTCTGCCTTCCTACCTTATTTACAAAAGTGGCACAAAGCAGCAGACTGGCACAAGAAGAAATTTTTGGACCGGTGTTGGCCATTCTAACATTTCGAACCGAAGATGAGGTGATAGAAAAAGCTAACAACACCCCTTACGGGCTCAGTGCCGGTGTGTGGACAGACAAAGGGTCTCGCATTTTTAATATGAGCAGAAGACTCAAGGCAGGAGTAGTATGGGCCAACTCCTTTAATTTATTCGATCCCACATCTCCCTTTGGCGGCTACAAAGAAAGCGGCTATGGCAGAGAAGGTGGATGGCATGGCTTGTTACCCTATGTTTCCCTAAATGCAGCACTATGAAAAAATCTACTACCAGAATCTCTGTTTTAAAAACGTACAAGCTGTATATAGGTGGGCAGTTTCCCCGCACCGAATCGGGCCGAACGTTCGCAGCGCTCGACAATAAGGGAAACAAGATTGCCAACCTTTGCCTGGCCTCTCGTAAAGACTGTCGGGAGGCTGTAGTGGCAGCCCGATCTGCCGTAGGCAACTGGAGCCAGCGCGCTGCCAACAACCGGGGACAGATCTTGTACCGCATCGCAGAAATGCTCGAAGGAAGAAAAGATCAGTTTGTATCGGAATTGCAATTACAAGGCTCTACGCGTAGTGCCGCCATACGCGAAACAGAGGCCGCGATCGATCTATTGATCTATTACGCGGGATGGTGCGATAAATATCAAGCCCTTTTTAGCACGGTCAATCCGGTAGCATCAAGTCATTACAATTTTTCTGTGTGTGAACCAATGGGAGTAGTTGCCATCTTTGCGCCATCAAGCCCCTTACTGGGCCTAGTTAGTGTACTGGCACCCTGCATAGCAGGAGGAAATACGGCTGTGATACTTGCCAATGAACAAAGAGCCCTTTGCGCCATAAGTTTAGCCGAAGTGCTGCATAGCGCTGATGTTCCCGGTGGCGTGATCAATATCTTATCAGGCAGTTTGGCCGAACTTTTGCCCTGGATAGTGGAACACCGCGACGTCAATGCCGTATTGTATACTGAAAAAGACAACACTATCTTATCGTTGCTGAGAGCAAAGGCCACCGGCAACCTAAAAAGAGTCATTCACTGGCCCATCGATGATTGGTCGAGGCCGGACGTCTGTAGTCCCTACAGGATCACCGATTTACAAGAGACAAAGACCACGTGGCACCCTATTCAACAAATTGCAGGAACTGGGGCTTCTTACTAAATGAAATCAAAATGGGTGATTTACCTTTGCGGTATGCATAGGACCCTTTGTCTTTTACTTATTGTAATAGTCAGCATACCCACACAAACCCTGCTGGCACAAGACAGTCTGTTTGTAACACCGCTGATAGAGGGAAGGGTCATCATTCAAAAAGATCCTCGTATAGACTTGCTGATAAAAAAGCAGATCCAGGTCAATGAAGAGACCAGTCGTCAGGCTCGTCGTCAGGAAAAGGGATTTAGACTGCTAGTGATCAGTACCACCCTTCGCGAAGAGGCCCTGGCTGCCAAAACAAAAGTGTACACCAACTTTCCGGTGCTCAAAGCGTACCTATTTCATCAATCCCCTTACTACCGGGTCAAGGTTGGAAATTTTAAAGACCGAAAAGAGGCCGAACTCTACCAACGACGGTTGGAGCTAATGTTTCCCAGAGGGGTTTTTATTATCAATGACATCATAGAGGTAAAACTCAAATTGCCGGCCGAAAAGGACACAACTCCTGCCGGTTGATCAGTGGCAATAGGGCATCCCTTATTTTTGCGGTATGCCAATTCACTTTTTAGATAGGGCCCAACAATATGCCGACGATCTGATAGCGTGGAGAAGACATTTGCATGCCCATCCCGAGTTGAGCTATCAGGAATTCGAAACTGCTGCTTTTGTGCAAGACAAACTGCGATCGTTCGGTATTGCCGCCTCTACTATGGCCACTACCGGTGTCATTGCCTGTATTGAAGGAAAAAATCCCAACAAAAGAGTGATCGCCCTAAGAGCCGACATGGACGCTCTTCCGATACAAGAAGAAAATGATCTCCCCTACCGATCGGTCAACCATGGTGTGATGCATGCCTGTGGCCATGATGTGCATACCACTTGTCTATTGGGTGCCGCCAAACTGCTTCAAGAGACGCGAACGGAATGGGAGGGAACTGTCAAACTTATTTTTCAGCCAGGAGAAGAAAAAAATCCCGGTGGCGCCTCGCTGCTAATCAAAGAGGGAGTATTAAAAGACCCCACGCCAAAGGCGATCGTGGGCTTGCATGTTAGCACCACGCTGGAGACCGGTACTTTTTCTTTTCGGTCGGGAAAAGTAATGGCAAGCGCCGATGAGATCTATATCACCATCAAGGGAAAAGGCGGGCATGCGGCCTCTCCGCATTTATGTATCGACCCCATCTTGGTTAGTGCACATCTGATCATCGCCCTCCAACAGTTGATCAGCCGACACAACGATCCTTTTAATCCCAGTGTACTCTCCATTACATCCATACAGGGGGGTAATACCACCAATGTAATACCCGATCAAGTAATGCTCATGGGCACGTTTCGTGCCATGAACGAAACATGGCGAACTAAAGCGCATGGGCTGATCAGACAAGTAACCGAACAAGTGGCTTCATCGATGGGAGCCGAAGCGCTACTTCATATCGACATTGGATACCCCTGTGTTCACAATGATGAAATGCTCCACGAGCAGGTAGTACCCTTAGCCACAGCATTGATCGGCGAAAAAAATGTAAGTGTAACAGAAGTACGGATGGGTGCCGAGGATTTTGGATTCTATGCTCAACAAATACCTGGCTGTTTTTTTAGAATGGGCATTGTCGATCGCAAGATCGGTAACACTCATGGGGTGCACACCTCACGCTTTTTGGTCGATGAAGCATCCCTATCCTACGGAGCTGCCATGATGGCCTGGTTGGGCGCCCGTCTGTTGTCTTGATGGTTACGTAACGGTCCTATCATCCCCCCCTGATTTTTATCGTACCTTGCAACCTATTTGAGCACGTATCGAATTGTAGAAACTCAACAAAGATCTATGCAGCACGACCTTCGTAAACAGCAGGCACTTGAATATCACGCCAAAGGAAGACCCGGAAAAATAGAAGTAGTTCCCACCAAAGAAGCCAAGACGCAACGCGACCTTTCGCTGGCCTACTCACCCGGGGTAGCCGAACCCTGTTTGGAAATTGCGGCTAACAAAGAAAATGTTTACAAATACACGGCCAAAGGAAACTTGGTAGCGGTCATTAGCAATGGCACCGCCGTGTTGGGATTGGGAGATATCGGCCCCGAAGCCGGCAAGCCGGTCATGGAAGGAAAAGGCGTGCTCTTTAAGATATTCGCCGACATTGACGTGTTTGACATTGAGATCAACGAGCAAGATCCCGAGAAATTCGTAGCCATTGTAAAAGCCCTGGAGCCCACCTTCGGAGGGATCAATTTAGAAGACATCAAGGCTCCTGAATGTTTTTATATTGAAAAAAGACTTAAAGAAGAATTAAGCATTCCGCTGATGCATGATGACCAGCATGGTACGGCCATCATTAGTGCGGCGGCCTTACTGAATGCCTGTGAGCTACAGAAAAAGAGAATGGAGAAGCTTCGTATTGTTGTAAGCGGCGCCGGTGCCGCAGCCGTAGCTTGTATGAAACTCTATGTAGCGCTGGGAGCTCGTAATGAAAACTTTTGGGTCTATGACAGCAAGGGATTAGTACACGAAAGCCGCACCGATCTGGATGAACTCAAAAAAGAATTTATTGCCAAGGGCAAGAACTTTACGCTAGCAGAAGCGATGAAGGATGCCGATGTGTTCATCGGACTCAGTAAAGGGGGTATCTTATCCAAAGAAATGATCAAGAGCATGGCAAAGAATCCCATTGTGTTTGCCATGGCCAACCCCAATCCTGAGATCAGCTGGGAAGATGCTACGGAGACCAGAAAAGATATCATAATGGCAACGGGCCGAAGCGACTACCCCAACCAGGTCAATAACGTGTTGGGCTTCCCCTACATCTTTAGGGGCGCCCTTGATGTGAGAGCCAAACAGATCAATGAAGCAATGAAGCTGGCGGCCGTAAAGGCGTTGGCAGAGCTTACCAAAACACCGGTTCCCGATATAGTGAACATGGCCTACAATGAATCGACCATCAGCTTTGGCCCCAATTACATTATTCCAAAACCACTCGACCCGCGTTTGCTGGCTACGGTGGCTCCGGCGGTCGCAAAAGCCGCTATGGAGAGTGGCGTGGCGCAATTTCCCATAAAAGACTGGGACCTTTACAGCACCGAACTCAACAAACGGCTAGGACTAGATAATCAGGTAATGCGTGCAATTGGCAACAAAGCCAGACGCGATCCTAAAAGAATTGTATTTGCCGAGGCAGACAATATTAAAATTCTCAAAGCGGCACAATTGGTCTTTGATGAAGGCATTGGCTTTCCGATACTGTTAGGCAACGAAGAAAAGATCAAAGCCATTGCAGCAGAGAACGGGGTTGATCTGGAGGGGCTTCCTGTATTCGATCCGCGCAGCGATGCACTCGAAGAAAAAAGAAATCACTACGGAGATCTTTTTTTAGTTAAGCGCAGCCGCAAGGGATTCAACGTGCACGAGTCAAGAAAGATCATGAAAGATCGAAATCATTTTGGGGCCATGATGGTGGAGTGTGGCGAGGCCGATGCCATGATCTCGGGGCTGACCAAAAACTATCCCGACACGATTCGTCCGGCCATACAAGTGATAGGTATGGAAGAGGGGGTTAGCAAGATTGCCGGTATGTATATGATGCTTACGAAAAAAGGACCTTTGTTCTTGGCGGATACCACGGTTAATTTCAATCCTACGGCCGAGGAGCTTGCAGAAATAACGCTGCTGGCCGCCAAAGAAGTAAGACAATTCAACATTACCCCTCGGGTGGCGATGCTTAGCTATTCTAATTTTGGCAGCAGCGATTCGCCAGAGGCCCGCATGGTAGCACGTGCCCGATCTATCGTAAAAGAAAAAAATCCGTCCCTTATAGTAGATGGCGAGATGCAAGCCAGCGTTGCCTTTAATAAAGAATTGATGCAAGAGAATTATCCCTTTTGCGAATTGGCCGATAAAGATGTGAACGTGTTGATCTTTCCCAACCTGGCCGCAGGCAATATTGCCTATAACCTCATGAAGGAATTGGACACGGCAGATGCCGTGGGTCC
>JBJTWT010000029.1:0-14214 GCA_046081865.1 Sphingomonadales bacterium
CTTTTTTTCCAGACGGCTTAAAAAACGTTTAAAAGCGGTTTTGCGATGCCTAACCTTGGCTCGAAAAGAACGAAGTAGCGTTGTTGACGGCTTTTTCATGAGGCGCAAATATAGTCAATCAAACCATCTAAATTTGTAGAAACGTCATTGCCATGAGACTCGTGGGACTTTTTATTTTGATGACCCTTATTCAATACGCATTACCCTCTTGTCAGGGTTCGGGAGGCCAGACTACTTTTTGCGACACCACTTGCGCTAACGATACCATCCTTTTTACCGGCACACACCCTACAAAACCCTCGGTAAGTATTTCGATGAAGGGCTGTCTTCCGGATAGTCTTCAGTGGATCCATGGCGGAATGGAGGCCCTCACTAAAACTGGTTTTACCTACCTGGTGGGTGCGCCTGTACGGATTCAAAAAAATTTTGTTACTGCCAAGTTCAAAGACAATGCCTACGTATGGCTACTATTTAATGACTGTATTACGGGGCGTGGCTATCAACTTAAACTACCCTACGACAAAAAAGAAAAATTCTCTATCAAGTCGAGCGGCATCAACGCATTTGATCCTAAGTTTTCTATTCCGCAGCATTTGATCGTTAATACAGATCGGGGCAACATTTTTGTAGAGGACGCTTATACCGGAAAAAGGGGCATGATGACCTTTGGCGAAAAACTCCCTATCGACTACGACGTCATACACGAGCATATCGACTCGGTCAATATTAGCGATACCCGCATTTGGGTGCGCATCATGATCAACGATAAATGGGTAGAAAAAGAAAAATACATAGAACTGGAGTAACTCGTTATGTGGGAGCCATACAAGAAAGGATACAAAGCCTGGCTGCAATTGGAGCGCTCCCTCTCTGATAATTCCGTAGAGGCCTACGGAAGAGACATTGATCTACTGACTCGTTATCTACAACTGCAACCTCAACCTTCACGACCCGATGAGCTGACAGCTGAAACACTCAGACACTTTATTCACTGGATCAACGAGCTGGAACTTTCGGCCAGCTCCCAATCAAGGATCATCTCGGGCATCAAATCTTTTTTTCGCTACTGCGTGTTGGAGCAGATCGTTACGGCCGACCCCACTACCTTGCTAGAAGCCCCCAAACAAAAAAGAATATTACCGGGCACGCTGAGCTTCGAAGAGATAGAAACGATGATCGCAACCATCGATCTTAGTAAAACAGAGGGCACTCGCAACAAAGCCATGCTGGAAACACTTTATAGCTGCGGGCTAAGGGTTAGCGAATTGATCGGCTTAAAGATCTCGCAATTGTATCTCGACCTCGATTACATACGGGTAAGAGGTAAGGGAGACAAAGAAAGACTTGTTCCCATTGGTAGGGATGCAGCTTATTACATCAAGTTATACCGCGAACAGGTGCGGGTACACCAGACCCCTGCCAAAGGGATGGACGATATCTTATTTCTCAATAAAAGAGGCGGAGCCCTCTCCAGAGTAATGGTCTTTTACATTATCCGTGACCTGGCAAATGCAGCAGGCATCAAAAAGGCCGTTTCTCCTCATACTTTTAGACACTCCTTTGCCACCCACTTGGTAGAGGGAGGCGCCGATCTACGCGCGGTACAAGAAATGCTTGGGCATGCCAGCATCACCACCACCGAGATCTATACCCACCTAGACCGAGATTTCTTACGCAAAACGCTAGAGCAGTTTCATCCTGGCTTCAAGCCGTAATCCCGTCCTTTAGACTCAATAAGGCAAATAAAAGGATTGTCGTAATTTTGCAGTTCAAAAACTTACAAATGAAAAAAATTACCTGGCTGATTGGCTGCCTTTGCTTTGTGCTTAGTGCCCAGGCGCAACTTAAAACCCCTGCCCCCAGCCCCACGCAAACTGTAAAACAAGACTTTGGTCTTGGTAGTATCGAGATCAACTATTCCCGTCCCGCCGTAAAAGGTCGCAAAGTATTTGGAGACCTGGTTCCCTACGGCTCTGTGTGGCGTACCGGCGCCAATAACGCCACTACCGTACAATTCAGTGATGACGTTAGCATTGGTGGTGTTACCCTGGCACCCGGCAAATACGGACTACTAAGCATCCCCGATAAAGACAACTGGACCATTATCATCAGCAAGCAAACCGACGTAACCAGCCCTAGTGCCTACAAGCAAGAGATGGATGTGGTAAGGGTAAGCGCTCCGGTAGAGAAATTAAAGAGCGATGTAGAAAATTTCAGCATTACCGTTGATAACATCAAACCTAACAGCTGCCAGCTTAGTCTTTCTTGGGACAAAACAAAAGTAACGCTACCCATTACTACCGATATCGACAGCAAGATCATGGGTAATATTGCCAAAGTGATGCAAGGAGAAAAGCCGCCTTACTACAACGCCGCCATGTACTACATGGAGAACGGCAAAGACCTTACGCAAGCACTCGCCTGGTTCGATAAGGCGGTAGAGATGTCGCCTACTGCTTACTGGGTACAACATCAACGCGCAAATTGTCTAGCCAAATTGGGTAAGACCGCCGAGGCAAAAGCCGCCGCAGAAAAATCAAAAGAACTGGCCCTGGCTGCCAAGAATATGGATTATGTAAAATTGAACGAGAAGTTACTGGCCGATCTAAAATAAGCCGTTGTTCATACCAAAGAAGTCGCTCCCTTATCGGAGCGATTTTTTTTTGCCCCTGCCTGAAGAAGTAAACAAAATAATACCACTAGCCCGGCGCCCAGCGGGTTGAGCCAAAGAAAAGCCAACTTGATAACCCCGGCCTTAGAAAGGACAAAAACAGCTATTACCAAAAGTTCGGCCAGTAAGGCCGCCCAAAAAACAAGTGTTCCACTGGTAATGCGAGGCATAAATAAAGCGACCAAAAAAATACCCAACACCACTCCATAGAACAAAGAGCCCAGCACATTGACGGCCTCAATCAAACTGTTGCCGATATTATAGGTAAACATGGCCACCGCAATACAAAAAACACCCCAACCCAGCGTATACCATTTAGAGATCCGGTATTCCATTTCACTACAATGTTGCTTTTTAGAGAAACGCTTATGAAAATCGATCATGCTAGATGAGGCCAGTGAATTGATGGCAGCGGCAATGCTACCCCAAGAAGCAAGAAAAATTATGGCAATAAGCAAACCCACAAGCCCGGCGGGTAAGTGATCGACCACAAAGCGCAAGAAAATATAATTGGTATCATTGTTATCGCCACCCGGTATATGGGTGCCGATCCAGTACTTGACCCTTGCTCGTAAGCTGTCGGAACGATGCTGCAACACACGAATCGTATCGATTAGCTGACCTTGCTGTTGCAACATGGTTTGCCGCGAGCTATCAGTAACGGAATGGTTGGAGAAAGACCGCAGCGAGGCATATTGTTGCACCAACACCTTTTTTTGCGTACTTAGTCTGTTATAAGAGGTCTCCGCCAATTGCAAGGAATCACCATAGACGACAGACGACCTGAGTTTTTCGAGTGACACCTGATTAAAGAAAATGGGGGCTTGCTGAAATTGATAGAATGAAAAAACCAGCACCCCCACCAATAAGATAAAAAATTGCATGGGTACTTTTACAAAACCATTCATCAATAGCCCCATGCGACTCTCTTTTAGGGATTGAGCCGTCAAATAACGTCCTACCTGACTTTGATCGGTGCCGAAATAAGAAAGCGCCAAAAAGAATCCTCCGATCAATCCACTCCAAATATTGTACTGGTCGTTCCAGTTGAACTTTCCCTGCGCAAACCCAGTGGAGATCACATTGAACTTGCCCAATTGACCTCCAATGGCCAAGGCATCCGAAAAACCAACCTGATCGGGTAATAGTCGCACCACCATCCACCCTGCCAAAAACATACCCGTAAACACAATGATCAGCTGAAGCTGTTGCGTGTAGGCGACCGCCTTGGCTCCGCCGGAAATAGTATAGATGATCAATAACCCGCCCAAAAAGATATTCGTCCAAATAATATCCCACCCCATTAGCGACGATAGGATGAGCGAAGGAGCAAAGACGCTGATACCGGTAGAGAGCCCTCGTTGCGACAAAAAAAGAAAGGCCGTAAGCGTTCTTGTTTCGCCATTGAATCGCTGCTCGAGGTACTCGTATGCCGTGTAGAAATTTCCCTTTCTAAAGACGGGTACAAAAAAAATAGCAATGACCACCATGGCCAAAGGGATGCCAAAATAATATTGCACAAACCGCATTCCATCGGTATAGGCCTGACCGGGTGCCGATAAAAACGTAATGGCACTTGCCTGTGTGCCCATGATACTCAGTAATACCAACCCCCACGATAAGCTTCGGTTAGACCGAAAATATCCATCCAAGTTGTGGCTGGTACGGCTTTTAAAAAGCCCGTACGCGATGATACCGAATAAGGTAATGACCAATACTATCCAATCGAGGGTACTCATGAGAAATAGTCAGTCAGCCATTTAAAAATTCCGATCAACAAAAGCAAAAAAAGTAGCAACGACAGGTACCAGATCGTCCATGCCTTAAAAAAAGGAGGTCTTTCGTTGTTGTCCATAGCGCTAGCGACTGCGTTTTGTTTTTAGCCAACCGGTAAAAACGATCATGGCGGCCAGTGCCAATCCAATGATCAACCCTAGTCGAACCTTTTTGATCAAGATACCCAATAATAAGCCCCCCACAATGGCCACATAAAAGGCCATATCAGATCGAGAACGCTGTGAACGGGCCTTATTGGAATCCATGTTTGTCTTGTTGATTCAAGGCGATGAGATTGGCCAGTAAGCGATAAGCCCCAGAAACACCGGCAGGAAGTTGTCTAAAAAGAGCCAGCCCGGTATAGGTAAACCACCCTTTGCCATAGCGGCCCACCAATAAACTTCCTTCGTCGGTCTTTTCGTCGGGGTCTTGCATGCTTATCAGATACTGATAGCCGGTAGCACCGGAGGCGGCATGATAGACGCTTCGCTCTTGCACCCAATCGGTAAAATCTGCCGGACCTAACCGGTTGGGAAAATTGAATACGGCATGAGAGGAGTCCGTAAATACTACGGTGGCCTTTTCATTCGTAATGCGGTTGCGAGAGATAGTGAAGGGATTAGGGCCGATCTGAGCTTTTACAGGACCGATCTGATTGCTGGTATTATACTGAACGATCAGGTTGCCTCCTTTTTCTACATACTGCATCAATCGATCGTATACCTTGTTGAGCCACTCATGCGTGTTGTATGCCCTTACGCCGGTAATGATCGCATCGTACTGCTGCAATTGTTCGGGTGTAATATCCTTTTCGCTAAGCAGCACCACCTCGAACCCCATTCTTGTCAACGCTTCGGTGGTCTTATCTCCGGCCCCCTCGATAAATCCGATCTTTTGCCCACGCTTTTGAAGATCGATCTTGTTCAGCTGAACCACAGCGGGCATAAAATAACTAAGGGCAGGGATATGATCGTAGCGAATATCAACCCGGTGCTGCGTGTAAGTGGTAGCCACCTGATCGGTCGCAGTAAGTTGAATTCGCTGGCTGGTTGCTTCGGGCAAAAGCCGATAATCTACACTGGCTAGCTGATCTTTCTTAGCAAGTAAAACCGAATCTTGTAAAAACACTAGTGGAGCGGCCGCCACAGTGCCGGCCTTTACCTTTTTGCCAGACACCAAGGTGCTTAGCAACACGGACCCCTTAGTTTCCTTTTGACCTGAGTAGATCAGTTGCACCGGATCGGCGGGTTGAACCATTACAGCCGCAGAGATCACTAATGGCCAGTAGAGCTCGCCTTTTACGGGATCGGTAAACTTATAACGAACGGGTAGCTCACATAACACGGATTGCCCCAGCAGCTCTAAGGTTACCTTACAAACCATGGCGGCACTATTCTCCGGCTCTCCTATTCGTTGCTGCTGGTTTACGGAAAAATAGCCCTCCAACATGGGTGTGCGCAACCAATAAGGTTGTGTAAGGGGCTTGTCCTTGGCAATGGGCAGCGTATACGTAGTGGTCCAGGGGCGATTAGTCGCTAAAGCCGTGTCTACTGCAGTCTCTCTTTGCTCTACGCTAATACCTTTTAATCGACTCATAACTCCCATTCTATTGACGATCGAAACGACCAGTTTAACAGAATCTCCTTGCACGGCAACCGGCTGCGTGGAGAAAGCCTCGGCATAGATGCCGGAAAGGGGAAGCAAGAGCGCTTGTAACTCTTTTAGTTTTTGAGTTTTCCAATAACCATCGGGCAACAACCGATTCATTTGTTCACGAAGACGAAGTAACCCAGCAAGAGAGCTATGAGGATTTTTAAAATCGAAGGATCGTAAGATGCTATCGATAGTCTGCTTGATGGGCGCTCCCCCGCTTATGCGATCCCAACTGGTGGTCACATCATCCATTAGATTGGATTGCGGTGGCCTTCCGCTAAGGGTCTTAAAAAATTCGAAGGCCTCGCCTCGAGACGCGGGTACCCCAAATCCCTGACTTTTATGCTGACTTCTACTTTCTGCCGCTAACTCGCCATAGCTTTTGCCCAGCAATGGATTAAATCCTCCCACATCAACTTTAAATTGATCTTCGCGAGTGGTATTGTTGCCTCCAAAATTAAAAGTGTTCCAAAGCAAACGTGTGGCTTTCCAAGGTGCCACCAGCTTGAGTTGCTCCTTAAATCGATTGGGATCGGCCGCAGCTTCAAAAGCCTCTTGGGCTAAAATTGCGGAGGCCGTATGGTGGCCGTGCCCACCTTCTCCGGTAGAGGGAAATCGGGCAATAATAACATCGGGCTGAAAACGACGAATGACCCAGACAACATCAGAGAGAATGATCTCACGATCCCATTTCTCGAACGTCTCCTTGGGTGTTTTGGAATACCCAAAATCGTAAGCACGAGTAAAGAATTGCTCTCCCCCATCTACACGTCTTGCCGCAAGAAGCTCTTGAGTTCTGATCAACCCCAGTGCAATACCTTGCTCTTCGCCAATAAGATTTTGTCCTCCGTCTCCCCGCGTCAACGAAAGATAACCGGTTCTGTAAAGTTTGTCATTGGCCAAGTAAGCGATGAGTCGGGTATTCTCGTCATCGGGATGCGCCGCTATATAAAGCACAGAGCCCAAGACATTCAATTTTTGTATTGCCTGATACAACTGTACCGAGCCAGTGGGCTGTGCCATAGTCAACAGCGGCAGCAACAATAAAAGCAAGTAAATAGAACGTTTCATGCGACAAGAAGATTAATCGGCGGCAAAGAAAACGGCATTACACAGCAGCAACTTGCCGGATTGCCAAAAACTTCTAAATAAAATATCGTCAGTAAACAGCGTAACACTTCCGCGACCTACGGAAAGTTGTCCTATAGAGAGCGCATCTTTTATCTGAGGTCTGAGCTTACTTCCTACAAAACCAGACAGCGGAGGATCTTGCTTAATGACCCCTATGTTCCAACCCTCCTCACTGATGAACTCATAGGCATTATCATCCATTTTAAGTGTATAAAAATGGGGGCCGTATCCAAAAGCCACGGGATGTGTAGTATCTAACGCTACTTTCCAAACAGCGCCGGGTGTAAAAGAAGAAAGATAATCTCGTTCTCTGTCGGCAAAGACCGATAATGATGCATAGGGATCCTTATCTTTTTTATCGGCAGACTCCGCTTTCTTTTTTGCTTTGATCCCTAGGTCCGATTTGGCCAACTGCGCCACGGCTCCTTCCAATGCGATCAATTTTCCGCCGGCACTCACCCAGTTTTTGAGAGCCTCCTGCATCTCTTTGTTATCAAGAAAACGATAGCGGCCATCTGCCATGATCAGTACCTCTATCTGATCGAGATCGGCCGCAGAGAGTGAAGTCGCATTCAGTAAAGTAAGTGGGTATTGTAGCTGCTGATCAAAGAAGTGCCAGACCTCTCCCACCGCTAAACTACTGGTACCCTCTCCGGATAGTAATGCCACCCGTGGGGCAGTGAGCGGCCGAACCCGATCACTTCCAAAATCAAATCCTTTTTCGACCAACCCGGTAGCAATAGGATGCATGGGCACCTGGTACTGATCGGCCAGGCGCTGAACATTGGCAAAGAGCGAACTCCCCCATCTTTCGTTAGCGGTCTTTAGCAACAGCACGGTACCGGCACGAAATTGTTTTCCATCGACCACAAAAGGCAACTCGGCATAGCGTAATCTATAGCCCTGTTGCAGAAGTTTACCTACAAAAGACGCAGAGGCCACGCCTTGCCAAGGTATGGCATACCCGTAAGAAGTAGATTCATTTCTGATGGTGACCGATCCAGGTGCGGGCACCGATGCGATCTTTTCTTTCGAAGCAAAAGCAGCTAACCCATAGGCATAAGGAGCAGACCAGGCGGTAATATCATAAGTGGCCGAATCGGCCAATTTGGTTACCGGCTCTAGCATTACCTGCAAAAGGGCTGATCGAGCTTGCTGGGTAGACACCACAATGTCTGTTGGTTGCGCTACGAACACCTCTTCTTTCAAGCTACTATAACTGATTCCCTTGGCAGCAGCGCCGGTTCCATAGCCATATTGAATTCCATTTTTATCGAACAAAGACAGAAGCGATGCCGCTGCCTCTTTTTCGTGAGACTGCACTTTTATGACATACGATTTGTAGGGAGAGAACTGGCCCGTAACTGATTGCTGATAGAACTTTTTGAATTCACTTACCAACCGCTGACGATATCGAAAAGAAACTTCGAGCGTGCTAAGCGAAGTGGTGGCATGATGAGCTACCCGATCTACCAGTCTGAGCGTATCCCCATCCTCATTTATAATGGCTAAGCCTGCCCGAATTCCTCCTTGCTCGTAGGTCATGCCAATAGCCCCGCTGTACATGGGATAGGTGTCGCCATAAGATGGATAGAGCAGATCGAATCTTTCTCGGGTAAAATACAGCCAGCCATTCTTATCGAAATATCCGGCATGATTTTTTCCAATGGCCTGCTGAAATTCTCTTTGCCAAGGGGTGATAATCTCGTGGTAGGGCTCGGCCGCCGGAGCAAAATAATAAGGCTCATTGAAACCTTGCTCATGAAAATCCACATGTACATGAGGCATCCACTGCTGATACAAACGCATACGTTGTTGCGATTCAACCTGTGATTGCCAGGCCCAGTCTCGGTTTAGGTCAAAATAATAATGATTGGATCGACCCCCCGGCCAGGGCTCCTGGTGCTCTCTGGACTGTGGAAGCGGGTTGAATGTTTGACCAACTACTCCATTATACCAATTGACATAACGATCTCTTCCATCGGGATTGATACAAGGGTCGATCACTACAACCATTTGCTCCAGCCAATCGGCAGACGCCGACTTTTCTTTTACCAGTTCGTAGAGGGTAACCATGGAGGCTTCGGTAGAAGATGCTTCATTACCGTGAACGTTGTAGCTAAGCCACACGATGGCAGGATGATTCTCTTCTATGGGTGCCATCTTATCGAGGGTGAGGCCTGCCAGCCGTAGATTGTTCATACGAATGGACTCTAGCGAGGCCATGTTCTTAGGAGAACTTACATAAGCCACCACCAGGGGCCTTCCTTCGTTGGTAACCCCGTATTGAAATAATTTGACCCTGTCGGGAGCCAGGGCCGCCACCTTATTAAAATAATTTTGCACTTGGTAGTGCGGGGTATGACGGGTTCCAACCTCATACCCCAAAAAGGTAGCGGGAGAGGGTACCTGTGCCTTTGCAAAACCAATGCCTGCGATAAAGAGAACGACCAGTAATCCGTTGCTTTTGCTCATGGTATATACTTTGTCGTGGCAAGTTAAGGTTTGTTTTCGTTTCCGTAGCTTAGCGATTCAGAAGAATTAACCATGAAACACGTTAGCTTTTTATCGCTATCCCTGACATTGTTACTTAGTTTTTTTATCAACCCCGATGGATGGGCGCAAGATCAAAGCCCCTACCAATACAAGATTGAAAAATCGTTGATCGCCACTCGTGGAGCAGTGGTATCTGCCCATCCGCTGGCCAGCCAGGCAGGACTTTCGATCTTACAACAAGGGGGTAATGCCATCGATGCCGCCATTGCCACCCAGTTGGCATTGGCCGTAGTATATCCCAATGCCGGCAATATAGGCGGGGGCGGTTTTATGGTAGCACAATTAAAAGATGGAAAGCAACTAGCCCTTGACTATCGCGAAAAAGCCCCTTCTAAAGCACATCGCGACATGTACCTAGAAGCCGATGGGCGTGCCAACACCGATAAAAGTCAGGCCGGACATCTTTCTAGCGGTGTGCCTGGTACCATAGCAGGACTTTTTGCCGCGCATCGATACGCAAAACTTCCTTTTAAGACCCTCATCGCCCCCGCCATTACACTAGCAGAAAAAGGATTTGTAATTACGGCCGGCGAAGCACGCGGTCTTAATAATCTTCAAAACGATCTTAAGAAATATAACACCCAAACCCCGGTGTTTGTAAAAGATAAAGAGTGGAAAGCCGGTGACACGCTAATCCAAACCGAACTGGCTAACACATTAAAGAGAATTCGCGACAACGGACAAGCTGGCTTCTATGAGGGCACCACGGCCGATCTGATCGTAGCCGAAATGCAACGAGGCGGAGGGCTCATTAGCAAAGAAGACCTAAAGGCCTACTCGGCATCGTATCGAGAGCCGCATATTTTTAAGTATAAACAATATACTATCATGGGAATGCCCATGCCCAGTAGTGGAGGGGTATTGCTTCATCAAATGCTAAAAATGATCGAGGATCGTCCGCTAACAGCGATGGGTTTTCAATCTCCCGAGTCCGTACAACTCATGACAGAGGTAATGCGTAGAGCCTATGCAGACAGAGCCGCCTATATGGGTGATGCGGATTTCTATAAAGTACCCGTTAAGCAGATCACCGATGAGACCTATTTGCAACAACGAATGCAAAATTATTCTTCAGAGAAACCTACCCCCAGCAGTGAGTTGCAACCCGGAAAAGTGATCGGCTACGAAAGCGATGAGACCACACATCTCTCGGTAATAGACAAAGAGGGTAATGCCGTGGCGGTAACCACCACGCTTAACAATTCTTACGGCAGCAGAACCGTGGTCGGCGGTGCCGGTTTTTTACTCAATGACGAAATGGACGATTTTAGTATCAAGCCAGGGGTTCCCAATATGTTTGGGGCAGTAGGTGGAGAGGCCAATGCCATTCAACCCGGCAAGCGCATGCTTAGCTCAATGGCCCCTACCCTGGTGTTAAAGAACGGTAAGCCCTACATAGTTGTGGGCACTCCGGGCGGCACTACCATTCCCACCCAGATCTTTCAAACCCTTGTCAACATACTGGAGTTTGGCATGAACCCTCAAGATGCGGTTTACAAGCCCAAGTTTCATCACCAATGGTTACCCGATGAGTTAGTGGTCGAAAAAGGATTTTTAGAGACTACCAAAAACGCGCTTATCAAGATGGGATATCCCTTTGGAAAAGAGCGTGGCGGAATCGGGCGAACCGAATTGATTATGGTAAGACCCGATGGCAGCTTCGAAGCCGTGGCAGATAGAAGAGGAGACGATTCGGCAGCCGGATATTAATTAGGAAACATCCATTGGGAAAGATGATCTACTTTAACTGAAAACCCTCCAGGAACTTCGTATTAAAGTCTCCACTGCGAAAACGCTCATCTTGCATTAACTGTAGGTGAAACGGGATGGTGGTCTTGACGCCCTCTATCACATACTCGCTTAAGGCTCGGTACATGGTTTGAATGGCCTCTTGTCTGGTTTGTGCCACTGTGATCAGCTTCCCGATCATGGAATCGTAGTAAGGAGGAATCACATACCCTGCATACACATGGCTATCGACTCTTACACCATGCCCACCGGGTTGATGTACCACGGTGATCTTTCCGGGAGAGGGACGAAAATCGTTGTACGGATCTTCGGCATTGATGCGGCATTCAATAGAATGCATTTGCGGATAGTAGTCCTTTCCGGAAATACGGTGACCGGCCGCAATGAGAATTTGCTCTTTGATTAGGTCATAGTTGATCACCTCTTCGGTGACGCAGTGCTCTACCTGAATTCTGGTATTCATTTCCATGAAATAGAAGTTCCGGTGCTTATCGACCAAAAATTCTATGGTTCCCACACTCTCGTAATTGATGGCAGCCGCCGCTTGCTTGGCAGCCTCGCCCATTTTATAACGAAGTTCTTCGGTCATGAATGGAGAAGGAGATTCCTCTACCAGCTTCTGGTGACGGCGCTGAATGGAGCAATCCCTTTCGCTTAAATGACAAACGTTGCCGAATTGATCGCCTGCCACCTGAATTTCTATATGCCGAGGCTCTTCCACGAATTTTTCCATGTAAATGCCATCGTTCTTAAAAGAGGCCAGTGCTTCTGCCTTGGCTGTATCGTAGGCCTTCTCTAATTCAGCTTCTTCCCAAACAATGCGCATCCCCTTACCACCGCCCCCGGCCGTTGCCTTTAGTATTACCGGATAACCCATGTCGCGTGCAATACCCTTGGCCTCCTCTACGCTTTGCAACAAACCCTGCCCGCCGGGTACGACCGGAACCCCCGCTTTAATCATGGTTTCTTTGGCGGTGATCTTATCACCCATCGAGTTGATCATATCGGGAGTAGGGCCAATGAATTTTACACCATGCTCATTGCAAATGCGAGCGAACTTGGCATTCTCGGCTAAAAAACCATAACCGGGATGAATGGCATCGGCATTGGTGATCTCTACAGCAGCCATGATGTTGGCAATGTTCAGATAAGAATCGCTGCTTTGCGGACGCCCAATACAAACCGCTTCGTCGGCAAAACGCACATGTAAACTGTCGCGATCGGCAGTGGAGTACACCGCCACCGTTTTAATACCCATTTCTCTGGCCGTGCGAATAACACGAAGTGCGATCTCGCCGCGGTTGGCGATCAGAATTTTTTTGAACATAGCAGAAATGATTTTGCCTTAGGCGGGCTCTACTAAAAACAAAGGTTGATCGTACTCAACGGGAGAGGCATCATCAACCAACACCTTTACGATACGGCCCTTCACCTCACTTTCGATCTCATTAAAAAGTTTCATTGCCTCAATGATACACAGTACCGATCCGGGTGCTATGTCACTGCCCACATCGATCAGGTTGGGTTTATCGGGCGATGACTTACGATAAAAAGTGCCGATCATGGGGCTTTTGACTGTAATCAGGTTATCGCTGGCAGCAGAGGCCGCTTTGGGTTTCTCAGGAGCGGCGGCAGCCGGTGCAGGCGTAGCGGCCACGGGTGCCATAGGCGCCGAAGCCACAGCCGGAGCAGCAGCTGCTACAATATGTTGAACCGGCTCTTCCTTTTGCTTGACGGTTACCTTAAAATCCTTTTGCTCGATGGTAACCTCAACAATGTTGGATTTGTTGACCATCTTGATCAACTCCTGAATCTGTTTAAAGTCCATGCCTTTCAATTTTAAAATTTTAGGTTGATTGATCAGCTTTTATCAGACCACTAAGGTAAGGTAATGGCTTTCAGCAATTGGCTAAATTTTATTGATTTTGATAATTTTTGGGTAAAAAATGAGGAAAAAAGGCCAAAAATGAGCCAAAAAGGCCCGAAATATCAACATTCCGGACCTTTGAAAAGATGGCGAAAATAAGTTAGTTGCAATTATTCCTTTACCCTTTCCACATACTCACCAGATTTGGTATTGATACGGATCATCTCTCCTTCATTCACAAAAAGGGGTACGCTGATAGAGGCTCCCGTCTCGACTGTAGCAGGCTTTAATGTACGGGTAGCGGTATCCCCGCGCAGACCGGGTTCGGTATAGGTTACCTGCAAAACGATCTTATCGGGCAACTCAACACTCATAGGTAATTCAGTTTCGGTATTGAACAGCACGCTCACCTCTTGACCTTCCTTTAAAAATTGAGGGGCATCTACCACGTTCTCTTGAACGGCCACTTGCTCAAAGGTCTCGTTATCCATAAAATTATAGCCCGTATCGTCTTTGTATAAAAACTGATAGGCCTTGCGCTCTACCCTAACCGGGTAGATGTTGTCTCCCGAATTCCAGGTCTTTTCGATTGAACGATTATTGTCGACCCCTTTTAACTTGGCCCATACTTTAGCGGCTGCACGAGCGGTTTTATTCTCTCCGAACTCGACCACCGAATACAAACTGCCATCTAGTTTTATGATCAACCCGCGGCTGATATCTGCTGTTGTTGCCATTGAAATTTATTGAGCCGCAAAGATAGGGGAGCCTACCCTGAAAGCAAAAACTGCTACCTTTGCAAAAATTTTTC
>JBJTWT010000030.1:0-9161 GCA_046081865.1 Sphingomonadales bacterium
TGGGGGCCCTCATTTTTTTGAACGGCCTTTTTTCGATGTCAGAGATCGCACTGGTATCGGCTCGAAAGGGTCGGCTGGAAAGCTTGGCCGACAAAGGGGACAGCAAAGCCAGACTGGCCCTTAAACTCTCTCAACATCCCGAACTTTTTTTATCGGCCGTGCAGATCGGAATTACCTTGATCTCCATTGTGACAGGGGTCTACTCGGGAGAACGTTTTGGAAGAGACCTGCAACCCTATGTAGAGCAACTTGGTATTGCAAAAGAGGCCGCCGAGACCGTATCGACCATACTGATTGTGGTAGTGATCACTTTTTTATCGATCATTTTTGGCGAGTTGATCCCTAAAAGGATCGGGCTGCTGCGCTCCGAAAAGATCGCCAAGGCCGTAGCGGGACCCATGCAGTCCTTTGCCCAAATAACCCATCCTATTGTATGGTTACTGAACAGAAGCAGCGATATATTTTTTCGACTCTTTAATATTCGCAAGAATAAAGAGGATGCCATTACAGAAGAAGAGATCAAGACCCTGATCACTGAAGGAACCGAGGCCGGTACCATCGAAGAGGCCGAACAAGACATCATTGAGAGGGTCTTTCATTTAAGCGATCGCAACATCACCTCGCTCATGACCCACCGCAGTGATATTATCTGGTTCGATGAGCACGATAACGAAGAAAAGATCAAAGAGAAGATATTGCAAGAACCCCACTCTGTATATCCCATTTGCCATGGCTCAATAGACTCGATCTTAGGGGTGGTCTCGATCAAAGACCTATATGTGAGTCCCGATCAACAGCCCTTTGGAGAGATCATGCAACCTGCCTTATTTATTCCCGAAAATCTGTCTGCCTACCAGGTGCTCGAGCGATTCAAGGCCTCCAAAAATCAATCGGCCTTTATTGTAGATGAATACGGCAGTATCTTGGGCATGCTTACGCTGAACGATATTCTAGAGGCGATCGTGGGAGAGATACCGCAAGAGGATGTACCCGACTATGCCATAACTGAGCGAGAGGACGGAAGCTTTTTAGTGGATGCGCAGATTCCCTTCTATGATTTTTTGACCCGATTCGAAAAAACAGAATGGATGAACGAGGGAGAACAAGATTTTGACACCCTGGCCGGTTTTATCTTACACCGACTAGAGCGAATTCCTAAGGTAGCAGACAAATTGAGTTGGAAGGGATTTACCATCGAGATCATGGACATGGATGGATATCGAATCGATAAAGTGCTGGTAGGTATCAGCGATGCATTGCGAGAAGAGATGCAATAAACTACTCGAAATTGAGCAGTACGGATGTGGCCGGGTAATCCAACTTAGTGCTTTTTTTTCCTGCTGCCGTAGTTACATGAAAAATATTGACCTGATCGCTAAATGACTCGTACAGTAAACGAGCCCCACACTCCATAGAACGAATGGAGGTCGTTATATTCGAAGACTCAAAGTACACATAGGTGGCCTCCCGCTCTTGCTCAAAACCCAAATACTGTAACTCGATCGGCTTACCATTGACCCGCAATTGCAAATACAAGCGCACATAGCGACTAACCAAACTATCCATGCGCTCCTGCATGGCCGGGTTGCTCAAGTCGGCTTTTTGATTGAAAGCACTTTTCAGCGCCACCTCAAAGTCATCAGAAAAAAACTTGCACTGTATTTCGAGTGTGCGGGCCGACGTATTATGATTGATCTCGGTTACGCTTACGTGAAAGGGGTGTGTCGCATTAATAGGGTGGGTCTTCAAAGGATCTACCCCCGCAACAGGCCCTGACACCACAGGGATGATAGACCACAAAAAAAGCGCCAGCACCGCTTGCATAAAATATTTTTCTGTTCACAAAACTCTGCATTATTTTCAAGCTTTGGTACAAAAGATTTTGATAAAAGGTCCAAGCCCCCGTTAACACCATGGAAACCTTGCTTTTTTACTTTCCGCTGGGATGGGAACACATCCTGAGTCGGGATGCGCTCGATCACCAGGCCTTTTTAGCTGCCATGGGAGCCTCCTTTCTGCTGCCCGATTGGAAACGATTGCTGATTGTGATCACTGCTTTTACGGTGGGTCACTCATTGACCCTTGCCCTTAGCATACTCGAAGTATTTACCGTTGGTAGCGGCCTCGTAGAGTTGCTGATTCCCGTAACCATTGCCCTAACAGCGGCACAGCAGTGGTGGGGACGTTTTCCGGAGCGTAACAAGACCCTTCTGCTCTACAGCTCCGCCCTAACCTTTGGGTTTATTCACGGGATGGGTTTTGCCAATAATATTCGATTTATGCTCTCGCAAGACCAATCGCTGGGTATGGGTTTGTTGGGTTTTAACCTGGGGCTGGAGGCCGGTCAACTGGTCTTTATGGCACTATTTTTACTGGTGGCACAGGGAACGGTGCAATGGCTGGGTATTGCAAAACGAAAGTGGACCGAATCGGTGGCATTAATTACCTTTGGAATCTCTGTTTATATGATCATAGAACGCCTTGACCTCCTTTAAAAACTATCGAAATATGAAATCTACTTTGCTGGTTCTTGGACTATTGATGACAACTTTTTTGTTCGCTCAAAACATCCAAAACAATCCCAACAGTAACCATGGTAACAAATTCGAACAATTGGGTACCATCTTTCCAACCCCTAACGAATATCGTACGGCCAGCGGCGCCCCCGGACCCCGGTACTGGCAACAGCGTTGTGACTACGATATCCGTTGCGAGCTGGACGAAAAAAATCTAATGCTCAAAGGATCGGAGACCGTTACTTATTTCAACAACTCGCCCGATGTGCTCACTTACCTGTGGTTGCAGCTTGACGAGAACGAGCATAGCTCGGTCAATAATGCCAACTATCAAGACAGCGAACCCATGAGCCGTCAGATGAGTGTACAGCAATTAAAACAAGCAGAGGACAATAAAGGCGATAATGGCTATGGTTTTAACATTCGTAAACTTACCGACGCGCTCGGCAAACCACTTCGTTATACCATCAACAAGACCATGATGCGCGTAGAGCTGCCGGTTCCACTTAAGCCCGGACAGCGCTTTGTGTTTATGCTAGACTGGAACTACCGCATTTCTAATCGTATGACCATTGGTGGTCGTGGCGGATATGAATATTTTTCCGAAGATGGTAATTACCTCTTTACCATGACGCAGTGGTACCCCCGTCTTTGCGTCTACAGCGACTTTAAAGGTTGGCAGAATCAACAATTTACCGGACGTGGCGAGTTTGCCCTGACCTTTGGAAACTTTAAAGTACAAATGACCGTTCCGGCCGACCATGTGGTACTCTCTACCGGAGAATGTCAGAATTACCCAATGGTGCTTACCGCTGCACAGCAAGCTCGTTGGAAGCAAGCTCAGACCGCTAAGGAACCCATAGAGATCGTAACCCTCGAAGAGGCAAAAGCGGCCGAAAAGACAAAACTGACCACCAAAAAAACCTGGATCTATAAGGCAGATAATGTGCGCGATTTTGCCTGGACCTCTTCTAGAAAATTTGTTTGGGACGCCATGCCTATTACCGTAGAAGGTAAAAAGGTAATGTGCATGAGCGGCTATGGCAAGGAGGCCTATGGGTTGTATCGTCCCTATTCCACCAAAGCGGTAGCTCATACCATCAAGACGTATTCTGACTTTACGATCCCGTATCCTTATCCGGTAGCACAAAGTATTGAGGCCTCTAATGGCATGGAGTATCCCATGATCTGTTTTAACTACGGAAGAACAGAAAAAGATGGCACCTATAGCGAAAGCATCAAAAATGGCATGCTTGGAGTGATCATTCACGAAGTAGGACATAACTTCTTTCCCATGATCATCAACAGCGACGAAAGACAGTGGAGCTGGATGGACGAAGGACTTAACACCTTTGTAGAGTATCTGGCCGAAGAACTCTGGGACAATAAATTTCCCAGCCGCCGAGGACCCGCTGCTTACATTACAGACTACATGAAGCTTCCCAAAGACCAATTAGAGCCCATTATGACCAACAGTCACAACATTGTGCAGTTTGGACCCAATGCGTATTCCAAACCCGCTACCGGATTAAATATCTTGCGCGAAACGATTATGGGTCGTGAACTATTCGATTATGCTTTTAAAGAATATGCCAGAAGATGGGCCTTTAAGCACCCCGAACCTGCCGACCTGTTCCGCACGCTAGAGGACGCCAGCGGCGAAGACCTTGATTGGTTTTGGAGAGGATGGTTCTATAGTACCGATGCTTGCGACATCTCTCTCGATACCGTTAAGTATGCTGTGGCTGACACTAGTGCCGGTAATGTGGGCACCGCTCGCAGCACCACCATGCGTCGTGCAGCCGATAAACCATTGGTAAATGCTTTCGAAGATATTTCGAAGGTTAGAAACAGAACCGATAGCTCAATTGTGTTCGCTACCGATAAGGATACCACCCTGCGCGATTTTTACTGGCGCTACGCCAGAGGACTCGAGCCTTACGATACCTCGAGAAGAGAGGTCACCATGGGCGGCGGTGCCCCCGAACAAATGAGCGAAGAAGAGAAAAATAAATATGCCAATCTGCATCAATACGAATTGACCTTTTCGAATAAAGGCGGACTGATCATGCCCATCATTATCGAATGGACCTATAAGGATGGCAGCAAAGAGACCGAAAAGATCCCTGCACAAGTTTGGCGTCTCAACGAAAAAAAGGTCATCAAATCTTTTGTAAAGGATAAAGAGGTGGCTTCCATCAAACTCGACCCCATGCGCGAGACGGCCGACATAGACGAGAGTAACAATAGCTGGAGAAATATGCCAGCCCCCTCTCGCTTTACGGTATTTAAGCAAGGGCAAACCGGTGGCAGACGCAGTGGTGGCGGTCAAGCGGGTAACCCCATGCAGCGCGCCCAAGAAGCGAAGAAAGGCTTTTAAGAGCAGCTTTACTTACATCCAGAAGAGGAAGACAGATTCCGCTTTCAACGTTCTTTGTTGATGGCACTTCTGTCTTCCTCTTCTTGCAATTTGTTCATCACATAATTTTCTTTGGACAGTATCTTTCCGGTGCGCGGGTCGTAGTAAGTAAACACACCATGCCGCATTGAGATGCCTTCGTTCTTTACGACCACATCGGAAATCTTTTTATCCGGATCTTTCAGGTCATATACGGCTACTGTATCATAGGAGCGTGAAGGGTCCATAGCTCGCCAGTTCTCCTCACGGATCAATCCTCCGAAATAAGAATAATAAAGTTGTTTACCATGCAACTTTCCCCAACGGTAATTCTCTTCGGCAATCTTGACCCCCTCTAGCGAAAAGCGCTTCCAAACCCCTTCTTTGGTATCATCAGTAAAATAACCCTCTTCTTCGTATCCCCTTTCGCCTCGCAGCTCGGGAACTGATAGCACCCAGGGGCCCTGTTTTTTTCCGGTCAGATCGACCCGGTTAAGCGTATCACCCTTGCGGGTAAGCAGGTAATCTTTCCACTGCGCAAAAAGGGAAACTGGCAAAAGCTGGAACCACGACGAAAGCAGTAAAATCAATAAAAATGCGCGCATTTTAGTATGTTTGATTGATCGGGTTCCACTCCCCTAAACACCCCTTTATGCAAGTTAAACCATCTGCACTGCTCCACCTGATGTTGGGGCTGCTCTTATCCGTTTCTGCCGCAGTCGTGAACGCACAAGTTGCCCCCACTACGGGTGCCGACCGGTTACGCTCCCTGTCTCAGCGCTCCTCTTTGTTTGGAGACAGTTTGCTCAACGCGGTCTCGTTTCGCTCTATTGGTCCCTCTATTATGAGCGGACGCGTGGTCGATGTAGAGGCCAACCCGAACGACCCTACCGAATTCTACGTGGCCTATGCCACCGGTGGTCTCTGGCATACGAATAATAACGGACAGAGTTTTACTCCTATTATGGATAGTCTCGATATTCTTTTTTTAGGGGATATTGCCATTAACTGGAATACATCCCCGCGTCTGATATGGGCCGGTACGGGCGAAGCCAACAGTAGCCGCTCCTCTTATGCGGGTACCGGCATGTATGTTTCGAGCGATAACGGAAAGAGCTGGCAGTACCGCGGGCTTCCCGAATCGCATCACATTGGCGATATTGAATTGCACCCCACCGATGCCAAGACGGCCTGGGTGGCCGTACTCGGACATCTTTATACCGACAATAACGAAAGAGGTGTTTACAAAACCACCGATGGAGGTAACAGCTGGCAACAAACGCTTTTTGTAGATTCGAAAACCGGCTGTGTAGATCTGGCACTCGATCCCGCCAATCCTAATCAATTACTGGCGGCCATGTGGCAAAAAAACAGAAAGGCTTGGAAGTTCGAAGAAAGCGGACCCGGCAGTGGCATCTATCGCAGCACCGATGGAGGAATTACCTGGCAAAAAACATCGGGAGAGGCAAGTGGCTTTCCACAAGGAAACAAGTTGGGTCGTATCGGGCTATGCTATTTTCCGGGTAATTCTCAGATCGCTTACGCCATTGTCGACAACAACACTCCGCTACCCGCCAAAAAATCAACAACCGACTCATCTTACACGAAAGAAGATCTTCGCAACCTGACCCAAGCTCAATTTGAAGCACTGGACAATAGTAAGCTGGAGAGTTTTTTACGCAAGAATCGTTTTCCCCGACAAAATACGGTGGCACAACTAAAAGAGAAAGTGGCTGCGGGTACCCTGGCGCCCTCGGTACTATGGGATTGGCTGGACAGTGACGATGGATTTCAAAATAATGGCATTGCAGGATGCGAAGTTTATAGAAGCAATGACGGTGGACGCACCTGGGCCAAGACACACGAAAAACCAATTGGCATTTTTAATACCTATGGCTATTACTTTGCCAAAGTATACACTTCTTACCAAAATGCCGATAAGGTCTACATACTTGGATTTAGTTCACAAGTATCTACCGACGGTGGTAAGACCTTTACCAACATGGACAAGGGCAATGTGCATGCCGATCATCATGCCCTATGGGTCAATCCTAAAAAAGACAGTCACATCATCAATGGTAATGATGGAGGCGTAAATATTAGTTATGATACCGGAAAAAATTGGTTCAAAGCCAATACCCCTGCCGTGGGTCAGTATTATGCTATTACTACCGACGATGCCAAACCCTACCACGTGTATGGCGGCTTGCAAGACAACGGCAGCTGGTGGGGCCCCTCCAACCACAAAGAAGACATTGGCTGGATCGATAATGGTCAATATGGGTTTAAGATGGTCAATGGCGGCGATGGCATGCAGGCGCAAGTAGACAGAAGAGACAACAACACCGTTTACTCAGGCTCTCAATTTGGGGTCTATGCCCGCTATCAAAAAGATAAGCCAGGAATTTCAAAGAGTGTTCGGCCACAACACCAATTAGGCGAAAGACCACTTCGCTTTAATTGGCAAACACCCATATTGCTGAGTCGACACAATCAGGATATTTTTTATTACGGTGCTAATCGCCTTTACCGATCACTCAATAAAGGAGATACGCTACTGGCCATGAGCAGCGACCTCACTAAGGGCTCGGTGCCGGGTAATGTTCCCTATGGCACCATTACTACTATCGATGAGTCTCCTACTCGTTTTGGAATGCTATATGTAGGTACCGATGATGGCAATCTGCACCGCTCAGACGACGGCGGCTATACATGGGTGACCCTGCATCGGGTAGCCACTGCAGAAAAGAGCAAGTCTGCAAAGCCCATGGCGGCACCTGTTGGATTGGACACCCGGCAACTGTGGGTTAGCCGGGTAATAGCCTCTCAGCACCAAGAAAACAGGGTCTATGCAACGCTCAACGGATATCGCTATGATAATTTTGAGCCATTTGTCTTTGTCAGCGAAGATAAAGGGATCACCTGGCAACCCATTTCCGGCAATTTACCACTAGAGCCCGTCAATGTAATTAGAGAGGACCCAAAGAATCCAAACATTCTATACGTAGGTACAGACGGAGGACTTTATGTAAGTTTTGATGGCGGTACAACATATAAGGCCTGGCAAACCGGAATGCCACGCTCTGTGCCGGTACATGATATTGCCATTCAGCAAAGAGATAACGAGATCGTGATCGGCACGCATGGCCGTAGTTTGTATGTAGGAAAGCTAGATAAGCTACAAAAGAATTAAGAATTAGTGGCGATAGGTAAGCCATTGTATGGCCAGAGCGTAACCCTCTAATCCTAGTCCGCAAATAGTACCCGCGGCCTTGGGGCTTACAAAAGAATGCCTGCGAAACTCCTCGCGGGCATGCACATTCGAGATATGTACCTCAATGACTGGCGCCTTTACCGCCGCTACGGCATCCCCAATGGCTACTGAGGTATGCGTGTATCCACCAGGATTTAGGATGATGCCATCGCAAGAGAATCCGGCCCGTTGTATCTCATTGATCAGTTCTCCCTCTACATTACTTTGGAAATATTCGATGGTAATGGATGCAAATCGCTCGCGAAGTGTTGGTAAAAAATTGTCGAACGAAACCGCGCCATAGATCTCCGGCTCTCGTTTTCCGAGCAAATTCAAATTAGGTCCATTGATAATGGCGATCGTCATAATTAATTCTTGTGCAATTTGATCAGTTCTATAAATTGGTCGAACAAATAGCGGCTATCGTGCGGACCGGGAGTGGCCTCGGGATGATATTGAACTGAGAAAACCGGTTTGTCCTTTACCCGTATACCCTCAATGGACTGGTCATCGAGATTGACATGCGTTACCTGAATGTGATCGGCCTTTTTTACCGCAACAGGATCTACCCCAAAACCATGGTTCTGGGTGGTGATCTCGGAGCGTCCGGTCTCCAAATTCTTTACCGGATGATTGAGCCCGCGATGACCATGATGCATTTTAAAAGTGGGAATGCCATTGGCCAGTGCCAGCAACTGATGTCCGAGGCAAATACCAAAAAGCGGCTTGTCTTCTTTCATCAACTCCTTTACCATGGTTACCGCATAATCCATGGGAGCAGGGTCACCAGGACCGTTCGATATAAAATATCCATGAGGAGAAAATTGATGTACCTCTTGCAAAGAGGTACGGGCCGGAAACACTCTCACAAAAGCCCCTCTGTCTACCATACATTGCAAAATGTTTCTTTTTACGCCATAATCCATTACCGCAATTCGAATGTCCGAATCGCTGTTGCCCAGGTTGTAGGGCTGGGTAGTGCTCACTTTCGAAG
>JBJTWT010000031.1:0-7935 GCA_046081865.1 Sphingomonadales bacterium
AGGGCGGCGAGAACGGCCATGGGGTTGCCGACTTTGTCTTTTTCGTGCGATGCCATGCAGGGCTTTGCCAAAACCATAGCCACCCAAGATAAAGTCGCTTATTTACGACAACTTTTATCGGTAGGATTTGATACCCTCGATATGGGAAGTTTTGTATCGGCTAAGGCCATCCCACAAATGGCCGATACTGCCGACGTGCTTGGTCAGTTGTCGTTACAAGAAAGGTTGGCCCAAGTTTTGGTGATCGTTGCAAACGAGAGAGGAGCCCGCGAGGCACTGGCCTTTTCGAATATTGATTATCTAGGATTCCCTTTTTCGATCTCAGAGACCTTTCAACAACGCAATACCCGTGCAGGACGCCAACAAGCGTTACAACGAGTGGCCTCCGTTCAAGAACAATGTATCATGGCAGACCGCAAGATGGTCGTATACTTGTCTATGGCCTTCGGTAATCCTTATGGTGATCCTTACCATCCCGATGAAGTGTTGGAATGGGCACATCGATTACTTCCTCTGGGAATATCAATTTTCTCATTGGCCGATACGGTAGGGATGGCATCGCCCGATCAGGTTTTTCGCCTTGCCGATGCCTTTATCAAGGCATTTCCGGCTGTGGAAACCGGCTTACACTTACATGCTAGCCCCGAAGGATGGAAAGAAAAGGTAGCGGGAGGGTTAGAGGCCGGCTGCACCCGGTTCGATGCAGCTTTAGGGGGAGTGGGGGGATGCCCCATGGCCACGGATACACTGGTAAGCAACCTGCCCATGGAAAAATTGGTTGAATGGCTACACGAAAGGGGATATGTTACCGGTATCGATCTTTCACAACTTTACAATGCTTCTGTAATGGCCCAAAAATTGTTTGCTTAGCGTATGCAGTGGCATTTACCCATTACAATAAAAAAGCCGGAGCGATCCATTGAGTACGGTCAACGAATCTTGTTGCTGGGTTCTTGTTTTACCGAGCACATAGGGGAGGGATTGAAAGAGCTCAAGTTTCCTGTTATGCAAAATCCGCACGGAATCTTGTTTGGTCCGGATGCCGTGTGTAGGGCTCTACATTCGTATATCGATAACAAACAGTACGGCCAGGAGGACCTCTTCTATTGGCAGGAATGTTGGCATAGCTGGGATCACCACTCCCGATTCTCGATGACCGCAAAGACAGTTAGTCTGGCTGCCATCAATGCGTCGCAGCAAGCGGCTCACTCTTTTATTCAAACTACCGATTGGCTGATCCTTACGCTGGGTTCTTCCTTTTGTTATAAGCTTACCGCTCAGGCCGACAGGGCCCAGTGTGACTTGCATCGTACCGTGGCCAATTGTCACCGCGCCCCTCAATCGTGGTTCAGTAAAGAATTGCTGAAAGTCGAAGAGATCGTGCAGTTGCTTCGCCAAGCATTTTCTGCCTTCTACCAACTGCGTCCCCAAGCGCGTATCATGGTTACCATTAGTCCCGTTCGTCATAGCCGAGATGGCGCCGTAGAGAATAATCGCAGCAAGGCTCGTTTGTTCGAAGCATTGCAACAGCTCGAGGAACAAGGGGTCCCCTTTTATTATTTTCCCGTCTTTGAACTGGTAGTCGATGTCTTACGGGATTATCGATTTTACGATATTGATCTGGTGCATCCCAATTATGCGGCAACTTCTTTTGTGCTCGAGCAGTTTATGGAGAGTTGTGTCAGTGTCGATGCCAGATCTTTGTCCGAACAGATCAAAAAGATCGTCATCTCCATGCGTCATCGACCCCGTCAACCCGATACCCAATTACATCGCCAGTTTCTCATGCAACAATGGGAGTTGACAAAGTCTTTACAAAAGCAATATCCACAAATTGACCTTAGCCACGAGCTTTTGTTCTTTCAAGACTCACTGCAATCCTAAAACTGGCCAATGCTGAATTGATACTTCATTTTCAGCCATTGCTCCAACGATCTCAATAGGGCGAATTGGTGGCGGGCTCGGTCTCTGTTTTGTCCTGGTCTTGTTGTTTGATAATAAGGGTCACCCAACAGGTAATCTGTCAAGAATCGCAATGTTTGCATGTAAATCATGAGTAGACCCGCACTATGCAACCATTCAGCTTCTGTTTTGGTCAATGCTGACTTGATGCCGGAATAGTAGGTATCTACAATGGTTTCGTATAGCTCCGGAACGATCACTGCTTGTTCGGGCATCGTGCTATTTTCGGAAGTAGAGCCAGCCATAGAACGAATCATATCGCCCAGATCCGAAAAGAAAAAACCGGGCATGGTCGTATCCAGATCGGTAACCGCCAACACCCGTTGGCCACCTGTGTCAAAGAGCAGGTTGCTGATCTTAGCATCGTGATGCATGACCCGCTTTTTAAAATCTCCTCCACTGGCAGTGATCTGCTCGTATAGTTTTACATAGCCGATTCGTTTATGCAATTCCTCTATCAATTGCGCCACCTCAGTGGTTCTCTTCGGATCGCCTTGTTGCGTTGCTTGTTGAAATTGAGAATAGCGAAGCGATAGATTATGAAAGTCGGTAAGCGTACAATAAAGTGATGCGGTATCGATGTCGCAAAGCAGTGCGGTAAAACCGGCAAAGCTTTTTACGGCCTTGCCAAGTTGTTGAATATTGACGGCGCTATGAAAAGTGGAGCCGACAATAAATTCCGAGCTCCGCCAGTACTGTCCGTCGCTATCGAGAAACAGCCACTCACCGTTAGCGAAGGTCTTTGGCTTGGCTAATAGTTGAGCACAGTCCTTCTTTTGAAAAGCTGTATAGATCTCTACCAAGTTAGCCGTTATCCACGCTGGTCGGGCAAAGACCTGCTGATTGATCTGCTGCAGAAAGACGCGTTGACCATGAGAAGACTCGATGCAAAATGAGCGATGGATCAGACCATGGCCTATGGGCTGACAGGTCGATCGATCGAACGCTGTACCTAATGCCTTTGTGGCCTCTTGTAAAAGCGGGTTATGCATCTTAGTGAATACGGTCTCCTCTCACCTCAAGCGAGTCGATCACTTTCGATTCGTAGCTAAGCCATTCCATCCATCTTTTTCTTACTATCGCTTTGTCGATATAGTGATCGGCCAATTTTATAAAGAGGGTATAGTGGCCTGCCTCACTTTCCATGAACTTTCTGTAAAACTTTCTTAAGTAGGCATCTTCGAGACCTTCACTGAGCCGTTTGAATCTTTCGCAACTGCGTGCCTCGATCAACGCCATCGTAAGCAGTTGATCTAACAATCTGCCTTCTGGGCTGCCCCCTTTTTGCTGAAAGTCCAGCAGAGCGTTCACATAAAGGTCCTTTCGTTGCTTGCCAAGTTTAAGTCCACGTTTCTTAAGCTCTGCCAGCACAGCGCGAAAATGGCCCCACTCCTCGGTTACGATGGGCGAGAGTTCTTCTACGATATGTTCATGCATAGGATAACGCTGTATGAGTGAGATACAGGTAGTGGCCGCCTTCTGTTCGCAATAGGCATGATCGGTTAGAATATCTTCTAAAGAAAGAGCTGCCAGATCTACCCAGCGGGGGTCGGTCGGCAACTGTAACCGTAATATTGTTTGCGTATCGGAGGATAATGTCACTGGTCAAAACTAAGCTATCGTCTGAAAATCAACGATAAACAGGGACGAAAAATGTAAAAAAACCTACCTTTAATCCTTGCAAATATGGGTACTTGCCTTAACTTTGCGCCCCTGATGTCGGATGAATCAGATAATCGGATGAAAAATTAAAAATCAACAAGATGCCTTTAGCAAAAGAAAAAAAAGCCACTATTCTCACCCAGTATGCCGGTAATGCCAAGAACACCGGTTCAATCGAGGGACAGATCGCCCTGCTCACCGAGCGGATCAGCCAGATTAGCGATCACCTGCAATCCAACAAGAAAGACTTCTCTACTCACCGTGGGCTGATGCAACTGGTGGGAAAGCGCAAGCGTCTTCTCAATTACTTACAAAAGCATAATCTTACCGGTTATCGCAAGTTGATTGAGCAACTGGGAATCAGAAAATAATTTATTGGGTAGTGATACGTTGATCATCCTTGCGCCTTTTTAATAGGGGTAGGGGTCTTTTCGATCGCGCATCTACTGCATACTTCTATTTGTACAACAGAGACCTTGTCTCTTAAAATTTCGTGTATGTTACAACAACCTATTAGCAAAAAATTTGATATCGGCCAAGGCCGTATCGTTACCATCGAAACAGGCCGTTTGGCTCGCCAGGCCGACGGTGCCGTTACAGTATCGATGGGCAATTGCATGATACTGGCCACCGTGGTGGCCAACCGTGAACCCAAAGAAGGTCAAAGTTTCTTTCCATTAACGGTCGATTATCAAGAAAAATTCGCCGCTGCCGGACGTATTCCCGGTTCTTTCTTTAAGCGCGAAGCTAAGCTCAACGATTATGAGGTTCTTACCAGCCGTTTGATAGACCGAGCCCTTCGTCCGCTGTTTCCCGAAGATTATTTCTGCGACGTGCAAGTATTGGTAACACTTGTCTCAAGCGACTCTGAGGTCATGCCCGATGCGCTGGCTTGTTTGGCGGCTTCGGCAGCTTTGGCCGTCTCTGATATTCCCATCAAGGAAATTATTTCCGAGGTCAGAGTATCCAGAGTAGAAGGACAATTTGTGATCAACCCTACTCGTAGCCAAATGGAGAAATCCGATATGGATTTTATCATTGCGGCAACGGATAAAAATTTGATGATGGTCGAAGGTGAGGCGCAGGAGTGCAATGAAGAAGATCTTTGTAAAGTGCTCGAGTTAGCGCACGATGCTATTCGCATACAGGTAAAAGCGCAACAAGAATTAAGGGATATGGCGGGTGTAACCTCTAAAAGAGAATACACCAAACCTGCCAGTGATGAAGCTCTCAAAGAAAAGATCTATGCCTTTGCCAAGCAAAAAGTACACGAAGTAGCCAAAGGTCGCCATGGCAAGCACGATCGCTCCGATCGATTTGATGCCATCAAGGTCGAGCTGATGAGCTATCTGAAAAAAGACGCTGGTATCTCCGAAGACGAAAGTCTTCCGGACCTTACCAAAAAGTTGGCATCCTTGTATTTCGGAGATCTACAGTACGATGTGGTTAGAGATATGATACTGGACGAAAAAGTTCGGCTAGATGGGCGTGACCTCGAAACCGTTCGACCGCTCGATATGGAAGTGGATGCGCTGCCTTCTCCGCATGGTTCTTCTCTCTTTACCCGCGGAGAGACGCAATCGCTTACAACGGTCACGTTGGGTACACCCATGGACGAATTACTCGTGGAGAGCGCTGCCAAATCGGTCGATTCTAAATTCTACCTGCATTATAATTTTCCTCCGTTCTCAACGGGAGAGGTCAAGATGATGCGTGGTCAAAGCCGTCGTGAGGTGGGTCATGGAAACCTGGCGCAACGTTCCTTGAAACAAATGATGCCCTCCGGAGATTTTCCCTACACGGTTCGTGTTGTCAGCGATATCTTGGAATCCAACGGATCCTCTTCTATGGCTACGGTCTGCGCCGGTTCGCTGGCACTCATGGATGCCGGTGTTGGTATTCCCAAGCACGTATCGGGTGTTGCGATGGGGCTAATTACCAAGGGGGATAAATATGCGATCCTTACTGATATCTTAGGCGATGAAGATCATCTCGGTGATATGGACTTTAAAGTGACCGGTACCCGCGATGGTATCTGTGGTGTTCAAATGGACATCAAAGTAGACGGACTTAAGATGGAGGTTATGCGCAAAGCGTTAGATCAGGCCCGTCGTGGTCGATTGCATATCTTGGATGCCATGTACAATTGTATTTCGGCCTCTCGCGAGGAAGTAAAGCCTCATGCACCTCGTATGGTGAAACTCTTTATCGATAAGGAATTTATTGGTGCGGTGATAGGGCCCGGCGGTAAAGTGATACAGGAAATTCAGCGTGAGACGGGCACTACCATCACACTCGAAGAGATCAATAATAGGGGAGAGGTGAGCATCTTTAGTGTCAATAAAGATGGAGTAGATAAAGCTGTTTCTTGGATCAAAGGTATAGTAGCCGTACCTCAAATTGGAGACACGTACGACGCCGTTGTAAAATCCATAATGCCTTTTGGTGCTTTTGTCGAGTTCTTACCCGGTAAACAAGGTCTGGTGCACATTAGCGAGGTTAGCTGGAAGAGACTCGAAACACTGGAGGGGCTCGTTAAGGAAGGCGATGCCATGAAAGTAAAATTGATCGGCACCGATCCTAAATCCGGAAAATTCAAACTTTCTCGCAAAGCACTGATCCCAAAACCCGATCAATCCGCTTCTACGGAAGGTGCGTAACTAACAAATCAACAAAAATAAGCCCTGCTTTGGCAGGGTTTTTTTATGACAGCGGCGTATACGTCTATTTGCTTTTCATCCATCACCAAGGACCAAGCCGAGGTACTAATCGCATGGCTTAATGACGAGGGCTATGAGGGATTCGAAGAAAGGGAAGGAATGTTGATAGCCTTTATTGCATCCGTTCAATTTGATGAAAAAGAGATCTCTACAATAGCGGATCAGCTGGGGGTGTCCTTTCTTACCAATGAAATTCTTCCTACCAATTGGAACGCGCAGTGGGAGTCAAATTTTTTGCCCGTTACCATAGACTCCTTCTTGCATATCAGAGCTGCTTTTCATTGCGCATCTAACCAAACAAAACACGAGATCGTCATTACACCAAAGATGAGTTTTGGTACGGGACACCATGCCACCACCCAATTGATGGTAACGGAAATGGCGCAACTTACATTTGAGCAACAAGATGTCTTTGACTTTGGTACCGGTACTGGCGTACTAGCCATCTTGGCCGAGCGACTGGGTGCCCGCCGAGTTTTGGCCATCGATAACGACACCTGGAGCATAGAAAATGCCAAGGAGAACATTGAGACAAATCATTGTCGGCGCATCGAATTGAATTTATCTGATACGCTTCCGACCGAAGGTCAGTTTTCCATTATCTTGGCCAATATCAACCTAAGCATACTGGTAGCGCACATGCCCGCTTTGGCTCGTCTGCTGCACGCTACCGGAACGTTGCTCATAAGCGGATTGTTGAGATCCGATCAGACGGTCATAGAGAAGGTCTGTGCTTTGCAAGGGCTTCGTATCGAATCAGTGCGAGCACAGGGTGACTGGATACTGCTGCGGCTGGCATATTAGCAAATTGTTATATTTTTGCAATGCCAGTTTGTAATGAACGAAATTCTGCTTACACTCATTGCCTACCTTATTGGTAGTATCCCCACCGCTGTTCTTATCAGTCAGCGGTATTTTGGTATTGACATACGTGACTACGGCAGTGGTAATGCCGGAGCCACCAATGTGTATCGGGTGTTGGGCTCCAAGTGGGGTACCTTGGTGATGATCTTTGATATGCTCAAAGGGGTAGCGGCGGTTCAATTGGCATTGTTGCTACCCGATTATGAGCCTGAGGGAATGGCTTTTCAGAACCTCCAAACCCTTTTGGGTCTTGCCGCGGTCATTGGACATATCTTTCCCATCTGGGCCGATTTTAGGGGAGGTAAAGGGGTTGCCACCATCTTTGGTATGGTGCTGGGTATTTCACCGCTTACCGCAGTGGGCTGTGTGACCATCTTTTCACTTGTTTTGTACCTGACCCGTTTCGTCTCTTTGAGCAGTATATTGGCCAGTATCAGTTTTCCGATCTTCATCCTTGTTGTTTTTAATGTTGATAATCCGCTTTACCGCGTATTTGCCATTACAGTGGCGTTGCTGGTATTGTTGACTCACCAGAAGAATATTGGCCGTTTATTAAAAGGGAAAGAAGGTAAGCTCCCTATTCTAAAGGGACGTGATCGTCGCCGGGAACAGCGTCAAAAAGATCGTTGATCTAACAGACTGATTTTCATTATTTTTCTTTTCATTTCTCCCTTTTTCCAGTAGATTTTCTCTATGGATTAGTGCTGTCTTAGGCTAAAAATCGCTA
>JBJTWT010000032.1:0-5725 GCA_046081865.1 Sphingomonadales bacterium
GAAATGGAACTGGCGTAAAATCACCTTCGATCTCTTTTTGGATATCACCAACTTCTATGGAGCCAAGAGCCCGGCTTTTCCTCAATACACCTTTAAAAGAAATGAGATCAATACCGCTTTTTTGACGACTAACGGACAACCCATCAATCTCAATGGATCGAATGCCATTCCGCTTATCTTAGCCAATGAGGATGGTACATTAATACCCTCCATTGGCTTTATAGTAGAATTTTAAGATCGCCTGTGCTTGGAAAATACCATCATGGCATGAAGCCCCAGTGCCAGCAAAATCAGGGATAACCCCACAAAGAAACTGGTGTTGAGCAACTGATCTTCACGAAAAAATACGAAGGCCAGCAATATCCCGTACACCGGTTCTAAATTATACCCCAGGTTTACGGTAAAGGCGGATAATTTTTTTAAGGCTGCGCCTGATAACTGAAATGCCCAGACCGAGCAGATCCAAGAGAGTACCAACAGCCACAGAAGATCTTCGGTGGTGGGCAACACACGTAATGAAGTAGAGCCGCTCAAATAAAATGGCACCAACAAGCTCATAAATAAAAAGCCTCCCAGTTGCTGCCATACCAGCATGCTTTCTACATTGGTCTTTTTTAGCAACTCCCTATTAAAGATCGGAAAGAGAGCCGCTAGCAACGCGGAAAGGAGACCCAATATGATCCCGATGGTAAATCGGGTATCAAAATGAAAGATGATGTACACGCCTGAAAGGGTCATTAACCCTATGAGCAACTCCCTTCCATTGAGTGATTTCTTTAAGATCAGTGGTTCAAACAACGCGGTAAAAAACCCTATGGCAGCGAAACAAACCAGGGCGATCGAAACATTGGCGTATTTAATGGAACCATAAAAGGTTAGCCAATGTAGTGCAGCGATGATACCCACCCCCATGGTCTTGGCTATAAAAGCAAAAGACAGTGTCTCGATCTTTTTTCGCCAAGAAAAAAAAATCCACATCGATATCACCGTCAGCAGTAGCCGATAGCAAACAAGCATCAACGCATTAAGGGTGATCAATCTTCCGAGAATTCCGGTCAGACCGGCCAGCAAAACAGCCAAATGAAGTTGCAGGTACGCTTTTCTCATAGCTGAGCTTACGCACTTCTTTTTTTGCGATAATTGGTCAAAAAAGTATAAAACCGAAGTTGAATTACCCCCAGCACACCCTCCTTAATGATCCCTTTGTTCATTTTGGAACTACCCAGTGTTCGATCTTGAAATTTGATAGGTACTTCTTTGATGATAAAACCCAACCGCCAGGAGGCATATTTCATCTCTATCTGAAACGCATACCCTACAAAACGGATGTTAAAGAGATCGATCGTCTCCAACACGGCTCTTCGGTAACATACAAAACCGGCCGTTGGATCCTTAATGGGCATCCATAGGATAAGTCTTGTATACAAGGAGGCCCCTCTCGAAAGTGCGATCCTGTTTGTTGGCCAGTTAACAATCCCACCCCCTTTTATATACCGGGACCCCACGGCCACATCAGAACCCTCGTTTTTACAGGCATTATATAGCCGGGGCAGATCAAGTGGGTTATGAGAAAAATCGGCATCCATCTCAAAGATGTATTGGTAAGATCTGCCAAGTGCCCATCTAAAACCAAAAATATAGGCAGTACCCAGGCCTTGCTTACCGGCCCGTTGCTCTAAGAACAATCGCTCGGGGTAATCCGGGATGATAGATCTTACATGATCGGCCGTTCCATCGGGAGAGCCATCGTCAATAACCAGTACATGATACCCCCCCTCCAAAGAAAAAACGGCCGATAGGATGGCCTCGATATTATCCTTTTCATTGTAGGTGGGTATAATGACCAGTTTATCCATTTTTCTTTAGTATAGTGCGGGTATAGATTTCCGTGAGTTTTTGCTTGGTGTGTTGCGGAAAATCGCCCTTCATCATCCAATCGTAATACTGCGGCTCGGACCTAAGCACATCGGCGACCGGCTTACCTTTGAACTTTCCGAAGTTGAATACCTCTATCCCATTTTCCCAGACAAAGCGCCTGGCGAAGTCAACGATAGGATCTTCCCCCACAGATTTCAAGACCGAATCTAGCGTATTACCCAAACTTTCATAGCGCGATAGCTGTGATTGCAATATCTCGTAAGTAGCCCCGGCATCGACAGCAGCGCTGTGTGCTCCTTCTAATGTTTTGCCACAGTAAAACTGATAAGCGGCCGAAAGGGTTCGGGGTTCCATTTTATAAAAGATCTGCTGCACATCAAGCATTCTTCTGCCTTTCATATCGAAGTCCACACCGGAGCGCAAAAATTCCTCTACCAACAATGGAATATCAAAACGATTGGAGTTATAACCGGCTAGATCGCAACCATCCAAGATTTGTTTTAGCTCTTGGGCCACTTGCTTAAAGGTTGGTGCCTCTTTTACCATTTCGTCGGTAATTCCATGCAAGTCGCTGGAGGCCTTAGGTATGGGCATTCCGGGATTAATGAGTTTTCGTTTGACGGTTTGACTACCATCGGATAAGATCTTTACGATGGCGATCTCTACGATTCGGTCAGTTCCCAAATTGACGCCGGTTGTTTCCAGATCAATGAATGCCAGGGGTTTTGTAAGATGTAACATGGGGTAAAGTTAAGATTTTAAAGGGGTTACCCTATAATTTAACAGCTGCGATAGCCAAAAAGCAAGGGGGCCGCACAAATTCCATACTTTTGTAGTCTAGAAATTATAGTATGAGAAAATCGTTTTCTCTTTTTGTGGTGGCCGGTATTCTTTGCCTGCTGCTGGCTTCTTGTGTCGCCGCGCGCGAGGGCTGCCCCATGAACAGCACCCCCAAGACAAAATTCAGAAGATAGTGGCAATGGTCTGGACCCCCTTACAGTCAGAAGATCAATTGGAGGAAATACTTTCGGCACCAGGCCCCTTTTTGCTATTTAAACATAGTACCCGATGCTCTATCAGCAACGTTGCTCTGGAGCGACTCAATAAATCGACCCTTTCCGAGCGGCTGCCCGCTTTCCTGTTAGACCTGCTGGCTCACCGAGAGATCTCAACTGCCATTGCCACCCGCTTACAGATACATCACGAGTCTCCGCAGGTATTAGTTGTAAAAAACGGGAAATGCCACTATGACGAAAGCCATCTTTCCATTAAGGCGGATGAGGTGGAGGAAGCGATCGATAAATTGCCCTGATGGCTGCCCTTATAATCCCTGTGCATTGATAAAATTGACAAGGGCTGCCGTATTCTTTAACTTGAGTTTTTTTAAGACATTATAGCGATGTACCTCTACCGTCTTTAATGAGATGTCCAACTGTAATGCGATCTCCTTAGAGGATAACCCTTCCTTGATATGAGTAACCACCTCGATCTCTCGTTTGGAGAGTAAATTCATATCGGGGTACTCGCTATCCTCATCTAATTCTTGATGTGCCACAATATTCTTGATCTCTTCGCAGATATATTTGTTACCGGCCATGACCTCATCAATGGCCAAGAACAATTCATCTTTCGAGGAGTTTTTGGTAACATATCCCCGGGCCCCTACCTGAAACATTCTACGGGCATAGGCAGGCATCGAATGCATGGAGATGCCGATCACATGGCTTTGCGGAGAATGCTTAAGCATTAACTTGGTCGCCTCAAAGCCGTTGATGGGGGACATATTGATATCCATCAAAATAATTTGAGGACTGTATGCGGCTGCTAGAACAAGGGCCTCATGTACATCACTGGTCTCTCCAATTACCTCATAGCGAGGTTCGGTAGCCAGTACAACTTCCCAGGATTGTCGGATCAGTTTGTGATCATCGACTAAAAGAATGGTGATCTTGCTCATGGAACAAGGTTTTCATAAGTTAGGGTCATCGAATTTAAGGAAATCCGTAATACTACTCTATTTTTGCAGGGCCTATTAAAAAAAATATTGCCATGCATAAGCTGCTTGTTCTTTTAGTCATACTATCTCCTTTGCTTGCAAAGACGCAAGAGGATAGCACCGAAACATTCGACTATAGCCAGTTTGGGGATGCCCAAGGAGTAAAGCGCTACTGTAATCAAAAGGTACTCAATCAAACCCCTCAGCGTATTGTAAGTATAGGGATGGAACGAATGGGGAGTTTTGAAATACCCGATCTTCCGCTATCGGCCATGTTGCCTGCTATGCAAAGCTTTTCGGCAACTCATATGAGTGCTGTTAAGGCCCAAGTAAATATTCCTGTTATCTCTACCAACAAGGTCATTTGGCAACTGGGCGCCAACTATTGGGGTAGTCGTATCGCTATTGACAATCCGGGCACCCACCAACTGGCCAATAAATTAGCGAATCAAACCCTTACCAGTACCGGACTAAACACCACGCTCTTTAAACCGCTCAATGAAAAAAACTTTTTGATCCTTCAAGCAAGTGCAGATTTTAACGGCATTTTTCAAACACTAGACGAGATCAACAGCAAATCCCTTACCGTAAGCGGCTCTGCCTTGTACGGATGGAAACTTTCTGAAAAAAATATGATCGGAGTGGGTCTGGCTCGCACCTACCGGGCAGGACAGGTGATGCACCTACCCGTTGTGCTATGGAATAAAACCTTTAATGATAATTGGGGTATGGAGCTTTTGTTGCCGGCACGTGGACATCTACGCTACAATTTCTCAACGGCCAGTATCGTTCAACTTGGCTTTGAACTGGAGGGCAATCAATTTTGGATGCGTCTTCCCGGAAGCGCCAATGGCACTCTCTTTTTACAACGAGGAGAGCTTAAACCCCGTATAATGTGGGATAAAAAACTTACCGGATTTCTGTGGATGAATTTACAAGCAGGGCTCCGCTACAACTGGCGATTTGACGGTATGGACATATACAATGGAAAAGCGCTAAACCAGCGCTATTTTACCAGCACACTCGGAAATCCCTTGTATGTGGGGTTCAGCCTGAACTTTGTTTCGCCCTAGCCCCTATTTGGCCACCTGACGAGTCCAAGTATCGCTTCGGCCGATCAGCGAAACGCCAATATAACCTCTCACATCTATGGTATTAGCCCCGGTCATCTTAATGGTGCATGAATATGTGTTACCATTTTTGGGATCGTAGATATTTCCATTCTCCCACACATTCTTTTCGGTAGAAACAAATCCCCATACATTGATGAGGCCCAAAGTTGGTCTGGTTCTCGAAACCTCATCGGGATGATTCTTATCGACCTTAGGTTTACCGGTTTCGGGATCGTTGGGCTCTTTTAACCAAACGATCTTTCCCTGGTACTTCTCGCCGTTCTTAAAAATACGAACCATGGCGGTACCCTCCCCTGTTTTCCACACTCCAACGATGGCATCAGGGGTGCCCGGCTGCTGGCTATTGGCAGTAGTGCCGGTCAAACTAAAAAAACCAACAAGGGCCCAAAAAAAGTTAAACGATCTCATACATCTCTTTTTACATGTTGATACAAATATAAAAAAGTGGAGGCGACCGGAGTCGAACCGGTGTCCAAACATATTCGTCAAAAGCTTTCTACATGTTTATTCCGGCATTACTTGTCGGAAACAGGCAGGGACCGGACGTACCAACCTGTTTCGTAGCTGCGATTAGCTTAGGCAAACAGCGCAGACTACCTTTTCGAAAAAAGGCCTGTTTACAGCAACCTGTTTTGGGTTTGAGTCGGCGGCGGGGCTTGGTAACAGATCAACCGGCCCGGCGGCCCTAATGACTACCTGATCACTGATTAGGCAGCCA
>JBJTWT010000033.1:0-19655 GCA_046081865.1 Sphingomonadales bacterium
CGTATCGTTGGTCATCTCGGTCTCTCCTGTTTTTAAGACAGCGGCATCTAAGGTTGCGCCGGTGCTGTCGAGTGAACGAACAGCGGTTACAATTTGTGTCTGCTGATTGAGCTCGACCTTTGGGGCCATCAGCGTCATATCGGAGTAAACGGTATTGGTCTTTCCGTAAAGGATCACTTTTTTTTGACCAACGAGCACCACGGCAGAATCGGCAGCTTCATATTTGATCGGTGCATCAAGTGTGTCCTTTGATTTTTTAAAACGGAACGTATCGGTTGTAATGCGTTGCACCGTATCGAGGATACTATTCGCCAAGGTGTCTGGTGATGGAGTTCTCTCCATGGGCTGAACGGTAGTGGCTGAGGGTTTGGACTTAGGGATGGTATCGCCTCTTGTTAACGAATAGCCAAAACCATTCAATGATGTGGCTTGCACACTGGTTATACACGGCTGGGTATAAATTAAACCCACCAGTAGTACCCTCAAAAAGCAGCAATTTGGCTTAAATTTGTGTGCTAGGTTCATGCAGCTGAGCAAATGTAAATCTTTATGCCCTCTATAACCCCTGCCTGAACCCAACAATTTGTGAATATTGCCTTTTTTTAACCCTATGACCAACAGATTACTACTCATTTTTATACTTGCTGCCGGTTGCCTTTCTGTCTCTTCTTTTGTAAGAGATACTCCTACTCATAAAAAAAAGAAGGTCATCAACACGGTAGTGATCGATCCCGGACACGGAGGATCTGATGCAGGAGCCAAAGGGCAGTATTCTTCAGAGAAAGAGATATGTCTGGCAGTCTCATTGAAACTGGGCGCTATGATCAAAAAGGAATTTCCCGATCTCAAGCTACTGTTTACCAGAGAGACCGATACTTATCCACCCTTGCACGATCGCGCGAAATTTGCCAATGAGAACAAAGGAGACCTATACCTCTGTATTCACGTCAATTCTGCGAGAGGACAACGAAAGGCGGAGTTGATCGGCTATAAGACCGTTTCCTATTACACAGGCAAAGGGTCAAGTCGCAAGAAAAGAACCAAGAAGGTACCTCAATATCGTTACACCAACCTACCCAGTGCTGCCAAGGGTACCGAAACCTACATTTGGGGGGCGCATCGAAGCGAGGACAAAGAATTGGCCATTATTGAGAACGCTCCCATGCTACGCGAAGAGAATTTTGAGAAAAATTATGGTAACATAGATGTCAACTCACCCGAGTTCATCGCTATTTCATTGCTAAAAACTAAACAATATTTTAAAAGAAGCGCCACCTTGGCCGGCTTTATACAAGATGAATTCGTAAAGGTGGGCAGGGTCGATCGCGATGTGAGACAACGCGGAATTGGCATTTGGGTACTCCAAGCTACGGCCATGCCCAGTGTGTTGGTCGAAACCGGTTTTATCTCGAATCCCGACGAAGAGCAATACCTTAACAGCGAACTAGGACAAGAGGAATTATCGGCCTGTATTGTAAGGGCCCTAAAAAATTACATAGCTTGGCTGGAGGAGAGACAAAACGCAACAGGCCAAGATGCTCCGGCCACAACGTATGGTAGCAACCTTTCTTTCTTGAAACAGGTAGATGCCTTAGAAAAAAATCGCCAACCATGAAGATCAGTAACGAGACAAAAGTAGGAGCACTAACAGTGGTGGCATTGACCCTGCTCTATATCGGCTTCAATTACTTAAAAGGCCGAGACGTCTTTAGCCGCACCAAAAAGATCTATGCCGTCTTTACCGATCTGGGAAGTCTCGAAAAATCGAACGAGGTAAAGATCAATGGCCTGCCGGTAGGCACTGTGTATGAAAAAAAAGAGAAAGACAAAGATGTAAGTGCCGTTGTGGTCACCATACAATTGACCAGAGATATCAACATACCTAAAAACTCCGTTGCCTTTATCTCTTCGAGTCTGGTAGGATCTTCTTTTATTGTAATAGAGAGAGGAAATAGTGACGAGCTATTGCAAGATGAAGATACCATTGCCACGCGGCTGGAGACCGGCATACTCGGAGATGTCAAAGCGCAACTTGACCCAACCATCAGTAGCGTTAGAAATATCTTGGACTCTCTCAAAAAGACACTGGGAGGTATCAATCAACTACTGGACACCGAAAACAGAAATAATTTAAAGCAAATCATGGCCAATCTAAACACGGCCAGTGCCAATTTAAACACATTACTCAATAGCGAAAATGGTGCTTTGGCCCGTACGCTAAAAAATGCCGAAAGCTTTACCGCCTCTTTGAACGAGAGCAAGACAGACATTAAAAGCACGGTGCAAAATACAAAAAGACTCAGCGAACAACTGGCTGCTATCCCGCTAAAGAATACCGTGGATTCTCTAGAAAAATTGATTGGCACCCTTAAAACTACGATGCAAACTATCAATAGTGGCCAAGGTACTATCGGGGCCCTAATGCAAGAACGCAGTCTTTTTGAGCAACTGCAACGAACAGTACTGAGTGCCGAAATACTAATGGATGATCTGCGTACACATCCCAAGCGATATGTACAAGTATCGGTCTTTGGGAAAAAAGACAAATCAGGTCCGTTGAGCGCCCCTGCAAAAAAAACCGCGCTCTCCGATTCAAGCCATGATAAGCAATAAGGCATTTAATGGCCTTTTTGGCACGGCCGTACTACTCTTTTTTGCTGGCCTGTTAAGGGGCCAAGATCCCTCTGTCTCGGCAGCTCAAATAGCGCCTCCCACTGATACGGGCAGGGTACAAATTTTAGGGGCCGACCGCTTAACACTCCTTAAGATAGACGATACAACCAACTTGCAGATACTGGGAGGTAGTGTAAGATTAAAACAAGGTAAGACCTTGTTCTTTTGCGATAGTTGCGTGCTCAACAACAGTAACCACACGTTCGAAGCGTGGAGTAACGTTCAAATAAAAGATAATGACAGCATCCATGTCAATGCGCGACACTTGCGTTATCTTATTGATAGAAAATTAGCTTACTTAGACGGAGGGGTGCAGCTCTCGGATGGTAAGGGGCAGCTTACCACCCCCGATCTTGAGTATGATCTTAATACCGACATCGGCATTTACAAAAAAGGCGGGAAGCTCGTCAATAAAAAAACCATACTGACCAGCAAGGAGGGGTACTATTATGCCTCTTTGAAGGAGGTCTATTTTAAAAATGATGTTTATCTCAAAGACCCCTCTTACGAGATAAAGACCGACTCCTTACTTTACAATACCGCCACACAAACCAACCGATTTATTGCCAAGACGGTTATTGTGGACAGTGCTGGAAGAAGCATTCAAACTACCGAAGGCTTTTACTCTACGGCCAGTGGCAAGGCAGAGTTCGGTAAGCGCCCCGTTATTAGAGATGGCGCCACCACCATTGTAGGCGATCGCGTAGCCTTTGATGATAATGCAGGCACCTCACAGGCAGCCGGAAATGTTATTATAGTGGATACAGCCCAAGGCACGACCCTGCTGGCCGGAGAAGTATTTAGGGATAATAAAAAAGAACGATTGCTGGCCACCAAAAAGCCACTGCTGATCATTGAGCAAGATAGCGACTCTATCTATGTAACGGCCGATACCATTTATTCCGGAGAGAAACCAGTGCTGCGCTCCGATAGTACCCAAAAAGGCAAAACAAAGAATGCAGGCCAAGAAAAAGATAGCACAGAGCGCTACTTGGAAGCTTTTCATCATGTGCGTATTTTTTCAGACTCTTTGCAAGCGGCAAGCGACAGTCTTTTTTATTCGCATAAAGATTCCATATATCGGCTTTACTACGACCCGGTGATCTGGTCGAACGGAAGTCAAATAACAGGAGACACAATACTATTGATTACCAAAAACAGAAAGCCTGAACAACTAAAAGTTTTTGAGAACAGTATGCTGGTGCAACAACAAGAAGAGGGTCTCTACAACCAGATTGCCTCTATTCGAATGGATGGCTTTTTTTCTAAGGGAGAATTAGATTCCGTTAGGGCCCTGGGAGAAGCCAAGACCATTTATTATATTCAAGACGATGATAGCGCTTACACCGGTATCAATGAATCGAAAAGCGACATCATAGATATTTATTTGACCAAAAAGGAACTCGATAAGGTCGTTTTACGCAGCGAGGTATCCGGTACCATCTGGCCGTTCGGTCAAAAGGACCCCCTACAAATGAGACTGCCCAACTTTCGGTGGCAAGAGGCTAGACGCCCCAAATCAAAATTCGAGCTCATAGAGTAGCGCTAATAAAAATGTGCCCCTTCTAGGTATTTTGCAAGGTTCTTACGGGTTTTTGCGTATAATTGCGGGATTTCGCTTACTTTTCCAGCGATAATCTAATGAATGCTTAAAAAAGAGAGACAGGCCTATATCCTGCAAAAGGTCAATCTTCACAATAAAGTCTTGTCTTCGCTTTTATGTACGGAGATCCAAGTCTCAGAAGACACCATTCGCAGAGATCTGCAAGAGTTGGCAGATGAGGGAAAAGTGATAAAAGTTCATGGAGGAGCTCTCTCGTCTTCCTTCTACGATGTATCGCTACCGCCCGCTGCTGTCTACTCCCAACAAAAGAAAAAGATCATAGCCCAAAAAGCCATTTCGCTGTTAGAAAACGGCATGTTCGTGCTTACCAGCGGAGGTACCACCATTGTAGAGATGGCCCGTATGCTCCCCACGACACTTCGTGCCACCTTTATTACCGGGAGTATTCCGGCCATTTTGGAATACATGCATCACCCCCAGATAGAAGTGATCTTGATAGGCGACAAGATCTCCAAGAATTCAAAGATTACAGTGGGGTCAGAAGCCATTGCCAAGATCAAGCAGATCAAGCCCGATATTTGCTTTTTGGGCACCAATGCCATTGATATCGAGCAAGGTATTACCGACAATGACTGGGAGGTCGTACAGCTTAAAAAGGCCATGATCGAGGCCTCCCGAAAGGTGATTTGCCTAAGCATTGCAGAAAAAGTGAATACCATCCAGCCCATTAAAGTTTGTGATACCGATAAAATCGATATATTGATCACCGAATTACCCCCTGAATCACCCCAGCTGCAAGCTTTTTCGGCGATGGGTATTAGGGTGTTATAATTTTTTATATTTGTACCAACTATAACTAAACAAACAGCTATGAGAACCCTTCTCCATGTCTTGTTGGCTTGCACACTTTTTCTGTTCGTACTTCCTGCCACCCTTTATGCGCAAGAGCGAACGGTAAGTGGAACCGTTGTTGCCGACGAAAGTAAATCTGCTTTAGCGAGCGCCACGGTCCGTGTAAAAGGAACGCGTCGTATTACTCAAACAGATGTCAACGGAAAATTTTCCATCAAGGTCAGCACCGGTGAGATCTTGCAGATCTCCAGTGTGGGCTATGAGACGACCGATATCAAAGTAGGCAGCAGCGATGCCTTGGGTATCTCGCTTAAAACAGCCGATCAAACACTGGGTGAAGTAGTTGTTACAGCGATGGATATCAAAAGAAATCCGAGAGAGCTTGGCTACTCTGTACAAAAAGTATCCGGAAGCGAGGTGCAAGAAACGCAACGCGAAAACTTTTTGAATAGCTTGGCCGGACGTGTAGCAGGTCTTACGCTCGATCAAACTTCTGGTGTGGCAGGCGCTTCTTCTTCTGTGGTACTACGCGGATTCAATTCGCTTTCACTTAGCAACCAGCCCCTCTATGTTGTTGACGGGGTGATCTTAGATAACCAAACCATCAACGAAACCTCCAGTGGTGGCCAAGGTATTGGTCTTGCCTCCGATCGTCCAAACAGATCGAGCGATTATCAAAACCGTATTGCCGATATCAATCCCAGTGATATTGAAACTATCACAGTCCTTAAGGGGCCCGAAGCAACGGCCCTCTATGGCAGCCAGGCTAGCTCTGGAGCGATCGTAATCACCACTCGTAAAGCTAAGTCCAACAAGCTGGCCGTTCAGTATGACAACAGTTTCCGGATTCAAGAAGTAACACGCTGGCCTCAGATCATGGAAGACTATACAACGGGTATCAATGGGGTTGGCGCCAATACTTTTCAGTATTTCGGCCCCGCTTATGCTCCCAACACCCAACGCTTCAATAATCGGGATGCATTCTTTGAAACAGGAACTGCACAAACACACAACTTAGGAATGGACTTCGGTGTTGGCAAATCAATGTTCCGCTTGTCAGGCAGCTTCTTTGATCAAAAAGGAGTTGTTCCCAATAACGATTTTCGTCGTTACAATTTGCGCTTGTCGAATACTACAAAATTGTGGAAAGACAAGATCGAAATCACCCCCTCTATTAGCTGGATAAAGAGCGAAAACAACAAGGTGTTGCGTAGTGCAGGTAGTTATCTGCTTAGCTTGATGATCTGGCCAAGTGATATTGACATAAAAAATTTCGAAGACCCAACTACCGGCGACAAGCTTGACCTTTTTGCCAACACCACTGCCAATGGCGAGTATGACAACCCGCTTTTCAATGTTAAAAAGAATCGTGCCTACGATGAGACAGACCGTAAGACCATGAGCGTAGGAGTCAATATCAATCCTTTTAAATGGCTGACCATCACTGGCCGATTTGGATATGATACCTACGATATGAGCGGCTACTTATTCTATCATCCTCAATCTTTCTTTTTATCAGCTGGTACAGGAGGTACCCTCGATAACTACTGGCGCCAGTACAATGGCTATAACCACACCATTACCGCTACTGCCCGCAAACAATTGGGCAAGAACTTTAACCTTCGCGTAATGGCTGGTACCATGTGGCAAGACTACGAAACACGCATGTTCGCCGTATACGGAACCAATATCGTTGATAATGTTACGGCCAGTGGCAGCATGATCAAGAACGGATCGGTAGTAACCGATAAAGACTTGAACAAGATCATGGGTAATTACATGGATAGTAGCATTACTCGTCCCAGCACTCGTCTTCGTCTGTTGAGAAATGCTACTGGGCAGTACAATTTGAATCAACTACGTCAACAGGCTTACTTTGGTGAGGCGGCATTAAGCTTCAAAAATTATGCCTTCGTAAGCTACACGCACCGATTTGAAGAAGCCTCTACGCTTCCTAAAAAGAATAGAAGTTATAACTATCCCGGCGGTAGCTTGAGTGTTATTTTAAGTGACATCTTTCCTGAGCTCAAGCGCAATAGTTTGATCAGTTATTGGAAACTCAGAACCTCGCTTGCCGGTACGGCTCGTCTGAACTCCCCCTACTCCACTCAATCAGTGTTTGTCAACAACTTTGCGAGTGGCGGTGGATTTTCATACGGCTTTTTCAATAACAACGAGGACCTGCGTCCCGAAAGACAAAGCACCTACGAACTCGGTACAGAATTCAGACTCTTTAAGAGTCGATTGAATTTCGATATCACCTACTACAATACGTTGAACAAAGGTCAAATTATCCAAAACTTCCGTCTTAGCTACGGAACCGGTTTTGTGCTTAACACACAAAACGCTGCCTCTACCCGTAACCAGGGAGTGGAAGTAGCTGTAGACTATGACCTGATCAAAGGCGGAGGAAAAAATCTTAACTGGAATATGCGTTTCAACTTCAATAGAATGTGGAACGCCGTAATCGATATGCCCCGCAATGTGGCCGAATATTATATTTCTGACACCTGGCTGTATGGTAATGCCCGTGGGGGTCTGGTAAGAGGCGGTCCGACTACCTCTATTACCGCCAATGGATATGCGCGCAATGCTGCTGGCCGCATTCTAATTAATCCCACGAACGGACTTCCGGTGGTGGACGGACTCTTTACCATTAAGGGAGATCGCAATCCTGCTTTTACATTGGGATGGAACAACACTTTCCGCTGGGGCAATTTTAGACTCAATATGCTTTGGGACCTTAAAGTGGGTGGCGATATTTTTAATGGAACCAATATGTTCCTTACCCGCATTGGCCGCAGCAAGTTGACAGCCGATCGTTACCAGCCACGTGTGATTAGCGGTGTACTTAACGATGGTTTACAAAACACTAACCCCTCTGAGAACACTATCGTGGTGGTGCCTGCTTACCAAAACGATTACTACACCAGCTTTATGCCCGAAGAAGCATTCATTGAAAGAGATGTCAATTGGTTCCGCTTGCGTGACATTACCCTTAATTACACCTTTCCTAAGAGCGCCTTTAAAGGGTTTAAATCCCTCAGTGCTTTTGTTACCGGAAACGATTTGATCTTGCTGACAAACTATAGCGGCGCCGACCCTGCCGTTAATGGTAACACAGCCGGTAGCTTGGGTGTGGGAGCTTTTGGATTTGACTATGCTACACTCCCCTCTCCCATGCAAGTAAATTTCGGAATCAGAGCCTCCTTCTAAACCCAAAACAACCAGCATTATGAAAAATATGATCAAACATTCAGCATTCGCTTTGGCAGCTGCCTCCCTAATGGGGCTTGCCTCTTGCAGTAAGCAGATCGATGATTCGCATAAAAATCCCAATGCCTCTGTTCGGGTACCGGTAGAGACCCTGTTACCCGGTATTATCGGAAACTTTGTAGGAAGCTCTTCGGCACAAGGTAGCGCCTATGGTCTGGCCAACGACGGCCTTTACATTGGACGATATGTACAGTTCTGGGCTACCAACACGGCCGCTAATCAATACGACCGCATGGGCGGTGCTACCGGCGGTAGTGACCTGCTGGGCTCTGTTTGGGCCATGCATTATTATGGAATGGGTCGCAACCTTTCCAAAATGATGGAATGGGCCGAAGAAGAGAAGAAATGGGATTATGTCGGTGTAGGCAAAGCCATTCGCGCCTGGAGCTGGCTGACAACGACCAATACCTATGGTGAAGCCATCTTAAAACAAGCCTTTAATACAGACCTTCTGGTATTCAATTACGATACGCAAGAGGAGATGTACATGGAGTCAAGACGTCTTTGTCATGAGGCCATCTGGTATTTGAACCGTACGGGAGATGGTGTTAGCCAAGCTAACCTGGCTAAAGGCGATGCCTATTTCTATAATGGTGATGCCAACAAATGGAAGCGCTTTGCTTACTCTGTGCTGGCCCGTTCATTCAACCACCTAACCAATAAGTCTATTTACAATCCTGACTCCGTATTATTCTACGCCAACTTGGCCATCAATACCAACGAAGACAATGCCAGTGCTAAATTCTTAGCTTCCGGACTCTCTGGTACATTCAACTTTATGGGGCCCTTTAGAAGTAATGCAGGCGCTCTTCGCCAGACCCGCTTTATAGCCAACTTGATGAATGGCACCAATTCACTCTTTACCGGTGTAACCGATCCCCGCGCCCCTTATCTCATTCGTGAAAACACCAACGGAACTTATCGTGGAGTTCGTCCCAATTATGGTACGGACGGTTTGTTGACCCCAGAGCAACCCCAAAACTATTGGGGCGGCGCCTTTGGTAGCACCACCGCACCCGGAACTGACGATGGTGCCCGCTATATTTTCCGCAATGCCGCTCCCTTTCCGATCATTACAGCGGCAGAAATTCAATTTATTAAAGCAGAGGCCCATTACCGCAAAGGAAATATGGCTGCCGCCCGTCAGTCCTACCTGGATGGTATTAATTTAAGTTTCGATCATCTTACCTCTACTTATCAGGCCAACATCCCTACTACCTTACAGATTACGGCAGCCCAAAAAGCAGCTTATCTCAGTAATCCTGTAGTAGCCCCTGCAACCATTACGCTCTCTCACATCATGCTGCAAAAATTCATTGCTATGTATGGATGGGGATTGGTAGAGACTTGGACCGACCTTCGTCGCTATCATTACACCGACCTGGATCCCGTAAGCGGGCAACAAGTATTTAGAGATTTTGCTCCTCCAACCGGTATTGATCTATGGCCCGACAACCAAGGAGCTTGGGTCTATCGTTGCCGTCCTCGTTTTAACTCGGAGTTCCTTTACAACATTGCCGCCCTCGATGCCGTGGGAGGAAGAGCCCTTAATTATCACACCAAAGAGCAATGGTTCTCTCAACGTTAATCAACCCCAACCAAAATCAGTACTATGAACCGAATACTAAACTATAACAAACTCTTTGCAGTTGCCTTGCTTGCAGTAATGACCATTTCTTGCACTAAAACTTTCGACGAAAAGACAGTTTTGATCAATGACTTCTCCGGAAGTAGCGTGGTGCAGGTATTTTTAGCAACGGTAGGTGCCGCCAGAAACTATGTGCATGTAGATGGAAAGCTGGTAACAGGGTCCTTACTAAATACTACGTTTAGCTCTACGACCGGCTATACGGCCAGCTTATTCCCTGCTGCGGGTGTAGGACACAACGTTCCATCGGGCGTTCGCTCTTTTCTGTTGCGTGATACCCTTAGCACCACCACACAGCCACAACTTAACTTTGCCCAAAATCTCGAAGCCGGTGCTTACTACACCACCTTTGCCTACGACACCATCACTGCTGTAAAGCAAATGACCGTACGAAACGAGATCGTGGTACCTGCCGACAACAGCTGCCGCATTCGCTTTGCCAACTTTGCTTACAATGGCAATGCCAACACCCCTGCCGTTGATATTATTTCGGTGGGTAAAAACGAGATCGTAGCTACCAATGTTCGATACACCGATGTAACTAGTTTTATCGCTCACCCCTCTTTATTGAGCGGAGAAGGCTTTCAGGTTAGAGAGTCCGGTACCAGCAATATTCTGGCAACTACGGCCACCCTTACGTTGGTTCCAAAAAGAAGCTATACCATCGTATACAGAGGATCCCACGGTGCTATCAGTGGTGCCAGCACCCGAGCTGTAAATGTCTTTATAAATTATTGATAGCGCCCCTCAAATCTTATTAAAACCGCTTCGATAGAAGCGGTTTTTTTTGGCTTAAGCAAAGAAGAGATAGGCAAGCCATATTGAGGTTAAAATACCCACCAGATCGGCCAGTAGCATCGATCCAATAGCATAGCGTGTATTTCTGATGTTGACGGCCCCAAAATACACCGCCACCACATAAAAAGTGGTATCGGAAGATCCTTGAAGCACAGAGGCTAATTTACCGGCAAAGGAGTCCACCCCGTAGGTCTTCATGGTATCTAACATCATGCCGCGGGCTCCACTACCGCTAAGAGGTTTAATAAGTGCTGTGGGTAGCCCGTCCACAAAACGCGTATCGGCGCCCATAAAGGCAAATAATTGCTTTACCCCATTGATCAGTACATCAAAACTACCGCTGGTTCTAAGTAAACTGATCGCGATCAGCATACCCACAATATAAGGGATGATGCGAACGGCCGTCTCAAAGCCACCGCGGGCACCCTCTACAAAGGCATCAAACACATCGATCTTTTTATAAAGACCTCCCAAGACGATCACTACAAAAAGTACCAAGATGATTCCATTGCTAAGCTTACCGGAGAACAGTTGTGCAGCAGGTCCATCGAGTTTGACCACATAGAGCACCAGCAAAGCTATTAGTAACGATAGGCCACCTACCCAAGCTAAAATAACGGGTTGAAGCAAATTGATTCGTTGTTTGAATGATACGATGAACAACGCGGCCATGGTGGCGGTAAAAGTGGCGATCATACAGGGAATAAAAATATCAGTGGGATCGGCCGCCCCCATTCCAGATCGATACGCGATAATGGTTACAGGTATCAATGTGAGTCCGGAGGCGTGTAAGGCCAAAAACATCACTTGGGCATTAGAGGCGATGGTCTTGCTGGGATTTAGCTCCTGTAAACTCTCCATGGCCTTAAGACCAAAAGGGGTAGCAGCATTATCCAAATTGAGCAAATTGGCCGAGAAATTCATCATGATATGGCCGGTAGCCGGGTGTCCTTTGGGAATATCAGGAAAGATGCGTGAAAAGAAAGGCCAAATGATCTTAGATAACAATCGAACCCCTCCGGCTTTTTCGGCAATAGATAAAAAGCCCATAAATAGAGCTAAGATCCCTATAAGCGGAAAGATGATATCTAGCACAGCATTCTTGGCTGTCTCTATGATCCCATCTACCTTTCGAACCAGCTTTGACTGAACACTTACATAGGTCTGCGCTGGTAACAAAGGATAAAGCGATTGGTAATAGGCCAAAGAATCTGTTGCCCGAAGATCATGCAATAAAAAACCGGCCTTAGCAGGTTGATCGGTGGCAAAAAAACCATACTCCCCCAGCAAATCGGCATACCGAGGAGACAAGCCCATATTTTCTGGCTTACCCAGCGCATAATAAAATACCGAATCGTATCGATCAGATGATTTTCCGGTAATCATCCGGTTAAATATTTTCTCATCTCCAGCGACCATACGAAATCCCCCGACCACAAAGGCGATGACCACAAAAGCAGACCAGATCTTGGTGAGTGTCATAGAAATGATTTTATTGGTTTGAAGATACTGAAATCGTCAGGTAACCATTATTGCCTGGCTTGGAATTATTACCTTTGCGCGCCGCTATCGGCCACTTTACCCGAAACCCTGACACCCCATGGCACTACAGGCTGGAATTGTTGGACTTCCCAATGTTGGAAAATCGACCCTATTTAATGCAGTTAGCAATAGTGCCAAAGCACAGGCCAGTAACTACCGATTTTGTACCATTGATCCCAATGTAGGACTGGTGGATGTGCCCGATCCACGACTGACGAAACTGGCCGAGTTGGTGGTACCAGATAAGATCATTCCCACGCAGATCGAGATCGTGGATATTGCAGGGCTGGTGCGGGGAGCCAGTAAAGGAGAAGGTCTGGGCAATAAGTTTTTGGGGAATATCAGAGAAGTAGACGCCATTATTCATGTGGTGCGTTGCTTCGAAGACGAAAATATCCTCCGCGAAGAAGGCTCCATCAACCCCGTGGGTGATAAGGAGATCATTGATACCGAGCTGCAATTAAAAGACCTGGAGTCGATCGAAAAAAAGATACAGCGTACCGAAAAGCAAGCTCGTATAGATCCCAAACTTAAAGCCGAGCTCGATGTGCTGCTACGTTGCAAAGCCCAACTAGAAAAAGGACGCAGTATTCGGGAGTTGCAGCTTAGCAAAGAAGAAAAATCAGCCATTGCCGATCTTTTTTTGCTTACAGACAAACCCGTTCTTTATGTAGCCAATGTCGATGAAGCTTCTATGCACACCGGCAATGCTTATTCAAAAGCGTTACAGGCCGCCATTCAAAGCGAAAATGCCGAGTTGATCATCATGAATAATTCGATAGAGGCCCAGATCGCCGAAATGGATTCGCCAGAAGACAAAGCGCTTTTTATGAGTGAGTACGGTATGCAACAGCCCGCCCTCGATCGCCTGATTCATGCCACCTATACCCTGCTTAACCTATTCACCTATTTTACCGCGGGGGTACAAGAGGTTAGGGCCTGGACGATCCATCAGGGTTGGAAAGCCCCACAAGCCGCCGGCGTGATCCATACAGACTTTGAAAAAGGATTTATAAAAGCAGAGGTCATTGCCTACGATGACTATGTACATTACGGATCGGAGACCGCTTGCCGAGAGGCTGGTAAACTGCGCATAGAAGGAAAAGAATACATCGTTAAGGATGGCGATGTAATGCACTTTCGCTTTAATGTCTAATTAGACCGCCACGTAGTGGTGGTATACCAACTTGATTTCGGAAACTTTTTATTTGTCTTCGGTAAGTCCCGCCAACATATACTCACGATTCAGTCTTGCGATGTTTTCAATGGAGATCCCCTTGGGACAAACCGCTTCGCAGGCTCCGGTGTTGGTACAAGCGCCAAATCCTTCACGATCCATTTGTGCCACCATGTTAAGGGCACGATTCTTTCTTTCGGGTGACCCTTGAGGAAGCAATGCCAAATGTGAAACCTTGGCCCCTACAAATAACATGGCCGATGAATTCTTGCAAGCCGCTACACAAGCCCCACAGCCAATACAGGCCGCAGCGGCAAAGGCCTGGTCGGCCTTTTCTTTTTCGACGGGGGTAGCATTGGCGTCTACCGCATTACCGGTGTTGACAGAGATATACCCCCCCGCTTGAATGATACGATCAAAGGCACTGCGATTGACCATCAGGTCTTTGATGACCGGAAAAGCGTTCGCTCTCCAGGGTTCCACTACAATGGTATCGCCGTCTTGATAAGCACGCATGTGCAGCTGACAGGTGGTATTGTGCTGCCAGGGCCCGTGGGGTCTACCGTTTATGTACATGGAGCACATACCACAAATTCCCTCCCGGCAATCGTGATCGAAGGCGATCGGCTCTTTGCCCTCTTTGATCAACTGCTCGTTCAACACGTCTATCATTTCCAAAAAAGACATCTCCGACGAGATATCCTTTACCGGATAGGTTTCAAAATGACCCTTATCGTTTGCATTTTTCTGACGCCAAACCTTTAGTGTCAAATTCATTGTGTAGTGTTGCATAAATACGGCTATTAAAAATATTATTTATAACTGCGCTGACTGGGTTTCGCTACATCGAATGTAAGCGGCTCCTTATTCAATTGCCAATTATTGTCTGACTGATACGCCCAAGCTGCCACATAAGCATATTGATGATCGTCACGCAATGCCTCGCCCTCTTCGGTTTGACTTTCCTCTCTAAAGTGGCCCCCGCAGCTCTCTTTTCGGTCCAAGGCATCGATACACATCAACTCTCCCAGCTCAATAAAGTCTGCCACACGACCGGCCTTATCAAGCTCAGGATTCATCTCATTTACAGATCCGGGAATTTTAACATCGGACCAAAACTCCTTTTTTAGTTGACGAATGGCCTCAATAGCACCGGAAAGCCCCTTTTCGCTTCTTGCCATACCGCACTGATCCCACATAATCTTGCCCAGTCGCTTATGAAAACTCTCTACGGTCTTTGTACCCTGTATGCTCATCAATTTATTGATACGATCGGCCGCCTGAAGCTCGGCTTCTACAAAAGCTGGGTGATCGGTAGCGATGGGCTTGGTAGCGATCTCATCGGCCAAATAGTTACCAACCGTGTAGGGGATCACAAAATAACCGTCTGCCAAACCTTGCATCAATGCGGAGGCACCCAAACGGTTTGCCCCATGGTCGCTAAAATTCGCTTCACCCAGCGCGTATAATCCTTTTACGGAGGTCATCAACTCGTAATCGACCCAAAGCCCTCCCATCGTGTAGTGGACCGCCGGATAGATACGCATGGGTACCTCGTAGGGATTTTCTCCGGTGATCTTTTCGTACATGTCGAAAAGATTTCCATACTCTTCTTTCACCACTTCTTTACCCAAACGAATTAGCGTATCGGTATCGGGATGCTGAAGGCCTTGCTTGTTTGCCTCGGCCTTACCGTATTTATTAATGAGATTGTACTTGAAATCGAGATACACGGCCTGACCCGTAGTACCCACTCCGTAACCGGCATCACAACGCTCTTTGGCGGCGCGAGAGGCCACGTCTCTGGGAACCAGATTTCCAAAGGCCGGGTAACGACGCTCCAGAAAATAATCTCTTTCCTCTTCGGGAATGTCGTTGGCAGCTCTTTTATCGCCCGCAATAGCAGGCACCCATATTCTTCCGTCATTTCTGAGCGACTCCGACATCAGCGTCAACTTAGATTGGTGATCGCCACTTACAGGAATACAAGTTGGGTGAATCTGGGTAAAGCATGGATTGGCAAAGAAAGCTCCCTTCTTATGCGCTTTCCAAGCTGCGGTCACGTTACTGCCCATGGCATTGGTAGAGAGATAAAACACATTCCCATATCCTCCGGTGCAAAGCAATACGGCATGACCAAAATGTCTTTCGAGCTCGCCGGTAACTAAGTTGCGACAAATGATCCCGCGGGCTTTACCATCGATCACCACTACATCCAACATCTCGTGACGCGTATACATACTCACCTTGCCCAGCGCCACTTGTCTTTCGAGCGCCTGGTAAGCACCGATCAAAAGTTGTTGTCCGGTCTGTCCGGCCGCATAGAATGTTCTTTTAACCTGTGTACCACCAAAAGAGCGGTTATTGAGTAACCCACCGTACTCACGGGCAAAGGGAACCCCTTGCGCCACGCACTGATCGATAATATTGACACTCACTTCTGCCAAGCGATGTACGTTGGCTTCTCTGGCACGATAATCGCCTCCTTTGATCGTATCGTAAAAGAGTCGAAACACGGAGTCTCCGTCATTTTGATAATTCTTGGCAGCATTGATGCCTCCTTGCGCAGCAATGGAGTGTGCTCTGCGGGGAGAGTCCTGAAAGCAAAATGCCTTTACCTGATAGCCCAGTTCTCCCAGCGAGGCTGCCGCAGAGGCACCCGCCAGACCGGTTCCTACCACAATCACTTCGAGTTTACGCTTATTGGCAGGATTGACCAGTTTGCAATGACCCTTGTAAGAGGTCCATTTCTGATCCAGAGATCCCGATGGAATTTTTGAGTCGAGCATAGTTAGATCGGTTTCTTGGTAAAGATTATTTTATCCAGTGCATGTACATCGAAATAGGCATCAAGGCAAATAAGAGTGGAACAAGTATAGAGAACATTACCCCCACCGATTCGACCAGTAAAATATAACGACCATTGGTCAAGCCCAGTGTGCGAAAGGCACTCTGAAAACCATGTAACAGATGCCAGGCAAGCGCAATGCAACCCAACACATAGAGAACGACCACTGCAAGATTATCGTTAAATACTTGTAACATCTCTCCATAGAGATCGTGATACTCCTTGCCATCGATCATGACCGGATCGAGACCGGTAATACGGCTGGGTATCCAAAAGTGAGAAATATGCATCACCAAAAACAAAAAAAGTAGCGTTCCCAATAAACCCATGCTGCGACTGTACCATTTGCTGCCCTTGTTGCCCATGGCAACGGCATACCCTTTTTTACGAGCGGCCCTATTGGACATTTCTAGCGACCACCCCTGGATCATATGCAAAATGATCCCGGCAAAAAGACCGATCTCAAGAATCCGGGGTACGGCATTGGACCCCATAAAATGGGCGGCCTTGTTGAACATAACACCTCCATCCATAGCGAAGATGCAGGCATTGAGTCCGACATGAACGATCAAAAACAATAACAGAAAGATTCCGGTAAGCCCCATTATCCACTTTTTACCTACCGAAGAAGTAAATAATTCAGACCATTTCATCAGAAAATAATTTTAATAATTAAGCACATGGCAAGGAATTCTCAAGAGCTTTGTTCGTGGTGCAAAATTAAGACCGCGAAGCCGAAATCAGATAAAAGTTTTGAGATAAAACACTGAAAATTCAACTACTAGCGCAGAAGGCGTGGCCCTAGCAAAGATTCCGCTTTTCGATAGAGGTGAATGGGCCTGTACGAGCGCCACTCGGGTATGTTCAACAACTCGATAAAATGATGATTGCCCTCGTGTTTAAACTCGATTTCTGACTGCGATGGCATATTTAAACAAACGACCCAACCCCCAGATTCCTGCAGCTCTTGCGAGAGTTCCTCGTAATAATCGGTGCCATCACCATGAAAGTTAAGCACGTTGTCTGCTATCAAAATGAATGAATGGATAGATTCGTCAATAAAGCGCTCCAGTACGGAACGCTTTAGCAGCATCATATCATTTTCGAGCGCATCGTTCCATTCCCCGATCAACTCGATAATGGCATATCGCTCCTCATAATCGGCCATAAGCACTTTGCAATAAAGAGTGCGACTGCCAAATTCATCCCATTGCGGATGGATGTAATAATTGTAAATAGTTTGGGAGAACTCAAACTCCGAGTAGACCTTTCCATAAAAAGGAGACCGAGCGTCTTCTTCGCTCACATAAATGTGCTGCCAATTGTAATATGGCTCCAGCGTGTGCATAGGCGCGTTAGTTGCCCTCTAAAAATTGAAGTGCCTTTTTTACACTTCCCTTACTCAGTAGCAACTCTTTGGCCTCTTGGTACTGTGTAAGACCGGATTTCTCCATGAGCATTTTAGTTCCCCGATCTACTAGCTTATCGTTGGTCAGCTGCATATTGACCATCTTGTTATCCTCTACCCTGCCCAACTGTATCATAACAGCGGTAGAGATCATATTGAGTACCAGTTTTTGCGCCGTACCACTTTTCATACGCGTGCTACCGGTTACAAACTCGGGTCCTACTACCACCTCTATGGGAAAATCGGCCGCCTGGCTTACCGGTGCCTGCGGATTACAAGAAATACTGCCGGTAACGATGCCATGACTACGGCAGGACTCCAACGCCCCGATCACATAAGGGGTAGTACCGCTGGCGGCTATGCCCACCACCACATCGCGATCGGACACCTGATATTCGAGCAGGTCTTTCCAGCCTTGCTCCTTACTATCTTCGGCATATTCGACTGCGCTGGTAATAGCTTTTTCGCCCCCGGCGATCAATCCGATCACGAGCCCGTAAGGAACCCCAAAGGTAGGAGGACACTCGCTGGCATCTACAATACCCAAACGTCCGCTGGTACCGGCACCTATGTAAAATAACCTGCCTCCCATCAACATCTTATCGCTAATGGCTTCCGTTAATTTTTCGATCTGAGGTATCGCCAATTTGACGGCAGTCGCTACCGTTTGATCTTCGTTGTTGATATGCATCAACAACTCGGTAATGGACATTTTTTCGAGGTGACGATATAGACTGGATTGCTCTGTAATTCTTTCGAAGGACATGGCAGGTTTTATGAATGATAGCGGGCCAACCCTTGCATGGGATGCTGCAGGATCTGCCCTGGTTCAAATTCGTAAGCGTGGCAAAGTTGAAGGATTATATCCCTAAATCCAAATGCCACCCCACCGGTAAAATGGACGGGGTACTTCCAGATCTCCTTGTATTTACATAGGTGCTGAAAAAAGAAGTCATTAAGCCCATCCTCGATGATATTCTCGATCATATAGTGACCTCGATTCTCTGCCAAAAAACGGGTGTATTTGGCCAGATAACGATTTGGCAACGGCTTTTTGTATACATTCTCCAAAATCTCAGCGGTAGTAGTCGTAAAACTGGCATCGAAGCGAGCCCGCAGATCCTCATCGAACGTATCATAGAGATAATACTGTATTACCTTTTTTCCCAGGTAGGCGCCACTGCCCTCATCACCCAAGACATACCCAAGGCCCGGACTATTGCGAACAATCTTTCTACCATCAAAGTAACAAGAGTTAGACCCTGTTCCCAAAATACATGCAACCCCCTTTTGATCGCCGCAAAGGGCTCGGGCTGCTGCCATCAGATCGTGGGTTACCTGAGGCTTTGCATCGGGAAATACTTGTAACAAAGCCTTTTTAACCGAGCGAGCATTTTCCGGATTGGCACAACCGGTTCCGTAATAGAAAATATCCGTGATACCCATGGTGCGAACAGAAGGCCATAATTCCTTTTTAAGCAGCGAAACTATTTGATCTGTCGATAAAAAATAAGGGCTGATACCTTGCGTAAACACCGATCGCTTCTTTCCATTACGTAGTACACACCACTCGGTCTTTGTGGCTCCACTATCTGCGATCAATGTAACAACTGCCATGGTTAAATCTTAGTAATTACGAAGGGGGTTTACCCTCAAAAAGAGTAATTTGCGTCAAATTACAGAATAAGCGCAATAATGAACAATAAAAAATGGAATTGGGCGCTCCCTCTGGTTTTTTCTGTGGTGCTAATAGCGGGCATGTGGCTGGGGCATCGCCTGACGCTTAAATCGGGTCTGGACCTTTTTCAGAAAAACAAAGGCAGTGCTTTGCAAGAGACCCTCGATCTGATGAGGCTGCACTACGTAGAT
>JBJTWT010000034.1:0-17918 GCA_046081865.1 Sphingomonadales bacterium
CCCTCAGGGCCAAACACGTTGTGAAACCGGGCAATTCTAACGGGCACTCCATAGTTTCTGGCAAAGGCCTGAAAAAGTCTTTCGCTAAAAAGTTTTTCCCAGCCATAGTCACTGTCCGGATCGGCAGGATAGGCAGAACCCTCCTCGCAATTGGGATTATCCGGATCGTTCTGATTATAGGCAGGGTAGATACAAGCCGAAGAGGAATAAAAGATTTTTTTTACCCCCACTTCGCAAGCTCTTCTAATGATATTTAAGTTGATGGAGGCAGAATTGTACATTAGGTTGGCATCGTTCTCTCCGGTAAAAATATAACCGGCGCCTCCCATATCGGCCGCCAACTGATACACCTCGTCGAATGGCAGATCCAGCACTTCGCGCACCGTTTCTTGAATAGAGAGATCTCCTATACAGAATTCGTCTGCAGCAGAGGTAGAAAACTCATGATGTTTAATATCTACCCCTCGTACCCAGGTACCTTGTTCCTTTAATCGTTTTACTAAATGACCACCGATAAAACCTCCGGCTCCGCAAACCAGAACTTTTTTCATAAATAAGATTTTTTCGACCGATCGACAAGCAAGTTGCGTATGGCCATGAGTGCGAATTTAGGCACAATCTTTAAATATCGGGGAGCCAAACGGCGAGGTTCTTGCATTAATCTGTAAAACCACTCCAATCCGCCTTTTTGCATCCAGCGGGGAGCCTGCTTTACCCGTCCGGTATAAAAATCGAAGGCCGCCCCAATGGTGATGATCAATTTCGATTGCAGCAGCGGAGCCAACCTTGCGGCAAATACCTCTTGCTTGGGAGTACTCAATCCTATCCAGACAATAGAGGTAGCGGACTTATTGATCTGCTCAGCCAATGTGCCCAGCTCCTCATCGGACAATGTTCTAAAGGGCGGGCAATAAGTTCCCGCAATGGTTACTCCCTTCCAAGTTCGGATAGCATTTTGCACCAACTCATCGGCCACACCGGGTTTGCCACCGCAAAAGAAATGTGAGTAGGGAAGAGATGCGGTTCTTTGAAGCAGTGTACCAAATACATCCGGGCCATAGCAACGACCCGCTGTTGAGAATCCTTTTACGCGGGCTAGCCAAACCAATGGCATGCCGTCCGGCAGGTTCAAATAAAATGAGCGTAACACATTACAGAAATCGACACTCTCTTTGGCTTCGACCATGCCGTGGGCGCCGGTACAACTTACCGTGAGACAAGTGGTGAGGGTGGTATCCGAAAGCTGTTCTAGTAAATGCGTTACAGCGGCTTCAAGATTGCCGGCAAATACCGGGATGGAATGAACGATCTGCTTCATTAGCGTTTACCTGACCATTTTTCTTTGGCGCGAATAAAATTATCTCTCCACTTAAATAAAGGGGGCATACCCACTTCATAGATCCGAAATAACTCCCAGCGGGTAAAGGGCACTTTCTCTACCCGTATCTTTTGTAAGATCGCCAACCGTAAAAGTTCATACTCCTCTAGCGCATCGAGTCCATTGGACAATAGCTTTAATCCCGAGGTAACTGGTTTAAGATGCCGTAAAGTGATCTCGTGTATCAAAAAGCGACGATCCATTTTGTATTTGCGTTGAATATAGGGATAAACATAGCGGTCTATACCGTACGAGGAGATACTTTGGGAGTAAAAAGGAGCGGCCAGATCGAATATCTCTTTTCTTACAAATGGGGCCATGATCTCGATCCAACCCACCCTTTCGGGCATCGCTCCCGGCTTTTGGAGAAATCTTCGATGACTATAAAAACTCCGAGGATCTATTGATGGCTGAAAGGAGTCGGCCGCTAGATCGGTGGCGATCTCCAGCAACCGATTAATGGAAGAGATGCTAATCTGATGGTCATCGTCCAAAACACCGATATAGCGATAGGGACGATGAGCGGTCGCTTCCTGAAGACGAAGCAATAACTCCCCCTTAAACTCTGTTTTAAAAGAAAAGACATCACCTACCGATCTATCCGGAGCCATTGTGGGCTGTTGATCGGAACCGCTGTAATTGAAAAGACAGATTGTAAAAGAGGGCTTCGTATCAAATTGAACATTCTGCAGTGGCTCTTCTCGCCCGTTCCAAGAGAACACTACCAGATCTTGAATGGAATTAGTTTTCAAGTTGCAAAAAATTAGGCAGCCACCGTCAATGCCTTATTCTTTCGAATGGCTCTTAGCAAATAGATCGGATTAAATATAAAACTGATGCCAGCGGCACTGATCAAAGAGGCCCACAGCGCACCCGCTACGCCCATTTGCCCCACCAAATAGATGGTCAGCAATAGCGATACGATACTTTGCACGATCGATACCAGGGCTGGGGTTTGCTGAATGTTCAGTGAATACTGAAATACCACCGATACGTGATCTACTACGATCAAGACTGTATAAAAACAGAACAGGTAGAAAAGGGGTGCTTCTTGAATTAAGGAGTATCCACTCCACCAGCTAAAGAGCTGTTTTCCGGCCACCATCAAAAATAATAACACAACTAAGGCCAGCAGTGAAACACGCTTTAGTACGACAAAGAAAAGTTGCTCTATTTGAACCCACTTACCACTTGCCTGCAAACCAGAGATAGAGGGGAATAGTACCAGCGTAAAATTGGTAAGAGCGGTCCTGATGATCTCAAAAAACCGAAACAACAGCAAGAAAAGCGCCATATAAAATGGTAGCAGTAACGACTTTAATAAAAGGATCTGCACGTTAAAGGCAATCAGTCCGGCTACGATCGTAAGCAGATAAGGCATACTATAGCGCAAATGCTGGCGCAGCACCCTGATAGAGAAGTAGCGAGCCGACAACTGAAAACGACAAGTTTTTCTGGAAAAATAAACTAGCAGCCCTACATACAGGAGGTTGATCGCAGCTGTGGCTACCAACAGCGAGATAAAAGACCGCTGATCTTGGATCAGGAAAAAGATGACGATTGTTTCAGCAAGCGTCTTGGCCACACGTACCCATTTAGAAACATAGATCTTATTGAACGATTGCAAGACTCCGTCAAACAATAGGGCCACCATGTTTTGCAACATGATGACAGAAACAAGCATACCCAGCAACATGGCATTGCCGGATACTTGTAAGAGATCAACATAAAAAACCAAATAGAGCAGTGGCAATGCCAGAAAAAAGATCAACAACTGGGCGCCCAGCACCGTTGTGATAAATAAAGAATAGTTTCGCTTGCGAATAATAAGTCGATGTGATAATCCCACACTTAATCCAAGGTCGGAGGCGGCCGCTACCACGATCAAATTGAGGATGACCCAGTACTGGTTAAAGTTTTCCTCTCCCAACGAACGCAGCAGATAAGGCGTAAGAAAAAGAACAGAGAGCGCCGTAATGGCTTGAGAGCAAAAAGTAGCTGTTACATTTTGAAAGTAGCGAAGATTATCCTTTACCGCTATCGTTAAGTGTGCGATCAGCTTCATGGATTTTTCTCGTTGGTAAGGGTCTCGACTTTTGTATCAAGAAAATGCTGAGACAATAGAACCCCCGCCAATGTCCAAAACAAAAAGCCCCCCATGGGGCCCTCCAGATACACATCAAAACTGGCATTGAAAAAGGCAGCCAACATCACCAAGGCCATCACACGACAGAATGCCGATAACTGATTGCTTTGTATAGGTCGAATGAGGGTTATATAGAGCCAAAACAACCAAACGAGCAGCATCGGAATTCCAAAACGTGCCATGATGGTGAGACTGACATTGTGCGGAGAACGTAAGGACTCATCCTCTGCCGCCACATCGCCCAAAAGAGCGAGATTGGGACCGGGGCCTACGCCTTTGATAGCGGTTACCGGATCTTTGGCATCGGAGATGATTTTGTACCACCAGGCCAATCGCCATAATTTATTGTCGGTAAGGGCGCCGTCTTCTTCGTTAGAGAAAACGGTTTTGATATTGAGCCACAGTTGCTCTACTCCCACGGCTCTGCCCTGAAAGTTCTCCTCGGCGCGAGTGTTGATATAAAAGAATATGGCAGCAGTAAAAAAGATCGAGAACACCAGTAAATAAGAGCGGAGCGTAGCGGCATTGAACTTCTTTCGATATCCCCAAAAAAACAAACCCACACCGATCAGATAGGCAAAGAAACCTCCACGGGTAAAGGTGGCTACCATCAGTATGAGATATACTATGAGCACCGCGTTGATCAGTAACAATCTTCGATCTAACTTGATGTATCCTGCTAAAAGTAAAAGTGTGCTGATGAGTAAATGCACGGCCATATCGCCAAACTTTACCAGCAACAAAGACACATCGTTAAAGAGACTAAACTCGACCCACTTGGGAAAATTGATCGAGATCTGCAACGAAATAAATGCCACTATCGGATAAAAGGCATAGATGGTGATGAGCCCCTTTGTGAATTGCTTCCAATAGGGAAGAAAAAGAAAGACCACCAATACAAATCCGGGATACAGCAATACGGCTGCATCCTTGAGAACGGCAGCCACTGGCTGCGAAGTAAGAGCGGGTACGGACCAGCTAATAGCCGCAGCAATAAAGATCAATATCGCGGCTACGGATCGGCTGTAAGGGATCACATAGTTTTTTAGATCTATCAACAGAAGCAGTAATCCCAACAATAAAACTGCCTCTGCAAAAAATCCATAGGCAATCCCCTTGTTAAAATAAGTGTACATCGCAAATACAACAAGATAGAGATGCATGTACCAGTAACGTAGGTTGCTTAGTTGCATTAGCATTACCATTGAACATGGCTTCGCCACCTCAGTCCCAAGTGTAAAAAAAGAGGACTGATCAGAGGCGCTGCCAGGGTCTGGGCAGGGTCTGACAAAAGTAAGCAAAGACTTCCTCTATGGGAGTGATGCTAAAATAAAAAGCATGGAAAATGAGACCCTTACAAAAAAGTAGTCATTAAACCTTAATGTAGATTTTCTTCTTGTCGAGCCAGTAGCAAATGAGCCACATAAAGCTGATTACGGCCAGCGCGTAAAGGAGCGAGCCGTTCTCGGGAGCGCCGGGGGTATGGATCAAAACTTTTTTATAAAGCCAGTTCCAGGGATGGGTACCTGATTCTAATTTGATGAGCCCCAGCCCTTTGGGTAAAAAAGCACTCAGTGCAAAGACAAAAAGGGCATTCTTTCCGAAGACATCAAAAAATCGGGAAAGCCATGACCTTATTCCCTTTATCTCAATTAAATACATCATGGTTGCTATGGTAACAATGGCAAGTCCTGTAGTGTAAACCACATACGAACTGGTCCAGATCTTCTTGTTGATGGGCATCACCATATCCCAGCAAAAACCGGTGAGCAGCATAGCCACTCCTGCTACGAAAAGACCATTGAGCATGCTGTTTTTCTCACTTCCCTTTTGACGTATGTAATCTCCTACCAAAAAACCAAAAATTACCTGTGCAATAGATGGGATGGTACTCATAATTCCCTCAGGATCAAATGCTATACCCTCTCCTTTGTACATATGGACCGCGCCCAAGATCGCCTTATCGATATCGGTTCCATACCATCCCTTTAAACTATAAGGGTCAACTGGATTACCGAGCAGGCAAATTGCCCAATACCCTAATAAAATAAGCACTGCCGCGTAAAAAGCACGAGCTCCTTTGAGGTAATAAGCAATGAGGGCTGCAAAAAAATAGGCCAGGGCAATCCGTTGTAAGACCCCCATTATCCTAACGCCACGCTCTACCGACTCTATGGTCCCATTATCACTTTTTACCCAGTCGACCCATGTAAAGCTCTTAAAGATCAACCCCTTCTGAATTTCTCCGCCACCCCCGGCCCCTGCCGCCGCTACCCATTGCCCGGCCTGCACCACAAAGGGCCACCAATTGAGAAAAAGTCCTATCAAAAAGATCAGAGCGGTTCGCTTAAGCAGTTTTTTCCAAAATTGAGCCGGGGTGCCTTGTTCAAAACGAGGCATGACCATGGCCAATGCGTTTCCGACCGCAAATAAAAAGAAAGGAAAAACGAGGTCGGTCGGAGTTAACCCATGCCAGGGCGCATGCTCGAGCGGAGCATAAATATGAGACCATGAGCCCGGATTGTTTACCAAGATCATCAGACATACGGTGGCTCCTCGAAAAACATCGAGGGAGTAAAGGCGGTGGGTCAAGTGTAAAAATTTATGGTAAGATAATAAAAGCTTTTTGTTTGCCGCTATCCGTTGACCTGCTTAAAGACGCGTGCCATACGATCGATTTCAATTTTTCGGATCCCGATCTTTTTGGCGAGTTTATTCCAATTGGCAACGGCCTTACGCATATCGTGCAGTATAGCATGGGGCTCATTGCTTTTTAACTTGTAATATTTAATAACACATTATATTAATTTCAATTTACTAAATTTTTTATCAATTATTGCGCTAAATTTTTTAGCTTTATGGGTCTAAAACAGACAAGATGGATAGTAAGCATTTATCGGGGCAGGCCGCTTATCGGGGCAGCAAAGGCTTTACCCAACAACAAGTGCGTAGTGCCAATGCCACGGGCTTTGGTGCAGCGGCCGACGACTACATGGAACGAGGCATTGACCTAAACGAGGAGTTGATCCGAAACAAACCGGCTACCTACTTCTTTCGTATGAAAGGAGACGCTATGAAAGAGGCCGGCATTTTTGATGGTGATGTCCTGATCGTGGACCGGTCGGTGCCGCTCACCAACGGACGTATTATCGTAGCCGTACTCAATGGCGAACTACTGGTACGAAGATTTCACAAGAATTTCTCTTCGGCATTTCTTATTCCGGAGAACAGTCGCTACAAGACCATCAACCTGGCGGAGTTCAGCGACTTTGTGGTATGGGGGGTTATCACCTATACGATCCATCCGCAGGGATAGATTTATGATTGGTGCCAGATCGAAGATCAACTAATACCGACTAACACACTGTTGAATCGTCTCTATGAAAGCGATAGTGGATTGTAATAACTTTTACTGCTCTTGCGAACGACTCTTTATGCCACAATTGGATCGTCAACCGGTGGTGGTACTTAGCAATAATGATGGCTGTGTAATCTCGCGCAGCGATGAGGCCAAGACAAGCGGAGTACAGATGGGAGTTCCATTCTTTGAGGTACGATCCCTGCTGCAGCAAGAAGGGGTCACTTGGTTTTCGTCGAACTACGAACTCTACGGCGATCTTAGCTGGCGCGTAATGGAAACGCTGCGCATTATGATGGGAGTGGCAAAGGTCGAAGTCTATTCGGTAGACGAGGCCTTTATCGACCTCGACGACCTGGGTACCGAAGCCCTGGTCACTCTCGCGATCGCCATTCGAGAACGCGTTGAGCAATGGACGGGTATTCGGGTATCGGTCGGCGTGGGTCCTACTAAAACTCTTGCCAAACTGGCCAATCGACTGGCAAAAAAAGATAAGGCCCGTACGCGCTGTGTAATGGTACTATCGTCGTCGGCAGATATTGAAGCGGCCCTTCGAAAAACAGCGGTGGGCGATCTCTGGGGAATCGGGCGGCGCTATGCCCGAAGATTGCAAGAACAATGGGGCATCTATGATGGCTGGCAGCTGGCCTCGGTCAGTGAAGAATTTGCCCGCGTACAATTAGGCGGTGTGATCGGTAAGCGATTGATACGAGAACTGCGCGGCATCCCTTCTAAAGAAATGGAAGAGGAGCGTACTCAAAAAAAGCTGATCGCTACCACACGCATGTTCGGTCGTAAAGTGTACGCGCTAAACGAGATCAAAGAAGCGATCGCCACCTATTTAGCACGCGCTGCCGAAAAATTACGAAGACAGTATAGTGCGGCCAGCGAACTATCGGTCTTTATTGTCGCACACGAAGAAGGATCTCGTTATGGCAAGGCATTCAGCCATCATTGTATCCTTCATAGTCCCAGTGCAGATACGGGAGTACTCTTGCATAAAGCGATCGAACTGGTCGAAGCCCTCTACCGCTCGGGCTACGCGTATAAAAAGGCAGGCGTGCTACTAAGCGGACTAGTACCAATGGCGGGTAGACAAGTGTCGCTTTTTGAATGCACGGCTGCACCCGATGACCGTTCTGCTTTGATGCTTACCATCGATAATATCAATTTTAGCTTACCGCTGCAAAGTGCGGCCCGTCACGACAGTATCTTACGCTTTGCCGCCACAGGCACCAACCGCGCCTGGAAAATGAAACAGGCCCGCCGCTCTGCACGCTATACCACCCGCTGGAGAGAGTTGCCGGGGGTTCACTGATACTTCCCCACAAGACTGTATAAGATCTTACGATCGGCCTCGGTAATAACCTTGGTCGTGTCTTGCGGTACAAAATGGATCTTGTAAGATTGGATCGCATTTTTTTCATTGGCGGTATTATAGCCCACCACACGAAGCGCCTGGATTGCATTAAAATGCTCTGGCACTTTTATTCCTACGGTATCGTACCAATGACCAAAGCCATTTTGAGCGAGTTCCTGCCAGGGAAAACGGCGACTGGGATCTACTTTTCTGCCGGGGGCAATATCGGCATGTCCGACAAAATTAGCTTGCGGTATGTTGAATGCCTTTTTCAAATGACCCAGTATCCGCAGCAGACTATTGATCTGATCGGGGCTGAATGGCTCGGTGCCGTCATTATCGATTTCGATTCCCACACTAGATGAATTCAGATCGGTTGCCCCACCCCACTTGCTTACACCGGCATGATGCCCGCGTAACCAATCGTTGAGCATATGATGTACGGTACCATCACGACAGATCACATAATGAGAACTTACAGCGGTGCGTGGCAATGTAAAAGTGCGAAGGGTTTGGTCGCAACTTTTTTGTGCCGTATGATGGATCACTACCAAGCTGGGGCGACGCATAGAAAAATTGGTCGTGCCCACCCAGGGGGTAGCCGTAGCAAAAGAATCCTTGATAGGATAAGCACGCAGTATTTTGGCAAACGATCTTACTTGCTTTTTGTAAACGCGGTTGGTGGCGGCATATTTATGAGTGCCGCAGCCATCCATTGCAATCCATAAGACGGTTGAAAGTATAAAGCATAAAAACCTAGTCATACAACAGCTTTATCATTCTTACAAGGTGGCGCGGTTAGATCCCGGCGTGGGTCGATTACTACGGCCCCTGTTATGCCCTTTACCAGATCCTCTACCGGCGGCTCCCCTTTCCCGATGTACGCCGCCACCACTACTTTTACGCTTGGGATCGTACTGGGGGGCGGGTCCCAACGACGAAGGCAACGTAACTTTGTCGACCACTTTTCCGATCAATTGCTCGATAGAGCCGAACTTTCGCTGGTCCATTTCGCTAACAAGGGTATAGGCAGTACCGTCTGCCTCGGCGCGAGCGGTACGACCAATGCGGTGTACATAATCCTCGCCATCTGATGGCACGTCATAGTTTATTACAAGATCGATGGTGTCAATGTCAATTCCGCGACTGAGAATATCGGTGGCGACCAGCAAAGGAACGCGACCACTGGCAAATGCCCCCAATACATTTTCGCGTTGTGATTGCTCTAGATCGCTATGAATTTCCTCCACCGGTAATCCCGTCCGCTTTAACTGACGCGTAAGTTCCTTTACCGTTTGCTTGCGGCTGCAAAAAATAAGAGCATTCTTGTAAGGAGTTGTCGTAAGAATATGCTGAATAACGGGGATCTTTTGCTGCTCGTAGACCACAAAGGCACGTTGAACGATCTTATCGGGCGGACGAGAAATGGCAATATTGACTTCGATGGGATCTTGTAAGATACGCTTGGCAAGTGAACGGATTTTCTCTGGCATGGTAGCCGAGAACAAAAGATTCTGGCGTTTGGCGGGTAGATGAGTAATGATCTTATTGATATCATCTTGAAAACCCATGTCGAGCATGCGGTCAGCCTCGTCCAATACTAAGAAACGAAGCTGCTTAAAATTTACATACCCCATGTTCAAATGGGCGATCATTCGACCGGGCGTGCAAACGATTATATCGGCACCCATCTGTAAGGCCTTTTTTTCGGCTACAAAGTTTTGTGCATCGCTGCCGCCATAAATGGCGATCGAACTTAGGTTGGTAAAATAAGACAGCCCTTCGATATGCTGTGCAATTTGAATGGCCAACTCTCTGGTAGGTACCACGATCACAGCCCCTACGGCCCCTTCTAAGGGCTCCGTTAGCAGCCGATTCATGACCGGCAATAAAAAGGCAGCGGTCTTGCCCGTACCCGTCTGAGCAGAGGCGATAATGTCGCGACCTTCCAAAATAGGAGGGATCACTTTTTCTTGAACAGGGGTGGCAGTTTCGTAGTGAGAGGCTTCAATACCTTCTAACAATGAAGGATGAAAATTAAAATCAGTAAAGCGCAAAACAGAGGTGCATTAATTCAAAATAAGAACTTTCGCTTACGAAGATAACGAATTGTGCCCATATGGTAGCCCGGATATTACGATAACACTTACATGTTTCTGCGATATTGGCCGCCTACTTGATAGAGGGCCTGTGTGATCTGCCCTAGGGAGCAGCACTTGACTGTCTCCATCAGCTCAGCGAAGAGATTGCCATTTTCGATGGCCACCTGCTGCAAACGCTGCAATTGTTTATTGGCCACCGCAGCATGGCGAACATGAAATTTGCGGAGATTATTGATCTGCTGCTCTTTTTCCTGCTCGTTACTTCTAATCACTTCGCCGGGAATGATGGTGGGTGACCCTTTTTTATTTAAGAAAGTATTGACCCCGATAATAGGCAACTCGCCGGTATGTTTTTGGTGTTCGTAATAAAGACTTTCTTCTTGTATCTTATTACGCTGATACATTCTCTCCATAGCGCCCAATACCCCGCCTCGTTCCGTAAGTCGATCAAACTCTGCCAGCACGGCCTCTTCTACCAAGTTGGTGAGTTCCTCTACCGCAAAAGAACCCTGTGTCATATTCTCTGTTTTGGCAGAGCCCAATTCTCTATTGATGATAAGTTGAATGGCCATGGCCCGGCGTACACTCTCTTCGGTAGGTGTGGTGATGGCCTCATCGTACGCATTGGTGTGAAGGGAATTACAATTATCATAAATGGCATAGAGCGCTTGCAGGGTAGTACGGATATCATTAAAGTCGATCTCTTGTGCGTGCAAGGAGCGGCCTGAGGTTTGAATATGATACTTTAACATCTGACTGCGCTTATTGGCCTTGTACTTATACTTCATAGCCTTGGCCCAGATACGCCTGGCTACTCGACCGATCACACTGTACTCGGGATCCATGCCATTACTAAAGAAAAACGAAAGATTAGGCGCAAAGTCATCGATATTCATGCCCCGACTCAGGTAATACTCCACGAACGTAAATCCATTGGCCAGCGTAAAGGCCAATTGAGTAATGGGATTGGCACCGGCTTCGGCAATATGATAGCCGCTGATAGAAACAGAGTAGAAATTTCTAACCTGTTGCTCAATAAAAAACTGCTGCACATCCCCCATTAGCTTTAGAGCAAACTCAGTAGAAAAGATGCAGGTATTTTGAGCTTGGTCCTCTTTTAAGATATCGGCCTGTACCGTACCGCGTACCTGTTGCAAGGCAGCGGTCTTGCACTGTTGATAAACATCGGCAGGCAATACATCTTCGCCACTGAGTCCAAGCAGTGCCAATCCAAGACCATTATGCCTGTCGGGTAATCCTTCCGGAGCCAGTGGATTATTATAGCGAGGGCGTTCGAGTCCGGGGTATTTCTTTTCAAAAGCTTGGTTGATGGTACCCTGAAGTCCTAACGCTACGATCTTTTTTTCGCACTGCTGATCGATGGCGGCATTCATAAAAAAAGCGAGAATAATAGGCGCCGGACCATTGATCGTCATAGACACAGAGGTCTTGGGATCACAAAGATCAAATCCGCTGTAAAGTTTTTTGGCATCATCCACAGTGGCGATACTAACACCACTGTTGCCCACTTTGCCATAGATATCGGGGCGATGATCGGGGTCCTCTCCATAGAGCGTTACCGAATCGAAAGCGGTCGAAAGTCGCTTGGCAGGCTGATCGACACTCACATAATGAAAGCGCTTATTGGTTCTTTCGGGACCTCCTTCGCCGGCGAACATGCGGGTGGGATCTTCTCCCTCTCTTTTTAACGGAAAAACACCTGCCGTAAATGGAAAATGGCCGGGCACATTTTCTTGTGCTTGCCATTGCAGCAGATCGCCCCAGTCCTTGTAGGTGGGTAGCACCACTTTGGGTATACGAGTACCGCTTAAGCTAGTGGAGGTCATGGGCTGCTTGATCACTTTTTCGCGAACCGTATACTCATAAAAGTCTTTTTGATAGGCCGCCATTTTATCGGGCCAGTTCTTGATGAGCTTTCGGCTAACAGGGGTAAGCTGTTCGGTAAGTTGATCGATCTGCGCTTGTAAGACACCAACCAGCTCGGCATACAATTTTTTATCGGTTGCGGCAGCCAATTCCTTGTTCTTTAGTACGCCTTGCAATTGATACCATTTTGAGGCAAGGGCGACTTGCTCTTTGACCAGCGCGTCGTACTCCCGGTTGTTGCTGGCTATCTCTGCCAAATAACGTACTCTGCTAGACGGAATGATGGCCTGTGAAAGTTGTGCGGTGGCAGAAAATTGTATGGTGCCGAACGTAACACCGGTCTTCTGCTGGATCTTTTGTAATAAAAGTTCGAAAAGATGATTGACCCCTTCGTCATTGAACTTACTGGCCATGGTGCCCACTACCGGGATCTCCTCGTCCTTAGCGGTAAATAGTTGATGATTGCGCTTGTATTGCTTACGAATATCGTTGAGCGCATCGAGGGCCCCGGCCTTATCGAATTTATTTAAACAGATCAGATCGGCATAGTCGAGCATATTGATCTTTTCGAGTTGTGTGGCGGCCCCATATTCGGGCGTCATCACATACATGCTTACCTGACAGTGATCTAAAATACTGGCATCACTTTGCCCAACTCCTGCCGTTTCGATGATAATAAGATCGAAAGCGGCTTGCTGACAAATGGCAATAGCGTCACGCAGGGCAGCACTAAGGGCTGTATTATCATCTCGGGTAGCCAGCGAACGCATGTAGGCCCGCGGATGATTGATGGCATTCATCCGAATTCGATCTCCCAGCAACGCACCACCGGTCTTTTTTCTAGAGGGGTCTACCGATATCACCGCAATGGTCTTATCGGTAAAATTGTTGAGATAGCGTCTAACGATCTCGTCGGTCACACTGCTCTTTCCGGCACCTCCGGTTCCGGTAATACCGAACACAGGGGCTGCAGAGGCCGCGGGCGCAAGACCTACATCGCTCAAAAGGGGCTGATACGATTCTCCCTTTTCTGCCAAGCTAATGGCGCGTGCAATATGAATAACCGGGCGTTGCTCCCCAAGGGGGTTCTTAGGACATTGGGTCAATGTAGCTACCGTGGCTTCTTTACAAAGATTAATTACGGCTGCGATCATACCTTCCAACCCCATTCGACGTCCGTCGTCTGGCGAAAAGATACGGTCAATACCATAGGCCTGTAACTCCTCGATCTCATCAGGAAGAATAGTGCCTCCGCCACCGCCCACGATCTTGATATGACCACATCCGTTTTGGACAAGCAGGTCTTTCATGTATTTAAAAAACTCAACATGCCCGCCTTGGTAACTGGTAATGGCAATACCCTGCACATCTTCTTCGATGGCCGTCTCCACGATCTCTTTGACCGAACGGTTGTGACCCAGGTGAATGATCTCGGCGCCTAGCTGTTGCAAGATGCGACGCATGATATTGATAGCCGCATCATGCCCATCAAATAAACTGGCGGCAGTAACAATTCTGATCTTGGCAACGGTAGATTGAGCCATAAGGTGCAAGGATGCATGGGTTAAGACTTTGCAAAATTAACAAAAAACGAATGAGTGTTAGTATCCTTAATCCTTAGAAATGAAAGGGGTTACCTACATTTGTTGCATGCAGCATTGGATAGATGCCGTAACAGCCCTGTATACCCGCTACAAAGGGGTGGCCCCCGCCTCGCTAGACGTGCTTCCGCAAAGTGGCAGCGAGCGAAGATATTTTCGGCTGCGAGGCTCGCAAGAGTCCGTTATCGGGACCTTTGGCAACAACATCAAAGAGAACGAGACCTTCTTTTATTTTAGTGACCACTTTACAAAAAAAGGGTTAGCGGTTCCGGCCATATTAGCGATCAGCGAAGACCGGCAATTTTATCTGCAAGAAGATCTGGGAGACACCTCCTTACTTGATCACCTCGAGAGCAAGGGGTTTACCGATGAGGTCTACCAACTTTTTTCAAAGACCACCAAAGCCCTGGTGGAGTTGCAGGTAAAAGGAGACGAGGGACTCAATTATAATAAATGTCTTACCAATAAAGTGTTTGGCAAACAAGCCATCTTAGCCGATCTGCTTTACTTTAAATATTATTTTTTAGATGCGCTACGCCGTCCTTACGACAAACAAAAACTAATAGACGATTTTGAGGCGCTTAGCAATTACCTGACGCATACCGAGTATCAGTACTTTTTGTTTCGCGATTTTCAGAGCCGCAATATTATGATCGGCCAGGAGGGCCAGGTGCATTTTATAGACTACCAGGGGGGAATGAAGGGAGCTCCACAGTACGACCTTGCCTCGTTGCTGTGGCAGGCACGTGCCAACCTGTCGGCAGATTGGAAGTCTAGTCTACTAAAAGACTATATGGACACGTTTGAAAAGACGATCGACAGCACCCTCGACAGGAAGTTATTCAAGAGTCAGTACAACGGCTATGTACTGATCCGTTTATTACAAGTATTGGGCGCCTATGGGTTCAGAGGACTTTTTGAAAGAAAAGCCCAGTTTCTAACCAGCATTCCACTGGCGCTGCGAAACCTCAACGAATTCTTAAGTCAACACAGTGTGGGCATCGCCGTTCCAGAATTCAAAAAGGTACTGGATATCTGCACCAGCCAAGAAGTGATCGAACAGTTTACTCCCACACAAGCCACCGACACCACGCCACTCGAGGTAAAAGTGTACAGCTTCTCGTATCGCAATGGACATCCAGCCGATACGTCGGGCAATGGGGGTGGTTTTATGTTCGATTGCCGTGGCATACTAAACCCTGGCCGTATCGAAAGCATGAAGACCCTGACCGGCCGCGATAAACCCGTGCGAGACTTTTTAGAGCAACAAACCAATATGCCATCTTTTTTACATTCTGTTTTTGATATTGTCGACATGACCGTTGAGGACTATATAAAAAGAGGGTTCGAAAGTCTGATCGTAGGATTTGGTTGTACGGGTGGACAACACCGCAGTGTCTATGCCGCCGATGAAATGGCCCGACATTTGCGCAATAAATTCAAGGTTAAGGTTGCGTTACATCATGTGGTGCAAGAAGAGAAGAATTGGAATAACACTCCTGCCGCCCAATAACATCTATGATTACACGCGCCATGATATTTTGTGCAGGGCTTGGCACTCGCTTTAAACCCTGGACCGATAAGCATCCCAAGGCTCTGGCGCTGGTCAATGGCAAAAGTTTGCTACAACGCAACATCGAGTACCTGCAAGGCTTCGGGATCTTTAATGTGGTGATCAATGTTCATCACTTTGCGGACCAAATAGAAGAAGAAGTAGAAAAAAATAGAGGATGGGGCTCCGATATTCTTATTAGCGACGAGAGGGCCGAGTTGCTCGACACCGGAGGAGGACTCTTAAAAGCAAAATCCCTTTTTGAGGAGAATCAACGTTTTCTTACTTGCAATGCCGATATCCTTACCAATTTACACATAGCGAAACTGATAGAGTTTCACGATCAGCAAGAGCCCCTTATAACCGTTGGGATAACTCGCCGGGAGAGTTCTCGCTCTTTACTGTTTGACCCGGCGCAACGACTCTGTGGCTGGCGCAACAATAAAACCGGAGAGGAGAAGATCGCCATCCCTAGCCCCTCGCTGCATCCCTTTGCATACAGCTGTGTGGCACTCTTTGATTATAGCGTTTTTAATTTGATGCAGGGATATGGTTTTGGCAAGAAATTCTCTCTTATCGACGTCTATCTTAAACTGGCAGTCGATTATCCGATAGTGGGTTTTGAGCACAGTAAGGACCATGTTGTGGATGTAGGCAAACCCGACAGTATTGCCATAGCCGAAAAGCTTTTTCCCTGATCTTTTTTTACGGTCGCTGAATTTTAAATTAATGCTTATGTCAACTCGATTTGCTTGGCTCGCTACCATGGTTTTGTGTTGGTTCTCTGGTATGCTTAACGCCCAATCCAATTACGACCATCGTGAGACCTTTCACCCTCAGTTCTATCCTTATCCCGGCAATGAGATGCGCAGCGCCAGTGGAGAGCCAGGCCCTCGCTATTGGCAAAACCGGGCCGATTACTCGATTCAGTGTCGTCTCGATACTATAACGCATACTATAAGTGGAGAGCTGATCATTACCTACAGTAATAACAGCAACGATGCATTACGATTTCTTTGGTTACAGCTAGATCAAAATATTTACAAACGCGATTCACGTGCCTCCGCTACAACTACCGAAACAGGCGGACGCTGGGCTAATGGTGGATTTACCGATGGGTACAACATCAATAACCTACAAGTAGAAACAGCTGGCAGTTGGGGGGCGCCGGCCAATCAAATTACTACCGATACCCGTATGCAGATCTGGCTTAAAAACCCATTGATAAAGGGCGAGAAACTACGCCTTAAATTGAGCTACCAATTTGAGATACCCGAATATGGTACCGATCGTATGGGTAGATTGCTTACTAAAAATGGTTGGATCTATGAGATCGCACAGTGGTTTCCCAGAATGTGCGTTTATGATGATCTGCAGGGGTGGAATACGATGCCATATCTTGGTGCGGGAGAATTTTATCTTGAATATGGAGATATCGATTTTAGTGTAACCACCCCTGCCAATATTATAGTGGTAGGATCCGGCGAGTTACTCAATGCCAAGGAATGCTATACCCCTACGCAACAAAAAAGATGGGAGCAAGCGGCTGCCTCCAACACCACAGTGATGATCCGCAGTGCTACAGAGATCAACGAGTCTTCTTCTCGCCCCCTTATGCCAAGTCTTACCTGGAAATTCAAGATCACCAATGCACGCGATGCAGCCTGGGCCGCATCGAAAGCTTTTATCATCGATGCCGCCAAGATAGACCTGCCCAGCGGTAAGAGATCGATGGCCATTAGCGCCTATCCCGAAGAGAGCATTGGTAAGAATGGATGGCAACGCTCTACAGAAATGGTCAAGGGCTCCATTGAGCACTACTCTAAAAAATGGTTCGAGTATCCCTACCCCGCCGCCACCAACGTGGCCGGCATAGTAGGAGGAATGGAATATCCGGGAATCGTCTTTTGCTCATCGAAAAGTATGGGCGAAGAATTATGGGGCGTAACGGACCATGAATTTGGACATACGTGGTTTCCTATGATCGTAGGCAGCAACGAAAGAAAATATGCCTGGATGGACGAAGGGTTCAACACCTTTATCAACGATCTGTCTACAGAAGCCTTCAATAACGCAGAGTTCAAACCTTCGTTCTTTCCCGATCCTAGCTCCCCCTTCATGGTCAAGATGGTCTTTGGCGAAAAAATGGATGGGCTATACAATATCCCCGATGTGATTCAGCAAAATAATTTGGGGATTTCAGCCTATTTAAAACCCGGTCAGATGCTGACACAACTGCGCAGCCAAGTTTTGGGTGCCGAGCGCTTTGATATGGGCTTAAAGGAATACGTTCGACGCTGGGCCTTTAAGCATCCTAGCCCTTGGGACTTTTTTCATACCATGGAGAATGTTTCGGGCGAAGACCTTGGCTGGTTTTGGAGAGGCTGGGTACTCAATAGTTGGAAATTGGATGTATCGGTACGTGAGGTGCGTTACAAAAAAGGCGATATGGCCAATGGAGCCGAGATCACTATCGAAAACCTCGAAAAGATGGTGATGCCATTAACGGTAAAAGTACCACATGACACGCAAAC
>JBJTWT010000035.1:0-6265 GCA_046081865.1 Sphingomonadales bacterium
GGTTTGCGTAATTATTGAGTCCGCCATTGCCTTTGGTAGCATCGACAATGATGGAAACATTATCATTATCTCTTGGAAAAAGAGGATTGCAAGTAAGCAACTGAGCTTGGGCAGACAATACAAACCAAGCGAGCAAGCTAAGTAGCAGCAGGGTCTTTTTCATACGGCAGCATTAAGGGTCGATAATAAAAATACAAATATGTACTTGAAACACATTAAGCTGTTCTAATTTTTTTTGGCGAACGCCCAAAGAGACCCTTCAAACCGCAGGGTCCGACTTACCTTTACACCGCAATGGCCGGCAAATACAATAAGAACGATACCCTGCACTGGCAGCGCCTTACCCAACAGCTTCTAAAAGAACAAAAAGGTAAAGGCATTGAACAAGAAGAAATTGAATCGCTGCGCGGGGTATTGCGTTTTCATGAGTATCGGTATTACGTGGTAAACGATCCGCTATTGTCTGATTTTGAATACGACCTACTTTTTAAGTCCCTCGAAAAGTTAGAGCAATCCCATCCATCGCTAATTACTCCTGATTCTCCCACCCAACGAGTGGCCAAGGACCTTACGCGGTCTTTTCCCACGGTACAGCATTTAGTACCGATGTTGTCGTTAGACAACTCCTACAACGCAGCAGACCTGCACGACTTTGACCGCAGGGTCAAGGAGCTGACGGGTCTGTCGGATGTGGCTTACTGTGTAGAGCCCAAATTTGATGGTAGCAGCATTTCGCTTATTTATAAGAACGATCTGTTGATAAGGGCCGCCACCCGTGGGGACGGATTACAGGGCGACGATGTAACCGCCAATGTAAAACAGGTCAGAACGATACCGCTGTCGGCCGGCTTCGCTGCCACCGGAATCGAGGAGATCGAGATCAGGGGCGAGGTGCTGATCAACAAAGAGAACTTTCACCGCTTTAATGAATCACTGGCACAAGAGGGTCTTTCGCCACTGGCCAATCCACGCAACGCGGCGGCCGGTACCTTACGCCTAAAGGATCCCGCAGAGGCCGCCAAAAGAAAACTAGAGGTATTCGTTTATCATATCAGCTACACCGGAACAAAGCCCGGTGCTTCCTTGCCCACCGATTTACAAACACATACAAACTCACTGGCCTATCTCTGGGAGCTGGGCTTTAGAAGTCCGCATCTCGAAAAGAAAGTATGCCATAGCATCAACGAAGTAATTGATTACTGCGCTCACTATGAATCAGTGCGTGATGAACTGCCCTATGAAATTGACGGTATGGTCATCAAGGTAAATGAGATCGGTTTGCAAGAGAAAATGGGAATGACCTCCCATCATCCTCGCTGGGCCGTAGCATTTAAGTTCAAAGCGCGTCAGGCTACCACACAGCTTACGGGGGTGGAGTTTCAAGTGGGACGAACCGGCGCGGTAACACCCGTTGCAAAATTGACCCCCGTTGCGGTGGGTGGGGTAATGGTATCGAGCATCTCCATTCACAACGAAGAGTATATTACAGAAAAAGATCTACGCATTGGCGATCAGGTGCTGATCGAAAGGGCGGGCGATGTAATTCCACAGATCGTCAAATCGCTGCCAGACCTTAGAAAGGGGAAAGAAAAAAAGATCGTGTTTCCTGTACAGTGTCCGGTATGTACCAGCCGCTTATTTAAAGAAGAAGAAGAGGCTGTATGGCGCTGTATCAATATAGAATGTTCGGCTCAAGTGGTAGAGCGCATCATTCATTTTGTCAGTAAGGATGCGATGGACATTCGCGGACTGGGAGAGGCCAATATTCGCAAATTTTACGAGCGGCGACTGCTACGCGATATCCCAAGTATTTACACCTTCGATTTTTCAGCTTTGGAAAATAAAGAGGGATTTGGGAAAAAATCGATCGAGAATCTGCAAACGGCCATAGCAGGATCTACCTCGCAACCACTACATCGGCTGATCTATGCATTGGGAATACGCTTTGTCGGAGAGACCACGGCCCGCACCCTGGCAGCAGCGGTTGATCACTTACTGGACTTTGAAAAATTCACGGTAGAGCAGTTGCTAGAGCTGGAAGATGTGGGTCCCAAAGTAACGGGAAGCATCCATGATTTTTTTAGCAACAAACAAAATATTGAAATGATCAAAACCCTGGAAAAGCTGGGGCTTTCGCTTCGCAACGAGAAGAAAGACACTACAACTGGCGGCAATGTAACTGGAAAAACGTTTTTGTTTACCGGAACATTGCCCACACTTAAAAGATCGGCTGCAGAAGAGATGGTGCGCAGCGAAGGTGGGATCGTATTGGGAGGCGTAAGCGCCAAACTCGATTATCTTGTTAGCGGAGAGGACGCCGGCACTAAATTAGAAAAAGCCAAAAAGATCAATACCATTCGCATAATTTCTGAAGCAGAATTTTTGACACTATTGCAGCGATAAGTTTTTATTCTCGTTTTTCTGCGTTATAAAACCACTTGCCGATCCTCTTGCCAAATGATTGATTTGGTAAGATGCGGATCTACTTAGTGGCAATATGGCTTATCCTATCAGGGGCGACGATCGCACAATCCCACCACGACATATACATTACAGAATTAATGCCGGATCCAACACCCAGTGTGGGATTACCCGCATTCGAATGGATAGAGATTCGTAATGGTACCCGCCAGCCCATTCAATTACAGCAATGGAGAGTGGGTACTAACATTTCGTTGTCAGGTCCATTTCCATTTTATTGGCTGGCACCCGACAGCTTACTCATCTTATGCTCCCCTGCTGCCTTGCCCTCGATCTCTTTATCGGGTAAAGCACTAGCAGTTACCGGTTTTCCCTTGCTGGACAATGATGGCACCACCGTTTGGCTTCGTCATCCGTCGGGAAGTATAACTCACGCTGTCGCTTACGATAAAACCTGGTACGGCAACTCTTTAAAAGCAGAGGGAGGCTGGTCCCTTGAGCTGGTCGATCAACGATGGCCCTGTGCCGGAAAAAATAATTGGAAATCGAGTACTCATGCAAAGGGCGGCACCCCCGGATCGGCTAACGCTACACAAGATGCGCAAACAACAGTACCCTTACCCACAGTTATTCATTCGTACGCATCCGCCCAAGATAGTATTCGGATTCAATTCTCCTCTACGATAGATAGTGGATGGTCAGTGCGTGCTGCTCTATATAAAATAAATAATGATATCGAAGTGATCGCTGCACGAACGATAGACCCCTTACATACTATCGTTGTTTGTAAATTGAATCGCCCATTGCATGCCGATACCATTTACTCGCTTACAATAACGGGGATCAAAAGTTGTCATGCCCCCGATATAGCCGGGGCCATAACCCTACCAACAGGTTTGGCCTCTGTGTGTCGGCCCCATGATCTGGTGATAAATGAAATTCTCTTTAACCCCAGAGCCGGAGGTAGTGATTTCGTGGAATTGTACAATAACAGCAAAAAGATCATCGATCTATCCTCGCTTTATTTTACCAAAAGGCAAGCAATGGGCACACTGGGAAGTTTTATACGCCTAAGTACAACACCCAGGTTGCTTTTCCCAAAAGAATATGTGGCTTTTAGCAGCGACCCTTTACTGGTGGCGCAACAATACTTGGTAAGATCTCCCGCCCATTTTTTTCAAATCACGGGATTCCCTACTTTACCTGATAATGAAGGGTGGTTGATATTGACCGATCCCCAACAAATCATAATAGATGAACTTCATTATAACGAAGACTGGCATTTCCCATTATTGCAAGAAAAAGAAGGCGTATCACTGGAGCGAATCAACCCCAATGAGCGAACGCAATCGGCTTCCAATTGGCATAGTGCTGCTCAGACAGAAGGATTTGCCACACCGACAAGAAAAAATTCTCAATATAGGTCTGATTTAAAAACAGCTGGATTTTCAGTAAAAACACGGTTAATTACTCCCAACCTTGATGGCCAAGATGACTTCTGTGTAATTAGCTATACCACACACGAACCTGGCACTCTTGCATCAGTGCAAATTTTGGATGCAGCAGGACGCTTAGTGCGGATGCTTGCTACAAGAACATTGCTCGGAAGCAGCGGACAATGGTATTGGGATGGAAGAGACCAGCAAGGAATACTACTGGCATCTGCCAATTACTTGATAGTGATCACTCACTATACATTGAAAGGGGCTAAAACATTTTATCGATTCGGAGTTTCCCTATGGCGGTAGGTTTCAGAAACATTTAACATGTAGATGGCTTAAGTGAAGTAATAGATCTTATCTTGCAGCTGTCTAAAAATTAAACTTTATGAGATTCTTCCAAATAACATTGCTTCTCACGCTAAGTTTTCACTTTTTATTACTAACCAATGCCCATTCTCAAGCAGTCGAAAGTAAATTTTCTGAGCTGACTCCCCGGCAAAACGTATATGTGGAGTTAGGGGGAAACGGCATAGCCTTTAATGTAATGTATGAAAGACGTCTGCAGAAGCAATCCGATGGTGTCGGAATAAAAGCCGGCATTGGCGGGTTTAGCGGCAGCTACGAAAAGGTATTTACCGTACCGGTTGGAGTAAACTGGTTACTTACGAAAGACAATAAACATTTTTTCGAAGCCGGCGTGGGTGCTACTTTCTTACACTACCAGGACTCCTACGATTACTGGTGCCCCGGAGGAAATTGTAATCCCTTTCCTGTAGATGTTATTGGTCTTAGTATAGAAAATAAAAATTCATTGTACGGCCACCTGACACTTGGCTATAGAAGACAACCGAAGAATGGTGGCATAACCTGGGGCGCCGCTCTTACCCCTCACTTTAACCAAAATGGATTTTGGCCTGTTTGGTTAGGTTTCAAGTTCGGTTATTCGTTTGCCAGAAAGTAAAAATTGTAACTAAGATAATTCGATATCAAAACTGACCAATTCTTTGAACTGCCGGATGCGGTCATGAATTTCTTTTTTACCGATCTCTTTAAGTCTCGTGGGACCAAATTTTTCTACACAGAAACTAGCCATGGCTGACCCCACGATGATACCACGCTTCATGTTTTCGAAAGAGATATCTCCGGTCTTGGCAATATGGCCAATAAATCCGCCGGCAAAGGTGTCACCGGCTCCAGTAGGATCAAATACATCTTCTAACGGAAGAGCCGGCGCATAGAATACTTCGTCTTGTTGAAAGAGCAACGCGCCATGTTCTCCTTTTTTGATGATCAAATAACGAGGCCCCATGGCTAAGATAGCGCGGGCGGCCTTTACCAAAGAATATTCACCGGAGAGTTGACGCGCTTCGACATCATTGACCATTAGCATATCTACATAACGCAGTACGATCTTAAGTTCGTTCATGGCCGTCTCCATCCAGAAATTCATGGTATCCATGACAATAAGACGGGGGCGTTGCGTTAATTCCTGAATAACATTCATCTGCATACGAGGCTGCAGATTTCCAAGCATCAAGAACTCGGCACCCTGATAACTGGCAGGCACTTTTGGATCAAAATCGGCTAATACATTCAGATCGGTCACCAGTGTATCGCGACTGTTCATGTCGGCGTGATAGCGGCCACTCCAAAAAAAGGATTTTTTGTCGGCTACTACCTCCACTCCCTCGGTCTGTACACCCCGACGACGAAGCTCTTCCATTTCCTCGTTTGGAAAATCGTACCCAACAATAGAGATCTGTTGAACGGGCGTTACAAAATTGCTGGCCGCATAGGCAACATAGGTAGCAGAGCCACCGACAATACGGTCTGTCTTTCCAAAGGGGGTTTCGATGGCATCAAAGGCCATGGTTCCAACGGTAATTAATGACATAGGGTGCAAACCTATAATAATTCTACAACCTAAAAAAGGTATTATTTATGTACCTTTCCAACCCTATATCACAAGCTATGGCAAAGGCAATTCGGAAAAAAGCTTCAAAGAAAGGACTGATCCTGCAAAAGGCAGCGACCATGTTTCGCCAACGCGGATTTGCGGCTACTTCCATGCGCGATCTGGCAGAGGTGGTGGGGCTAGAGGCGGCCAGTTTGTATAACCATATTAGCTCTAAGAATGAGATCCTGGAGGCTATTTGTTTTGAAATGGCCAACCATTTTAATATGCACATGGATCAGATCGAGAATACGCGACAATCAGCATTGTCGGCACTAGAGGCGGTATTACGATTTCACATCAGACAGATGATCGATAATTATGAGCAAGTTTATGTGAGTGACCGGGAATGGAAACATTTACAAGAACCCTATCTGTCTAACTTTCAAATTCAGCGCCGCACCTACCGTAAACGCATAGCTCAGTTGATCGAAAATGGAATTCAAAA
>JBJTWT010000036.1:0-11007 GCA_046081865.1 Sphingomonadales bacterium
CAGTAATGGATGTGCAGATACCGCTACTAGAACGCTGCAAGTCCATCCTCAACCTCGTGCTTCCTTTACTTCTCCTGCCTCTCAATGTTTCTTAGGCAATAGTTTTACGTTTGCCAGTACATCAACGATTACACCCGGCGCTATCGTTTCTTCGAATTGGAATTTTGGAAACGGAACCACAGCTTCCGGAACAACAGTTAGTTATAGTTTTCCGGCCGTAGGCAATTACTCTGTTCTACTAAATATTGTCTCCGATAAAGGATGTATCGATACCACACGTAGGTCCGTTGCCGTTTACGCCAATCCCACTATTGCCATTACCGCTTCGGGTAACTTGAGTTTTTGTCAAGGAGGTTCCGTAACCTTATTTGCGACCGTTCAGCCCGGCAGTGGTAATTTGGTGGGGTTACAGTGGTACAAGGATGGAGTGTTGATTACAGGGGCGACCGGTAATCAGCTACTCGTGCAACAAAGTGGTTCTTACGAGTTGATCGCGTCCAATAGCTTTGGCTGTGCTCGAACTAGTGTTTCGACAGTGGTGGTCGTTCATCCGCTTCCTACCGGAGTACTCCAACTTCCTTCCGTTGATTATATCTGTGCAGGGACTCCACTTTCATTAACTGCTACCGGGGGAGCCACCTATCAGTGGTACTTTGATGGTACCGCCATTGCAGGGGCTGTTAGCAATACCTACCTTGCATTATTGCCCGGGCAATATAGTGTGGAGCTCATCTCTGCACAAGGTTGTAAGGATTGGGCACAGGGATCTGTGCGATTAAAATTATATGATAGGCCTACTGTAAACTTTAGTTTTTCCAGCTACTGTATACTTCAGCCCATCTCTTTTAAGAATTTAAGTGATACCCTACGCAGCGGCAATGTCTTGTGGCAATGGAGTTTTGGTGGCACCGCTTCATCTACCTTATTTGAGCCCGTTCACACATTTACAGTAGCCGGCAATCAAGAGATAACGCTTACGGCAACACCTATAAAGTGTCCTAATTTCGCTACTGTCTCAAAAAAGACGATCCCACTTGAAAAGCCCGTTCCCGGCATTCGTTACACACCTATCAATGCTTTATTCAATACCAATAAGCAACTCTCTGCGCGCAACATCGGTATCAAGTTCGAGTGGGCTCCTATTTTCGGCCTTAATAACCATCTTATTCGAAATCCCGTCTATCGAAGTCAGTTTGAAACTAACTTCTTGATCAGGATCGAGGCGGCCTCCGGATGTGTTACGATTGACACCCAGTTAGTGCGGATCTTTAAGAATATAGACATTTTTGTTCCAAAGGCCTTTAGTCCCAATGGCGATGGACATAACGATCGGTTAGATATCTTTTTGGTAGGCATTTCCCGTCTACTATATTTTAGGGTCTTTAATCGTTGGGGGCAACTGCTTTTCGAAACCAATGATCCTGCTCAGTTATGGGACGGAACATTCAACGGACAAAAGCAACCCTTGGAGACCTATGTCTGGATCGCAGAGGGCCTGGGCGAAAATGGTTCTAAAGTGATACGCCGTGGTCAAACCATATTATTACGATGATGAATGCTAATCTTGCTTTGATATGATCTGTAGACTCTCTTTTGTTTTGCTCTTGGGGTGCTTGTCCTATACGGGGGTCAACGCGCAGGATCCGCATTTTTCTCAGTTTTTTAATTCTGGGTACTTGGTCAATCCAGCATTGACCGGCTCTTCTTCGTCCGATTGGCGTGTTACAGGTAATGTTAGGCAGCAGTGGAATAATGCAGAAACACCATTCAATACCGCTTCTGTTAATTTTGAAACCCGGTTATTGAAAGGAATAACCGGCAACAGTCGTTTTGGTGTTTCAGGGGCCTTTATGTCGGATCAGTCTCTTAATGGCGCTTTTAAAAGTAATATTGCCTCTACAACCGTCGGATATCATGTCAATATCAACGAAGAATCGTTTATAGGAGTAGGACTTTCGGGACAGTTCTTTTCGAGATCGTTAGACTTAAGTGCCTTGACATTTGGTGAGCAATTTACCAGCGGTGGTTTTAGTGCGGCCATATCACCTGGCGAAACGGCACTCTCTACCATGAAACCCTTTGTATCGCTGGGGGGTGGCTTACTCTACTCGTTTTCTCGGGATCGAATTAGCATGAATGCCGGGGTAGCCGCTTTTAATGTAAACAGACCAAAGCAAACTTTTTTGTCGGATCCTATGCAATTTTTGCCCATGCGGTTTGTAGGACATTTGAATTTGGAGTATGATCTTACCGGAACTTTGCTCGTAAATTTCAATTCTATTTTTCACACCCAAAGTAGACAAGCTTATTTTTCGGCGGGCTCTAGTTTGGGAGTTGATATTTCTAACACCCAAAGACGAAATATTATGTATATGGGTGCCTGGTATCGCTCCAATGATGCGGTAGTTCCTTTTTGGGGCGTGCAAATTGAAAATGTGTTTGTGGGAGCTACTTACGACGTGACGGTTTCGAAGCAAAATCTGGGTCTTTCCAATCCCAGAACGCTGGAGATATCCTTTATTTTCAGGCAGCGAAATTCAACGCCCGGTGTGATCCCCTGCCCCTGGAAATAGCCCTTTTACTAGCTTGTAAGATCAGTTATTACTTTTTTTTACTATATTTAAATAGCCGTGAAAACTACGGCTTTAAAATTTTGCTCACTTTAAAAACGTAATCCCTATGAGAAATTATTCATTGATCCTTTTATTTCTTTTGATAGCAATGTCATTTAATGGTTTTGGTCAGTCCAGGATCGAGATGATGATTGAAGGCAAAAAATTCAAGAACGAACAGACCGGGCTTGTTATTCAGTATGGCTATATCTCGCCATTGAATACTTATGGCGTAACCTTTACCAATAAAAATGGAGTGAAGTTCTATTTTATGAATTGCGATAGGAATGTTTCTAGCGATGAACTTTCTATGATCTTACGATCTTGTATGAATCCTAATGACGGAAGCGGCGTAGGAACCTTCTACGTTTACCCCAAGCGAATTATCATTCAGGCCTCTGATGGTAGAATGGTCTATGAGATCGAAGAATAAAAAAAATATAACATGAAACGATTTATTATTTTACTAATACTCAACCTTACTCTTTATACCGTACAAGCGCAGAGTGCTGTCAATTTATCGGGGTTGCGGTTTCAGCAATTGCAACTCGATAAGAGTTCTTATGCTATCTTGGAGTTTACTTCCAATAGGCAGGTAAGTTATGTTATGGGAGGGGTGTTGCCTATGAGCGGCAGATCTTATCGTGATGTTTGTCCGGGCACCTACACCGTCACAGAGGGGAAAATCTTAATTCGTTGTGTATGTGCCGACAAAGAAGTATTTCCAGATCCGCTGGAGGACAGTTTTCGTTACGATGCAAGTAAAAAAGTACTCACTAGCACCCGTTATCAATATACGATAAGCTCAGCTCCAAGTGCCGATCTGTCAAGAAAGTATATTATCTGGAATCAGTTATAGGTCGTAAGGGGATCACCTATTATTTGCAAAGCGATAATTAAAAATTTAATGGAAGTCCATCATCCCCATCATGTGTCACATAAAAAGAAGTGGCAAGAGTATGTCCTAGAATTTGTGATGCTCTTTGTAGCCGTTTCACTGGGTTTTTTTGCCGAGAATGTAAGGGAACGTCAAATTGAGAAGCACCGGGAGATATCGTATCTCCGTAATGTGCATGAGGATCTGCTCTTAGATCTAAAAAACATAGATCAGGTTACCAATGCCAATACCACTCGGCTGGCCATGTTAGATTCTTTACACGCTGAGTTGAGTAGGCCTCAGCCTGCTTTGTCGGAGCTATATTACTTTATTCGAAATCTGGCGCTACGAGCCACTTTTGAAAGTTCCCATATTGGCTTTGATCAAATAAAGTCGGCCGGGGGCTTCCGGATGATTCGTAGTGCAAAGATTATTTCGGGTATTCAAGAATATGAGCGTGTACTCTCTTCGACCATGAAGTTGGAGGAGACCCGAGAGCGAACCCTAGAACAAGCCCGGTTTAAAATGGCACGCGTCTTAGATGCCGGCACTAATTATCAGATGTCTTTGCATCAGGAGATTGGTACCGCACGATTTACTCGTCCGCAGACCGCAGCTCCCTTTGCCGTTGCCGATCGTCCAACCTTTAATGAGCTTATCAATATGATCTCTATCGGGCTAAACACGAATCGATACTTAAATAGTAGACTAACGACATTAAAATCTATTGCGCTTGAACTGGACAGTGCAATTGTTCAAGAGTATGGCGAGCAGTTCAATCATTAAATTGATGATGATGGAATGCCGGTTTTTATTACTGCTATCGCTATGTTCTTGTTCCGTAACTAAACAAATGCACTGGTCGCTAATCCCATCCAAGTCGGGAATCGCTTTTTACGAGCAAGCTAGGGGCTATCAATGGGCGCAACGAGATTCTTTGACACGTAAATGGGTATTACAAGGGGCTATTCCCAAGTTTCTTCGAACATTTATGCGTATCCGCACTCAATTTCGAGATAGTAGTGGAAAAAAATACCGGGCTGTTTATTATGTTGCGCCAGATTATTTATCCGTTGGTTCCGATACCAACTGGGCGCGGGTACATATCACCCCATTGTTGGCCCAAGAATTGGCAGATAGCTTGCACTGTTTTTTGCCCACCAGAAAAATGGTCAATGAGATATATATCGCAGCAACGGTTAAGTTAGAACCCATACCGCTTACACAATATAGGGACAGCACTCCCACGTTTTATCAACACCATCTTTTGGTCGAGCAGCAGCGTAAGGGAAAAAATGGTTTGATTGCGGGTATTCAAAAAGATCTTGTAACGACGGGCCTTCTTAATACGTTTCCTAAAAAAGATCGGGTAGCCATTTATGGATGGCATCGCCTTGATGGAAAACCCATTCAGTCTTTATACACGGGGCATGTTAATTGGTATGTCGATTATAGTCAGGGAGTAAGGCTTATTTATGAAAAGATAAAAGTCAATGGTAAGTGGCTGCACTATAGTACACTCTTTAGTGATCCCGTCTTAAAAAATATATTGTGCGATGAGCCCGATTGTGGTAATGGGCGCTATCCTTTGCCGGGGAGTAAGGGGGAGTAGTTGTGATGTATTTTTTAAAAGTAAGACTATAAACAATTTAGTCTTACTCGAGGCATTTAGGTTAACTGTTCGGAATTGTAGATGTCCTTTATAAATAAATATTTCTTTAAATTATTATCGCTGCCAGTTGAGATTACGTTGAAACGCTATTTAAATTAGAGGACTTTATTTAAAAGCTGGCCCGGCGCGTGTTTAGATTATGAGTAACTGATTTGAATTTCGTACTATTAAAAGTTTTCAACGCTGATAATTTCAAAGCTAATTTTTTTGGCGTCTTTCCAATAGCCGCTAATTGTACTGCGAAAGTCTACCAATTTACTAGGGGGGAAGTCTTTTAGTACGGTGAAAATATGTTCTGATCCAGAAATATATGTTCCATTTTGTGTATAAAATCTAGCACGAATTTTTACATTTCGATACCAAGCTAAGGTTGCTGAATTCTGTAAAACACCTTTTAGGACTGTGTTGCTTGCTAAATTAACAGACCAGCTGTAGCTATTTATGGAAATATAGGTTTTTGGTCTCGCTTGTTCTGTTTTTAGTAAATCTTGTCTTAAATCTGTAGCTGATTTTCTTTTTTGGGCTTCTACGGATAAGTTGAGAAAAAGAATAAAAAAACCGATGATTAATGTTTGGATTGATAAAAAGCTATTGGCTTTCATTACTGTTAATTTAGAGTGATTGTAAAAGAGTAACATTGAAGTAATAAATTTTCAATTACGGTAAAAAAAGTAAAAGAGGTATATCGTAAATTACTTGTCAGAGGTGTGGATTGGCGTAAAAATTTTCCATTTTTCAATTAGTAGTAAACACTTTTTTTTTAAATTTTTTTATTAAGCAAATGGAATTCACCTATTTGTATTTTGTGTATTCTGTTTCTTCAGCGATAAGGCACCTATATAATAGCAACTAAGTATTGTGAAGGTATTTTGATTATAATGTGACCTTCTACCCTTAAACACTGTTTGTAAATAGGCGCACATCGAGGCCGGCTCTTGTATTCGGGAGGGGGATCATAAATACCACCAATAAGGGTGTACCCCCTATTAACTATCTGATTTGCAACTATCATAAAATCAGTCATTTACATTAATTTTCTTCGTACTGTCCACTCATCGGTATGGGTTATGAGCTTTGGTTATCGAGATGGGGGTATTCAATTATCTCTTCAGCAATGCATATCTTCTTGGTTATTTTGTATGCCCAATTATTTCAAAGATCTTATCCTATTAATACTGTGAAAAATTTAATTATTACACTGCTTTCTTGCTGTTTGCTATTAACAACCTCTTTTGGACAAGAGCGTTTTTTAAAGCGTGCCCAAGAAGATCTGGACAAACAAAATTGGTCGGAAGCAGAGTCTAATATCCGTGCCTATGAGGCAAAGGCCGGCGTTCGGCCGGAGAGTTATTTTATGAAGCACTGGCTACGACGGTTAACAGCTACTAAGGTGAGTGAATTTGATGAGGCCAGGGAATTGATTCAATCGGCCATCAGTGGATTTAGCGGACTCTCCCTCAAGAGCCAAGAAGAGTGGTGCAAGGATATTCTTTTTTGTTCTAGTGTATTCCCGGGAATGCTACGCGAGGCAGACAGTCTTTTATTCGAAAGTGTGAAGAGAACAAGCAGCTTGACTGAGGTGGATTGGCTTCTTGGAAAATACCCAGCCAGTTCTTTTCGACTTAGGGCAATTGATTGGAAAATTCATCTGCTTTTTTTAGCGGCAAAGACCACCAATACCGAAGAGGCGTATGCGGAATTTTTAGCGCTATATTCCGAACGTGAAGATGCTCCCGAGGCCACCGAGCGTATGTGGGAAGTTGCCTTTAGCAAAGCCAACTCCAAAAATACCATAGAGGGGTATCGTCAATTCATCAAAAAGTATCCCTTTGCACGCCAGGTAGAAGAGGCAAAAACAAAAATGGCTGATATTGCTTGGGGCCTTGCGCAAAATGGATCAGAAGATGAACTCCTGAGTTTTGCCAAGCAGTATGCATACGCGACTTACGTGGCAGAAGCACTGAGCCGAGCTGAAAACCTGGGTTGGAAGAGGGTAGAACAAGAGCCCTCAGTAAAGGCTTATTTGGGATTTATCGAAAAGTATCCCAACACAAAGCGAAGAGCAGAGGCGATTAGTAGGGCGGAACAAATTGCGTGGACAGAAGCGGAGCGTACTGCCGGAACGAAAAAACTTTCTCAATTTATAACTGATTTCCCGGGATCGAGTCGACTTACGCTTGCAAAAAAATTAGTAGAGGAACGAGCCATAGACGTACTTCCCTGGATACAATCAAATCGAAAATATAGACTTTACCATACAAGCAAGAATGAGTTTGTAGGAATATCCGAGTATGATTTCATAGTACCGGCCAGTCCCAATCGGTTTGTTGTATGCGTTAACCAAAAGCAAGGTATTGTAGATAAGTCAGGTAATATTATACTGCCGATCAGCTATGAAAGTATCACACAATTAGGTCCCTTACTTTTTCAAATAAGTCTAAACAATAAGCGTGGTTTGATTGATAAGGACGCGGAACTTATCATTCCAATAGAATATGATGAGATCTCGCGCACATCCGCTGGAAAGTACATAGTAGCGAAATCGGTAAATGGAAAAAGCAAAAAAGGATTGTTAGACGCTGCCGGGCAAACTTTAATTTCTCTTAAATATGATAAGCTTTACGTCTTGAGCGATAGTTTATACGTTGCCGGTTCGGAGCAGCTGGTCGGACTGATCAACGAAAAAGAGGTCATGCAATTACCGCCTCGCTTTGACCTAATGGTGAAAGGAATCGGAGAGCAGTTGATCGTAAGTGAAAAAGGTAAATATGGTGTAATGCGAACCAATGGCACCTATGTAATAAAGCCACAGCTGACATACACTCCAACCCAAATAGAGGAGGCGAATACTCCTGAAGCTGATAATAGAAGACAAAATTGTTTCTATATTGGGCAAGGGGCTGCCGATCGCAATATTTTATTTGACAGCAGTGGAAACATCTGCCTGTCATACGCAGGAGGCATATTAAGTTTGGGTAAAGGCCTATTTAGTGTAGAGCCTGCCAACGCATCAACCGAAACAGCTGCTGTGCAGATCTTTAATGCAAATCGAAAGGCCTTTATCAATAATCGCCGGTATAAAAGCGTTGGCGGGGTAGGGGACAATAGGTTGTGGGTAAGTGAAAGCGGTCGATCGGGGTATATCGATACGAGCGGACGGCCAGTTACCCCCTTTATTTTCGATGAAGAAAATTACGTCTTTGACCAAGAAGGGCACCATGAGCACGAGGAAGGAGAGGGAGATATGTATGAGGAGGTGGATGTTCCTGCCTCGAAAGCCTGTTTGATATATGGGGTAGAATGGAAAGATAATCTATCCGTATCCTACCCATGGTATGAACCAGCGGGAGTTTTTAAGGAGGGGTTTGCCGGCGTGCAAATGGGGCAGAAAATTGGATTTATCGATACGCGTGGAGATATACGGATAGCGGCGCAGTACGAAGCAGTTACTCCTTTTTACAGGGGCTTGGCCAAAGTTGTTAAAAAAGTTACTGGAACTAATGGAGAAGAAAGGTGGGTAGATCAATTGATCGATACCAATGGGACGATTTTGGTCGATCAGATGTCTTATGCAGAACTAGACAGCGATGGCGAAACCCTAATTATTCAAAAGACCGATGGAGATAAGACAATCGGATTTGATTTTTTTAACTTGTCGACAAAGGAGATTATTAGCATAAAAGCCGACATGAATTATGTATCGCGACAAAATGGATATTACTCCGGGTCCTTTAAGGATATTACGGTCTATATAACCGAGGAGGGTAAGCGACTCATGGATCGCAACATCGATTTTAGTCATTATAATGCAGACGTCCTTGTAACGGAAGGAAGAACACTTTCGTATCAGGACAAAATAGATGAAGCTATAGAGAAATATAAAAAAGCACTAGCCATACGCCCAAGATTTATACGTGCAATGATGGCATTAGTAGATGCCTATAAGGAAAAAGAGTCTAGGTCGGATGTCCTTTATTGGTATAGTCGGGCTATAAGCACATCGCCAACCGATATGTATCTGTTAGCCGAACGAAAGAGGTATTATTATGAAAAAGAAAATTGGTCGGAGGCGCTTGCAGATTTGAAATCCTTAACGCAACGTCAACCCGATACGGAGAGTTATTGGTTTGAAAGGGGACTTGCGGAGCAGAAATTGGGGTATACCGACAATGCTATTGAAAGTTATACGCGGGTAATTGCCTTGAATAAGAAGAACGCAACGGCTTATAACAATCGGGGCGTAGGGTACGAAAATAAAAGACTATTTGCCCTGGCTATGAGTGACTATACTATGGGAATTAAAGCGGCTGCGGAATACGAAAAGGATCTGCTTGGTTTATTACATCTAAACCGGGGAAATGTCTATTGGAACCTTAATAAAAAAAATGAATCCTGTCAAGATTACACAAAGAGTAGTGGGTTTGGTAATGCAGACGCTCGAAATAAGCTATATTATAGATGTCGATGAGATGTCCCATTCGTTATTTTGTTGGGTTAATATAAAAACCCCAATGCCCAAAGAGGTAAAATTTCTTTTGTACCTATTTCAATCCCGTCTTTCACTACCCAAGAGTTAGGGGCAAATTTTATCTGCTTTTTTTTCTTGGTGCTCCCTCCGATTTCAAGGGTATACTGACCATCTACAAAAAAGTCCCCCTTTTTGGGAGCTTCCAGTTTGTGTTTTGGGGAGACCATGGAATGAAAAAATGTTTCTCGAATACTACCCGGATTTGCGTTTTCTTTGGCAAGTGCAAATAATAGTGTTGTGTTTTGTAAGAATATTTTTTCCGGCTTTTGGAGGGTGGCGATACTTTTTCCCGATGGGTAGAGGAGGGTAATAATTTTCGCCTGGTCTAAATAGTTCAGTTAAGCATTGATAGAGTTTCTGTGAATCTGCGTTTTTTCACTCAGCTCCTTGATGTTGGGTTTGAATGGTACCTGTCCTACAATAACCTCGACTAGCTGTAGCATTTTTTTTGCATTCCGGATGTCAAAGGTTGGTAGTTCTGCCATGTCAATTTCTACGATCGTCCGCACCACTTGATTTATTCGCTGATACAGCGACTCCGGGTTTTTTACCCCAAAAGGGTAGTATCCTTGTTTTAGGTAGTCAGTAAAATGTTCCAGGGGGTGAAAATGTTCGCCTAAAAATTGACCGTAAGATTCAGGTTGATGAAGAATTTCTTTCAGCGATAGTGCCGGAAAATTTCCTATTCCTTTCATGGTCAAGTATTCTCTGAAAGAAAGTCCCGGTAGATCGTAAAGAAGGGCCCTTCTGCTTAAATCTCCCTCCTCTTTTGTAATCTCAATTATGGAAGAACCAGTAAAAAAAATTTGCAGGTCGGGGTAGAAATCGTACAAATTTTTTATCTCCCCAGACCATCCAGGGTATTTATGTACTTCATCAAGCGCCAGCACTCGTCCACCTTGTTTGTAAAACGTGTCTGCTGTTTCTTTTAAGCTGTGGCCAGAAAAATAGTGGTCATCCATGGCAAAATAGGCGGCCTTGGAAGCCGGGAGAGACAACTCTTTTAGATGCTGAAGTAGTAGGGTGGTTTTACCCACGCCACGTGCCCCTTTTATGCCGATCAGCCGTTCTTTCCAGTTGATATCAGCATGTAGAAAGCGCTTAAAATCAAAGCTGGTGAAGTTGAGTAGTCGGGCCGATTGTTCCAGAAGTATCTCCATAATGCACAGCTGGATAGGCAACAATTAATTAAATTTCATAATTAGTTGAAAATCAATAAATAAAAAAAGGCCCCACCGAAGGAGGGGCCTTTTTCTGTTCATTTTAGCGGCAATTTAATCTGACTCCTCTTTTGCTTTCCTCAATTCTTTTATCACTT
>JBJTWT010000037.1:0-44048 GCA_046081865.1 Sphingomonadales bacterium
CAAGCGGGCCAGCTCGCCCACCTCTTCTGTCAAAACGGCCATGTTGGTCAATTCGCTAAAGTAGCGAACACCATGGGTCTGGATCCACTGGTCTACTTGTTGCTGGGCTTCTTGTATTGTCATACTACAGATATAATATGGGTTTATTCCTTGTTCTTTGTATCGAACCAAATGGTTACGGGACCCTCGTTACATAAGGATACTTTCATGTCGGCTCCAAAGACCCCGGATTGCAGGCGAGGACCCAATTCCATACGCAAGCGCGCGATCATCTGTTCGTACCATACCATGGCCTGCTGCGGTCGAGCCGCTTTGATAAAAGAGGGTCGGTTGCCCTTTTTGGTGGCAGCATGCAAGGTAAACTGACTGATCAACAAGATCTCTCCACCGATGTCTTGCAAAGAAAGGTTCATTTGTCCGGCATCATCATTAAAAATGCGCAACTGCACAATTTTTGCAGCCAGCCAATCGATATCTTCTTGTTGGTCGTCTGTCTCCACACCGAGCAGTACCAATAACCCGGAACGTATACTGGCATGAACAGAGCCCGCTATGGTAACCGAAGCCTCGCTGACACGCTGAACAACAGCTCGCATAAATAAGTTAAATTTGATATTGGTAAAAGTACAAATGAATTTTGAGCCCCTTATTAAGGAAATTCGGATCACCACCAGCAGAAGCGGTGGCAAAGGAGGTCAAAACGTCAATAAGGTAGAAACCGCCGTACTGGCCTCTTTGGACCTTACGCAGACAAAAGCACTTTCAGCCACCCAGATTGCTATGATCCGAGAAAAACTGGCTAACCGAATCAATGAGGCCGGATGTCTGCTGGTCAAATGCCAGATCCACCGCACACAATTAGCCAATAAAGAGGAAGCGATAAAAAAAATCAAACAACTGATAACGGGTTCGCTTAAAAGAAAAAAAATCCGCTTGGCCACCGCTGTCCCAAAAGGGGTCATAGAAAAAAGGATCGAGCAAAAAAAGCAACGTAGTGTCACTAAATCGAATAGAAAAAGACCAAGAGGTCCTTTTGAGGAGTAGAACCCCGCTATGAAAAGGCAATTACTTTTCCTACTCATACTGGTAACGTTGGCAGCCGCCCTGCCCCGACTGCTCAGCAGTTGCAATAAGCCCTTGACCATTCGCAATACGACACCGTATACGTTGCCCTTACCACAGGGCTTTCCTGCTCCAGTGTATAATAACAACGAAAATCCTCTTAGTAAAGAAGGGATCGAGCTAGGACGCAGACTCTTTTACGAAAAGAAACTATCGATCGATCAGGAGCACCCTTGCTCTTCTTGTCATGAACAAAAAGCCTCTTTTGGGACCTTCGAGCACGACCGCAGTCACGGAGTCAATAACACGCATACCCTTCGCAATGCACCGGTATTGGTCAATCTGGCCTGGTCTCCCTATTTTCATTGGGACGGTCAATTCGACAATTTAGTATTGCAAGCCACTCATCCCATTACCGGCGATCACGAAATGGGAGAGACCTTTCCTCACATCATTCAAAAACTCGAAGCGGATCCCTCTTATAAGCAAGCCTTTCAAACCGTTTTTCAAACCCCCTACATTGAGCCATTACAGATCGTAAAGGCCTTGGCTCAATTTACCGCCACTATGATCAGCGCCAATAGCCGTTACGATCAATACAAGAAGGGATTGACCTCCTTTAGCAGCCAGGAGCAAGCAGGGTATCGGCTTTTCTTGCAGCATTGCAACAGCTGTCACCGAGAACCCCTTTTTACCGATCATAGTTTTAGAAACAACGGATTGCCTATAGACCCCTCGCTCAATGATACAGGAAGGATGCGGATCAGTTTCGCGAAGGCCGATTCACTTACCTTCAAAGTGCCCACCCTTCGCAATTGCTACTTGTCCTCGAATTATATGCACGACGGACGATTTATCTCAATTCAGCAATGCCTCAACCATTATCGCTTTCAGATACAACCCAGCGCAACCCTGGATCCCCTATTAAGGCAGGGCATCAGTCTTAACCATGAGGAAACCGACCAGCTGATGGCCTTTTTAAAAACGCTAACGGATACTAGTTTTATTACTGACCGGCGTTTGGCACGGCCGGAATAACCCTTCTGGATTTTAATACCTCAAGTCCTTCTTTTTTGGCATTGATCTCACTTTCGGTGTCGCGCTGCGATTGCTTGTTCACTTCCATTTTACGTTCCAGGTCGGCTTGATCTTTTTTGAGTGATTCCAGCTTTCTTTCGGCCTTTACGATGGCCTCCTCTTGGGCTTTGATATCGAGCTCCAGACTCTCCGCTATCACATCGGGGTTTAGTCCACGCAAATAATCCTTTACCTTATCGGCTCTTGATGCGCTGACGCCCCTACCGAGTGCCTCTCCCCCCTGCGTGATCATCAGGGTCAGTACGGCATCCTCACTTCCTTTGCGACTGCGACTTTCTACCTTGATCAAAAAGTCGGCTTGCCCCTCTGTAATATCCGGCATAATGGAGCCCTCAAACACTTTAAATCCTTTGTCTTTATTAAGGATCCCCTTCTCCTCGCGAGGGCGATACCCAAGTTTGGCGAATCGCTTAAAGATCGCATTCTCTACGGCCGCGGACGGATAGCTAAACTCGGCAATAAATGCCGCCATTTTCTTTTTGTCGTATTCGGCGGTTCCCTCATATACTTGCGACCAAACAGAACCATGCAGGGAGCAAGCCAATACTAACAGTAGCAGATAGTTTTTCATAGAGTAGTAATTGTTACCTAAAGATACTGCACCACAACCTACAGAACCGCTATCTTTATGCAAAACATTTTTTCTGTGAGCGGTATCAAGAAACTGGCAGGGCAGACCCTCTGGTACGGATTACCCAGCGTAACCAGCCGCTTTTTGGGGTATTTGATGAATTTAAGTCTGCCGCTCATCTTTAAAGAGCCGGCCATTACGGCAGACCTGACCCTGATCTATGCTACCGTTGCCTTTTTGAATATCCTCTATACGTATGGGCTAGAGACCGCTTATTTTCGTTTCTCTCAAACCGAAGACCGCAGTCGTTTATTTAGCACGCTGTCACTAGCCCTATTCTTCTCTTCTATCTTTTTCAGTGCCGTTCTTTGGTATTTTCAAGATCAGCTGGCCACTTGGGGAAGACTAGGGTCTCATACCGAATACATCCGCTGGATGATCGGGATCTTATGGGTAGATTCATTGGGTACCCTGGCCTTTGCCAAATTGCGACAAGAAAATCGTCCGCGCCGCTATGCCATGGCCAAACTGGCTGCCGTAGTTGTCAACATTGTGGTGGTAGGGATCTTTCTAGGTTTTCTACCCCGCTATCTGGCCTCTCATCCAACATCAGCGCTGCATTCTTTATACGCCGATCAAGACAGCGGCATCAGGTGGTTTCTAATTGGAAATTTTTGGGGAAGTGCGCTTTCGCTTCTCTTGCTTTCTAAAGAATGGCTCTCGGTTCGATTTTATTTTGACGCTGTTCTTTTTAAAAAAGTTATGTCCTATGCCTGGCCGCTGGTATTGGTCGGCACCGGAGGAATTGCCAATGATATGCTTAGTCGTTTGCTCTATCAATTTGTGGTAGACCTCCCCGAGGCAGAGGCCAAGCACCAACTGGGTGTTTTTGGAAATATCGTACGTCTTTCCATTGTGATCACTATTGCCATACAGGCGTTTCGTATGGCGGCAGAACCATTCTTTTTTAATCGCAGTCAATCCGAAGAGGCTCCCGGCACCTACGCCCGTATCATGAATTATTTTGTGATCGTGTGCTGCTTCTTGTTTTTGGGACTATCCCTTTACATAGACCTGATCAAATGGTTCTTTGAATCGATTGACCGGACTAAGTGGACCGAGGGGCTCTATGTAGTTCCGCTAATAGCCATGGCCAACATATTCTTAGGCATCTATTACAATCTCAGCATCTGGTATAAGCTAACTAACAAGAATTTCATTGGGGCTTTGATCACCATAGGTGGCACCCTCATCACCATAATCCTTACCACTGCCCTTATTCCACAACTGGGTTATCTGGGGGCGGCACTTGCCAGTTTTAGTTGCTACTCATTTATGATGATCAGTAGTTATTTTCTCGGTCAACGATACTATCCGGTGCCCTATCCCGTACAAAAAATTTTATTTTACCTGACGTTGTCGGCTTCCCTCTACGTACTGCATCGCTGGTTGGCGGGCTATGTTCAGCATCCTGCGCTGAACCTCGGATTGGCCACCCTGCTGCTTACTGTTTTTATTTTTACCGTACAGCAAAAAGAGTCGATCCAATTGGCCGAAAAACAAAAGCCTTGATGGAAATGGCTCAGAGCTTTACAAAAGGATTGTGCTGTTTTTCGTGACCGATGGTGGTGGGCATACCATGACCGGAGTGTACATGGGTATTGTCCGGCAAAGCATAGAGCTGGGTGCGGATACTATGCGACAAGGTGGTAAAGTCAGCACCGGGCAGATCGGTTCTTCCGACACTTTCTCTAAATAGCACATCTCCTGCAATGACCCAATTTCCCTTGGGGTAAAACAGCGATATACTACCTGGCGAGTGACCGGGGGTCAGTAAGATCTGCAACGACTCCTCACCCAAAGTCAGCGGGGCTTGCTCGCTGATGTGATGCACCGGCCCCTCGTATTGATCAAAAGGAAGGTTCCAGGCCGTTCCCGCCATGGGAGCAAAATCGAATACCTTTTGTTCTAGGGCATGAAAATGCAATTCAAGCCCCCAAGTCTCGTATACAAAGCGGTTACCAAAGACATGATCGAGGTGACAGTGAGTATTGACCAGTAACAAAGGCTTGAGCCCCAGCTTTTCTATCCAGTCCTTTAACTGCTGTCTTTCTTCCGGAAAATAACAGCCCGGATCGATAATGAGTGCCTCCTTTTTATCGTTATAGACCAGATAGGTATTCTCCTGAACCGGGTTAAAGATCTTCGATAACAGCGTTAACATAGTGGGGTTTTCGTATTTTTAATGCCTATTTACAAAGATAGCTATGAACAGAGTCCGGTGGTTCTTTATGGTGGGGATGTTAAGTGCAGCTTTGGTTGCCGATGCCCAGGTAAACACAGTGCAGTTTGGCAAGAACCGTGTGCAGTTTCAAAAGTTTAAATGGAAGTATTATCAGAGCGATAATTTTAACTGTTACTTTAGCCAGGATGGTCTTGGCTTGGGCGAATTCGTCTCTCAGATAGCCGAGGCCGAACTACCCTCGGTTGAGCGCTTTGTAGAGTTTGGCTTACAAAGAAGACTGAATATCGTTATCTACAACAATTACGATGAAATGCAGCAATCCAATATCGGGATTGGGATTGACTGGCAAAATACCGGTGGATTGACCAAGCTGGTCAACAATAAGATGATCGTTTATTACGACGGCAATCGGGAGCATCTGCGATTACAGATCAGACAAGGTATTGCCAGAAATCTGGTAGAGAATCTTCTCTTTGGAGAGGACCTGGGCGAATACGCCGCCAACCAAGCCTTGCTCGATCTTCCAAAATGGCTCACCGATGGTTATATCTACTATGCTGCCGAAACCTGGAATACCGATCTCGATGATGAGCTAAGGGCAGTGATGTTGGCAGGCAGCTATCGCAACTTTTATCAATTTGCCTTTGAAAAACCCAATCTGGCCGGGCAGGCCTTCTGGAAATACATTGCCGACAAATATGGCAAAAACAAGGTCACTTACTTTTTAAATCTGGCCCGCACCTTTCGTAACCTCAACAGTGCCGCCTACAAACTGGCCAAAAAGAAATTCAAAGGGGTGCTGCAGGATTTCATGGAAGATATGCAGAGCGTTTACTTCAAAGACATCAAAGGAAGACGTAATGCACCCCGTGGTCAGCTGGCCGTTAGCGAGTACGCCGGCAAAAAAGATTTCTATCACTTCAATGCCAACCCGCTTCCTCGCAGTTTTTCTTATGCCGTTACTGAATATAAGCAGGGTCGTATTCAAGTAGTACTGATGGAGAATTTCGTCAAGCGAAATGTACTTGTCAAACAAGGAGTGCTGTCAAGAGAAGCAGATCGCAACCCCAATTATCCACTCCTAGCCTGGAATGGTAAAGGCACGCAACTCGCGGTGTTGTTTTACGAAAAGGGTAAGATCAACTTCTTCGTTTACGATATGGCTCGTCGCATTAAGATAAACAAACAGGTCTTTGAAAAATTCGACCAGGTCATCGACATGAAGTATATGCTCGATAACAACACTCTCATACTCAGTGCGGTCAGAAGCGGACAGTCTGATATCTATGTGTACAAGATAGACAAGCAACAGATCGAGCAGATCACCAATGATATTTACGATGATCTGGATCCGTCCTTTGTGGCATTCCCGAATAAGACCGGTATCATTTTTTCGAGTACCAGACCCGATGCCACCATGCGCAGCGAGGAGGGCCCGCTCCCCAAACGTCCTTACAATATTTTTTTGGTGGACAATTGGAACAAATCGGAATCAAGACAGATCTCACAGCTTACCAACCTGGTGCGAGGCAATGCCCGATACCCTTCTCAATACAATACTTCCCACTTTACATTTGTAAGCGATGAGAATGGTATCGGCAACCGCTATGCCGGTTTCTTTACCACCGAAAGAGCCGGTCTCGACACATTGGTCTTTATCGGAGACGAAGTGTTACGCAACCCGCCTCGCAGCGATGTAGATAGTGTACTTAAAGAATGGGATAAAACAGATATAGACTCCGTTGGGTTTGTCTCGGTGACCCTCGACTCTGCCTATGTCTTTCCGCTGACCAATTATCAAAGCAGTCTTTTGGAAACCAGAACGGCCGGCGACAATCAACAAGTAAGTGAAGTGGTTCGGTTAGGCGACGCCAAATTGCTATACCGATTAAAGGTCGATGAAAATACCCTTCGCAGAAGAAACATTACCGCCCGTCCCAGCGAATACGTGAGAAAATTGATCGAAGAGGAAAAAAAGGTCAACAGAAGAGTAGCTCCCGCTACCCCCCGCATTCCTGAGACACAAAAGCCCGTCAAGTCCAACAATGTTTTTAGCAGCGGATTCGACGATGAACCCGGCACTAGTGGCACCTCATCGGCAACAGTATCCTCTCCGGTTGCGCGCAAGAGCGGACGCTCTAAGATCTTTGAATATCGCCCTGCCAAGTTCTTTAATGACTACCTGGTTAGCGGATTTAACAATAACGTCTTGGTGACCCGCTTTCAACCCTACCAAGGCGGCAGGGGCCCAATTCAACTTAGCAATAACAATCCGCTCAATGGTATCTTACGATTGGGCACCTCCGATCTAATGGAAGACCTAAAGTTTGCCGGCGGTCTTCGCGTTAGCCCCAACCTCGATGCGAACGAATACATCTTTGCCGGACAGTACCTGAAAAAAAGAATTGACTACGGATTTACCTACTATCGCAATACGCTCAAAGATCCTCCCCTGTACAACGACTCGATTTTCTTTGACACCAAACTGCATTCCAATCTTTACCAGGCCACGATCAGTTACCCCTTCAACAAAGCCAGAAGTCTTCGCATCAATGCCGCTTACCGTGGAGACCGCTATATAAAACTAGCTAACCCCGTCTATCCCAATCAATCCCTTAAGGGTAAAGACAATTTGCTTCAATATGGACTGGTTCATATCGAGCTGATACACGACGATGCGGTCTCGCCTGCCCTCAATATCTGGAACGGACTTCGCTACAAGGTTTATTTCGATTACAATGCGCAGATCGGTAGCAATGCTAAGAACACCTTTCAATCGATGCCCTATACCATGAACGTAGGATTCGATGCTCGTCATTTCTTGCCGATCTATCGCAATATTACTTGGGCTGTTCGAGCCGCAGCCGATTTCTCGTGGGGCTCTCAGAAATTCATCTATTACCTGGGTGGGGTAGACAACTGGTTGATGTTCGGACAAAACAGAAAACAAGATGGCAGCTATCGATACTTTGACCCCACCAATGTTCCAAATCGTGATGCCGAGTATGCCTTTGAGTCGTTGGCGGTAAATCTTCGTGGCTTTAAGCAAAATGTGGCCAATGGCAATAATGCACTGGTCATTAACAGTGAAGTTAGAGCCCCCGTCTTTAGCAGCTTCTTTAACCGCCCTATCAACAATGCTTTTTTACGCAACCTCCAGATCGTGCAGTTCGTAGATCTGGGCACTGCTTGGAACGGCGCCTACAGCAAACCCGAAAGACCTTATGTTTCTTATAGCTCGGCCCCGGTTACCTTGCGCGTTAAGGCGGGCGGCATAGGTCCGCTTGCCGGGGGTTATGGTGTTGGGGCTCGCAGCACCTTGCTGGGATATTTCTTAAAGTTAGATGCCGCTTGGCAAATGAATGGTTTCTTTAAAGGAAAGCCCATCTACTACTTTGCCATGGGGCTTGACTTTTGATTCCTTACCTTAGGGATATCAACATTTTGGCATGCCAATTATACTTGCGCTCGACCAGGGCACTACCAGCAGTCGCAGTATTCTTTTCGACGAAAAAGGTACGGTGCTGGGCATGGCCCAAAAAGAATTCAAACAACACTACCCGCAACCCGGATGGGTAGAACATGATGCACACGAAATATGGGAGACTCAATTCGCCACCATTGCCGAGGCACTTGCCAAAGCTCGTATTGAATGGTTGCAGGTAGCTGCAATCGGAATTACCAACCAACGCGAAACCACGGTGGTCTGGGACAAGACCACCGGTGAGCCCATTGCTCCTGCCATCGTTTGGCAAGATCGTCGCACGGCAGCGTACTGCGATGAATTACGTCAGCGGGGTATTGCTGCTCTGCTACAGGAAAAGACCGGTTTGATACTGGATGCTTATTTCTCTGCCACCAAGCTAAAGTGGATCCTCGATCAGATTCCCGGTGCCCGTCAAAAAGCCTCGAACGGAGAATTGGCCTTTGGCACTATTGACAGTTGGTTGATCTATAAACTTACCAAGGGAACCGTGCATGCCACTGACGTAAGTAATGCATCGCGCACGCTGCTCTTTAATATTCATACCCTGCAATGGGACCCCGAATTATTAGACCTGTTTGATATTCCTGCATCTGTGTTACCGGTGGTAAAGCCCAGTGCCGGGATCTTAGGGGAGTGCATTGCCATTCCGGGCGTAAACATTCCCATAGCGGGTGTAGCGGGCGATCAGCAGGCCGCTTTGTTCGGACAGCTTTGTACCGAAGAAGGTATGGTAAAAAATACCTATGGTACCGGATGTTTTATGTTGATGAATACCGGGGAGCAGGCCATTCGATCCAACAATCAGTTACTATCTACCATCGCTTGGCAGATCGATGGCAAAACTACCTATGCCCTCGAAGGATCGGTCTTTATGGGAGGGGCCGTTGTGCAATGGCTACGCGATGAATTAAAAGTGATACACAGCGCCCCTGATATTGAAAAGCTAGCCGCACAGGTAAAAAGTACTGATGGCGTCTATATGGTACCCGCCTTTGCCGGGTTGGGCGCACCCTATTGGAATGGACATGCCAGAGGAGCGATGTTTGGCATAACCCGCGGTACTACCCATGCCCATATTGCCAGAGCCGCCCTAGACAGTATCGCTTACCAATCGGCCGACCTACTCAAGTGCATGCAAGCCGATGCAAAAATTCCCATTCGGGAGCTGCGTGTAGACGGAGGGGCCACCGCCAATGACATGCTCATGCAGTTTCAGTCCGACCTGCTCGATTGCAACGTGGTGAGACCTGTCATTACCGAAACTACCGCCATGGGAGCCGCCTTTCTTGCCGGTCTTGGAGTAGGCATTTGGAAAGATCAACAAGAGATTTCGAAGTATTGGAAAACGGACCGAATTTTTGAACCCCGATTGGCAACCGACGTACGTCAACAACTACTAAGCGGATGGCAGCGTGCTGTAAAAGCCACCATTGCATGGGCAGATAACCAATAGCCCTAACATTCTATTTACGTTAATCATCTAATTTACCTACTATGAACCTTGTTGTGACAGAATTTATAGGAACTGCGCTATTGATCTTTTTAGGCTGTGGGGTCAATGCCAACAATACGTTGATGCGCTCGCATGGAAAAAATACCGGCTGGCTGCTCATTAGCTTCGGATGGGGGCTGGCTGTTTTTGTGGCCGTATACGTAAGTGTGTCGCTGGGAGGAGCTGGCCACCTTAATCCGGCCGTTAGTATCGCTATGCTGATGATGAATAAACTTACACCGACTCTTTGCGGTCAATATATAGTGGCGCAATTAGGTGGTGCCATTTTGGGAGCCGTATTGGTCTGGCTTTCGTACCGCGATCATTTTAATGAGCATGCCAATGCCGCAGAACAACTGGGTGTCTTTGCCACCGGCCCAGGCATTCGTAACGAAAGACAAAATTTGATCAGTGAGACATTAGCCAGTTTTGCTTTTATTTTTTCTATTCTTTGCATTCAACCGGCCGCTACTTCTATGGGAAGTCTCGATGCACTTACCGTTTCCTTTCTTGTCATGGCCATCGGCATGTGTCTGGGCGGTACCACCGGATATCCGCTCAACCCCGCTCGCGATCTGGGACCTCGCATCGCACATGCACTATTACCCATCAACGGAAAAGGTAAGAGCCATTGGGATTATGCCTGGCTTCCGGTTGCCGCACCAATATTGGGTGCTGCCCTGGCGGTTCTACTCTATCAAGCACTCTAAACGCAGCTGTAAAGCACGTCAACTTGGTTACAGCACTTTATCACAAGCGTCAACAATGAGTCTTGCTGCTTTTTTCAATTGCTCGGTATGGATAATAAGCGGAGGAGAAATGCGAAGACAATGAGGCGCAAATAAGAACCAATCGGTAAGTACCCCGTTTTCTAACAAATAATCGATTACTTTCTTACAATGTTCTGCGCTGGCAAATGCCACTCCCATCCAAAGACCGGCACTGCGTACCGAAACGATCTTTGGATGCACCAGTGCTGCTAACAAGAGTTGTTCTTTTTCGTAGACCTGCTCTATCCATTTTTCATCTAGCAGGGCCTCCAAGGCGGCAAGACCGGCCGCACAACAAACCGGATGACCACCGAACGTAGTAATATGACCCAACACCGGACGATCGGTTAGTAGATCCATCCATTTTTTATCGGTAATAAAGGCCCCGAGTGGCATGCCACCTCCCAGTGCCTTTCCCAAAAGAAGTATATCGGGTAGTACATCAATGGCAGAAAAAGCCCAGAGCGATCCGGTTCTGCCGAAGCCCGCCTGTATCTCATCGAATATGAGCAGGGCGCCGGTCTCGGTACATTTTTTTCTTACCGCTCTTATAAAATCGAGATTCGGTTTAGTAACACCCGATTCGGCCTGCACGGTCTCCATCACGACACAAGCCGTGTTAGTGTCTATCGCTTCGATCGCCGCTCTCTCATTTAGGTCATAGTGCCAAACATCAGGGAGCAATGGTCTAAATGCGTTGCGATAATACTCATCGCCGAGTAGACTCAGGGCTCCTTGTGTAGACCCATGATATGATTTATTAAAAGCGATCATTTTAGTTCGCTCCGTAACGCGTTTGGCAAGCTTCATAGCGCCTTCGGTGGCCTCAGCGCCCGAGTTGGTAAAGTAAACGGACTGCAAGGACGCAGGCAGGTGGTTGGCAAGGGCGGTCGCATAGCGCACCTGTGGTGATTCGATCATTTCGCCATAGACCATCACATGTAAATAAGCGTCTGTCTGCGCACGAATAGCTTCGACCACCTTCGGATGCCGATGCCCAATATTGGCCACACTGATACCACCGATCAGATCGATATACTCCTTTCCTTGCGCATCGTATAAGGTAGCAAAGTCAGCACGCACCACCTCAATAGCCAGCGGAGCCAAAGAGGTCTGTGCCACATGTCTTAAAAAAAGTTCGCGTTGATTCATGTATGGTTGGCCCGCAGGGGCAAGATGGATAACAAAGGAAACAAAGAAATTCGACCTTTTAAAATTTGCGCTACTTTGCAAGTAAAATAATCATTTTACATGGCAACGATCCTTCCGGTAAGAGGCAAACAACCACAGTGGGGCGCCAACTGCTTTTTGGCTCCTAATGCCACGGTGGTGGGTGATGTAGTGATGGGTAACGACTGCAGTATCTGGTTCAATGCGGTGGTACGGGGCGATGTCAACTTTATCCGTTTAGGTAACAAGGTAAATGTGCAAGACGGGGCCTGTATTCATGGCACTTTTGAAAAATGTGGTACCACTATTGGCCATAACGTCTCTATCGGGCACCACGCCATTTTACACGGCTGCACCCTTCACGACAATGTGCTAGTGGGAATGGGCGCCATTATCATGGATAAGGCCATCGTACACTCCAATACTATAATCGCTGCCGGCGCCGTTATACTCGAAAATACCGTTTGTGAGCCGGGCAGCATCTATGCCGGAGTGCCTGCTAAAAAGGTCAAAGACATTACAGGCGAATTGATTGAGGGAGAGATCACCCGGATCGCCCAAAATTATGTTCGCTATTCCGCTTGGTTTACAAACCCCGATGCTGACATCCCATGAAAAAAAAATTGCTGATACTTGTGCTGGTCTGCCTTGCATGCAGCTCTTGCAAACTTTGGCAGAAGGTCTTTCCTCCTAAACTCACCTACGGTCAACCCATCGGTGCCGAGAAGATCATCAATGGCGATCCCAAGGCCGAAAAACAGCTCAAGAAACAACCCAAGTTCAAATACTAACGGTAAATAAAGCCACCCAGTTATTACGCTCAACGATCGCCCTGTACAGCCTTTTAGTATTGTTTTTCCTCAAAGGAATCTAATATAGAGAGATAACTGATGTAACGATCCTCGTGGATACGCCCTTCTTGCACCGCTTTTTTTACGGCACAGCCGGGTTCGTTGTAGTGCTGGCAATTATTGAATTGGCAATCGTGCAATAGTGGCTTCATCTCCCTAAAATAGTGCGATAGTTCCTGCTTAGAGATATCGACCAGACCAAACTCGCGCATTCCCGGTGTATCGATGATCTTACCCCCCTGTAACAGATCGAACATTTCGGCAAAGGTGGTAGTATGTTGCCCTTTGCCGCTCCAACCGCTTACATCTTGTGTTTTTCGATTCATTCCCGGAAACCATGTATTAAGAAGACTCGACTTACCGACCCCACTATGCCCGGAGAGCAAGGTCGTTTTATGGGTAAGTGTTGCCAGTAGCTCGTCCATTCCCTGTCCGGTGGCCGCACTTACTAGCAATACCTGGTAACCTATATGGGTGTACATGGCGCGAAGTGCTTCGTAGCGATCCATTTCCTTTTGTCGATAAAGATCGGCCTTATTAAAAACGATCAAGGGTGTTACATGATACATGGCCGCCGCCACCAAAAACCGATCGATAAAACCCTGCGAGGTCTTAGGTTCCTTTAAGGTGGCTACCAGCAAGGTCTGATCGAGATTGGCTGCCACAATATGATGCTGGTGCTTGTGACGCGGACTTTGCCGATTGATATAATTATGACGCGGCAGGATCTCTCCGATCACCGCTGTGCCGGCCGCTTCGGATTCTATCTCGAAAGAAACCCGATCGCCCACTGCCACCGGATTGGTCGATGTAATCTCGTCGAGCTTAAGCACTCCTTTCATCCGGGCATTCCATAGCTGCCCCTTATCGTCTCTCACGATATACCAGCTGCCCGTTGATTTATAAACCAGTCCTGTCATTTAGGATAGATATTTTCCGACAATGGGCATTCTTCTACCAACCCCAAAGGCCTTGGGAGAGATGCGAATGATAGGGCAAAACTGATTACGCTTATACTCATTTTTATTGACCATGCTCAAGACCCGATCTACCAGCTCCGTCTCATAACCCAGCTGCTTGATAGTGGCAGGCGATCTTCTTTTTTCGATATACTGATAAAGAATATAATCGAGCACATCATAGGGAGGAAGAGAATCGGTATCGAGCTGTCCGGGGCGAAGCTCAGCCGAAGGAGGCTTATCAATGATAGCAGCTGGGATCAGCTCGGTATTTCGATTTATGTAACGAGCCAGCGCATAGACCTGCAACTTATAACAATCTCCCAATACCCCTAAGCCGCCAGCCATATCACCATAAAGGGTGCCATAACCGGTGGCCAGTTCGCTTTTGTTCGAGGTGTTCAATAATACATAGCCAAATTTATTGGCCAGCCCCATCAGTATGGTACCCCTTGAGCGACTTTGCAGATTTTCTTCTGCCAATCCCGAAGAATGGTCTCCAAAACTCTTTTTCAAGACACTCAAAAACGAATCAAATACCGGTTCAATAGAGATCACCTCGTATGGATTGCCCAATCGCTGGCTTAGCCATTCGGCATCACGTACACTGTGATCGCTGGAGTAGGCCGATGGCAATAGCACCGCCTTTACGTTTTCTTTTCCTAGGGCCTCTACTGCCAGCGCCAACGTAACGGCGCTGTCTATTCCGCCACTGCTACCCAGTATGGCTTTCGTAAAACCCATTTTCGAAAAATAATCGCGAATACCGCTCACTATAGCACTAGCAATCTCGGCCGTACAAAGATTTGGCTCCAGGCGAAGTGGATCGAGTTCTGCATCGGGCAATTGCACAGCGGTCTGTAACGGCTGTTCTGCAAAAGAACCATTCTCGTTCCACGTCACAAACTGTAAGGCCTCTTGAAACAAGGGAAGTTGCGCCACCAAATTCGCCTCTCGATCCATTACCAGCGATCCCCCATCAAAGACGATCTCTGTCTGACTACCTACGGCATTGCAATACACCAACGGAATACCATAGCGAAGCACATTTCTTTTTACGATCGCTTTACGATCCTCGACATGAGTATAATCAAAGGGCGATGCCGAAAGATTGATGATGATGTCAGGTCGCTGAGCGATCAGCTGGTCCATGGGACAATGCGTATAGAGCGGGTTATCTCCCAAGTTCCAGATATCCTCACAAATGGTCACCGCCAATTTCTTTCCCTTGTAGTCGATCAGCTTCCATTGGTGGGCCGGCTCAAAATAGCGATACTCATCAAATACGTCATAGGTAGGAAGACAGGTCTTGTGAACCAAGGATCTTATCTCGCCATCGTGAAAGAAATAGGCAGCATTGAACAACCTTTTTCCTTTGGGAGAAGGATTGCGATCGGGGGCACCGATCAATACCCCGATCCCCTGGGTATGTGGTTTGATCCGCTCTAGCGCAGTCTCACACTGATCGATAAAATCATCAAACTCCAAAAAATCACGAGGAGGATATCCGCAAACAGACAGTTCAGAAAAGACCACCAATTCGGCCCCGCCTTGCTTTGCGGCAGCAATGGCATCGATGATCTTGCCAGTGTTACCCGCAAAATTGCCGATATGATAGTTCTGCTGCGCTATGGCGATCTTCATCTGGCAAAAGTACGCCATTGTTTTGTAGCGTAACTTTACAGCATGCAAAGACCCTATTGGCTATTGTTATTTTTTGGAATGATCATAAGCGGCTGTTCAACTACCAATACAGCCCCCGATGTAAGTCATATTCAGGTAAAGGTTAGTCTCTCTCGCTTCGACAGCGCGTTTTTTGCACTCGACACGCTTTATCTGACATCCGGCCTGGATTCTTTAGCAATAAGTTTCTCCGGCTTCTATCCTGAGTACATGCAATATATCTTAGGGGTAAGTGGGGACCCCAACGATATCAACACGCAACAAGCCACCCGCTCTTTTTTGCGTAGCTACGCCTCTATCAGCGACTCGCTACGGCTACGATTTGACGATACGCGTAGGCTGGAAAAAGAGTTGGAGACAAGCTTTCAGTATTTGCAGTATTATTTTCCTGGCTATAAGCCCGGAACCATCACCTTGTTTATCGGACCCTTCGACGCCCCCGGAATAGCCACTGTTCGCAGCGGAACCGCCATTGGGTTGCAACAATTTGCCGGAAGAGATTTCTTTGCCTATCAAACCGAAGCGCTGCAATCGATCTATCCCACTTACCTCAGCAGACGATTTGCCCAACCCTACGTCGTACCGGGTGTTATCAAAGCAATAAGCGAAGATCTGTTTCCTCCCCGCAGTGCCGAGCTGCCACTGGTAGAACAAATGGTAGAAAAAGGAAAGTACTGGTACTTGGCTTCGTTATTGCTTCCTTACCACCCCGACTCCGTAATTACCGGCTACACCACCCAACAACTCAACTGGTGCAAAGACAACGAAGGGTTGATCTGGAGTCATCTGCTTAAAAGCGAAGACCTCAACTCGCTCAATCCCGTTACCATACAAACTTATTTGGGCGAAGCTCCCTTTACACAAGGGTTATCACAAGAATACTCCCCCGGCAACCTAGGTGCCTGGGTCGGTTGGCAGATCGTGAAAAAATTTGCCGAAGCCCATGCCGAGCTAGACCCCGAAAAGGTAATGAAAACAAATCCCGCCATCATTTTGGAGCAGGCCAAATACAAGCCGAAATAAAGCTCAATTGTTCTTGAATGGAACGATCATCTCAAAACTAGGTATGGTTACCGTAAAGAGTTGACGAGTCTCCAAATTTTCCATTTGATAAGTGCCATACATACGTCCCATTTCGGTGCGCAGGTTGCATCCGCTAACGTATTGATATCGTTCTCCGGGCTGGAGCACCGGCTGCACTCCCACTACACCCTCTCCCTCTACCTCGCGATGGGTGGCATTACTGTCAAAGATGAACCAATGACGGCGATGTAGCTTAACAGGAAAGGAATTGTAATTCTCCAGTACGATCCGGTAGGCGAACATGTATTCGGATTGCAACGGATTGCTATAGTCCTCTTGGTAAAAGGTCTCTACGCTCACCTGTACGCCCTCTGATATCATCGAAGCCATGCTATAAAATTAGTAAAATTGACAAGCATCCCATTAAGTTTTTGCGGCTTACCTTTGTACCGAAAAATTAAAGACATGAAGATCGCAGTTGCCAAAGGAGATGGTATCGGGCCAGAAATTATGGAAGCCGTACTTCGCATTTTTGAGGCCAACCAAGTTCCCCTGCAATACGAAATGATCGAGCTGGGAAAATGGGTTTTTGATAAAGGTTTCAATAACGGAATGACCCCAGAAGCTAAACAAACCATAGAACAGCTGGGACTTCTCTTTAAGGGCCCCATGGAAACCCCCAAGGGAAAGGGTGTCAAAAGTATCAACGTAACGGCACGCAAAACCTGGAACACCTATGCCAACAAACGTGTCTTTACTTCTTTACACGGAGTGGACACCGTTTTTAGTAAGGCCGGTATTCCCATCAACATTACGATCGTTCGCGAAAATATCGAAGACACCTATGGTGGTATCGAGCATATGCTCACGCAAGATGTAGCCCTCTGTCGTCGCTTTATAACTCGTCCTGGCACCATGCAGGTTATGCGTTATGCCTTCGAGATGGCCAGTAAAAAGAATGCCAAACGCATCAGTTGTGGGCACAAAGCCAACATCATGAAGATCACCGATGGCCTGTTTTTGGAATGTTTCTACGAAGTAGCCAAAGAATACCCGCACCTCAAGGCCGATGATATTATTGTGGATGACCTTTGTATGAAGCTTGTTACCCGCCCCGATCTTTTTGATGTTGTGGTATTGCCAAATTTACAGGGTGATATTGTATCGGATCTTTGTGCCGGATTGGTAGGTGGTCTGGGCTTTGCTCCCTCCGCCAACATTGGTGACCATATCTCGATCTTCGAGGCGGTGCATGGCACGGCTCCGGACATTGCCGGAAAGAAACTTGCCAATCCCACCGCCTTATTGCTGAGCGGACTGGCCATGCTGCGTCATGTGGGTCTTTACGAAAATGCTGCCACCATAGAGAATGCGCTTCGCTACACGCTCGAAAGTGGTGTTCATACAGGTGATTTTGGCGACAAGAACACCCCTTCTGTCAACACCACCGAATTCGCCGAAGCCATCATAGGCAATTTTGGAAAAAGTCCCCGTCAAGGTGCTGTCGACTATGCGGGCCAAAATAAAACCTATCAAACTGCCGCCCCCATTCATCAACATCCCATGCTCGAGTCTGCCATGGAGAAAAGCGAGTCGATCGTAGGGGCCGATCTTTTTGTTCAATGCAACCAACAACCGAGCGAACTCGCGGCACGTTGCGATCAAGCCACCAGCAATCAATTTAAGTTAGTTATTATCAGCAATCGAGGTACGCAGGTATGGCCTACCGGTTCTGTGTACACCAACTTGGTCAATCAATACCGGGTTCGTTTTGAAAGCGCCGATGGTAAAGGGGTGCAACAAGAAGATATTATTTCGCTGTATCAACGAGTGAGCCAATCGGTAAAGGTTTGTTCCATCGAGTTGTTGCATCAGTGGGGCGATCAAAAAGCGTATAGCTTGGCACAAGGTCAATAAATACCGTATCCCTGTTTTTGCAGATACTGCTTTACTTTAACTCGCTGGTCGCCTTGCACGATCACCTCGCCATCCTTTACGGAGCCACCAGTGCCACAGTAATTGCGAAGCTGCTTTCCCAGCGCTTCCAGATCTGCAGTCTTACCCATAAACCCCGTGATCAGGGTCACTGCTTTACCGGCCCGCTGTTTGGTATCGAGTAAAATTCGAAGACGTTGCTGCTGGGGAGATAGTGTCTCCTCTGGCGCATCAGCTTCGGGCTGGTAAGAAAAATCAGGGGCGGTACTATAGACAAATCCGCGGGAGTCCGCTTTGTTTTTTTTTGACATGATCAGGAAGGATGAATAAAAAAAGACGCTTTAAGACTTAGATCGACGCTTTGAGCTTGATGGATGAGCGCACCCACGCTTATAAAATCTACCCCGGTATCGGCATACGACCTTATATTTTCTTTGGTGATACCGCCGCTAGCCTCGGTCTCGAACGTGCCAGCCGGTGAATGAGCTTGTATGTGAGCAAGCGCTTCTCGTAACTGTTCTGGCAAAAAGTTATCTAGCATAATTCGTTTTACTTTTTGCTGACCACAGCGAACCACTTCGGCCACCTCTTGTAGGGAGCGAGTTTCTACCTCAATAGCCAGTGATGGCTTTTTACGTTGTACGTATTGCCATGCCCGATCGATGGCCACAGCTAAGCCGCCACAAAAATCGATATGATTATCCTTTAGCATGATCATATCGTAAAGACCAAAACGATGATTAAGCGCTCCTCCTATTCGAACAGCCTCTTTTTCGATCACTCTACTATTAGGGGTGGTCTTACGCGTATCAAGTAAGCGCGTGTGACAGCCCTCTAACAGCGATACATATTCACTGGTAAGAGTGGCAATACCAATCATCCGTTGCATACAATTAAGCACTATACGTTCGCATTGCAAGATCACTGCAGCAAAAGATTCCACCTCAAAAGCGATGTCGCCGCTCTGTACCCGATCTCCATCCTTTGCATATACAGTAAAGCGAGCATCCGGATCTTTGAGCAAAAAGATCTTCTGGGCTACGTCCATGCCCGCCAAAACAGCAGATTGCTTTATTTTTAAAACGGCCTTCCCTCTGGCGGTAGCAGCAATACAAGATAGCGTGGAATGATCGCCATCACCCAGATCCTCTTCGAAAGCCTGCTCTACAAAACGGTAAAACAAATCGGGATCCATGGCGTAAAATTAGCGCTTAATCCATGGTTTGGATGCGAAGCTCCCTAACACCCTCTTTGGGTCCGGCGGCAGACATAAATACGTTGACCCTAAATTTTCCCTTCTCGGTTAACAACGTTCCCATGGCAAAGGCACCGCCCGGTGCATTGCCACGATGTTTTAATTCAAAGCCGGTAACGGGATTGGCAGAAAAAAATTTTGAAATCGCTGCCTGTGCCTGTAATTTATTGAGTTGAGAGGATTGGTCGGGCAAAGTAAGGGTCAGTTCCTTTTCGAATCGTCCGGCCAATTGAGAAGCGTTTCCGCTCTTTAAAGCCCCCAGTACCGATTCGAGCGCATCCTGGCTTGTAGCAGCCACCGTCAGCAAGAAAAAAGCCGGCAGCAAAAAGCCCAACGACAACAGTTGAATTTTCATGATCACTAAATTACAGCATTTTTGGCTGTACTTTTGCTGATCGGCAACACTATGAAAAAAACAATGTTGGTCATAATGGATGGGTGGGGATTGGGAAAAGTGCCTGCTGCCGATGCCATAGCCGCTGCCGACACGCCTTTTGTGGATGCCCTCTATGAACGATACCCCCATACCACCTTGGTTACTTGCGGCGAGGCCGTAGGACTGCCCAAAGGGCAGATGGGTAATTCTGAGGTGGGACACCTTAATCTCGGGGCCGGAAGAATAGTATATCAAGAATTGCAACGCATCAACCGCGCCATTGTCGATCGTTCTATTTTCACGAACCCGGTCTTACTCCAAAGTATCGATTATGCCCTCGCTCATAACAAGGCGCTTCACCTGATGGGATTGGTGAGCGACGGAGGTGTTCATTCCCATATGGATCATCTTAAGGCCCTTTTGTCGTGTTGTGCCCAAAAGGGATTACAAAATGTTTTTGTACATGCCTTTACCGATGGTCGTGACTGCGATCCAAAGAGTGGACTCGGTTTTTTGCAAGACCTGCAACAGTATGCAACAACGCAAGTGGGCACTATTGCCTCTGTAACCGGCCGCTATTTTGCCATGGATCGTGATAAACGCTGGGAAAGGATCAAAAGAGCATACAATGCATTAGTACATGGAATGGGAGCGCAAGCTACCGATGCCGTACAAGCCGTGGCCGATTCTTACGCACTTCAGATAACGGATGAATTTATTTTACCTACTGTGATCGTCAATGAAGCGAAACAACCGATAGGAACCATAAAAGAAGGGGATGCGGTCATCTGCTTTAATTTTCGCACCGATCGCTGTCGAGAAATTACGCAAGTACTGACCCAGACCGATCTGCCGGACCTTGCTATGAGAAAATTAGCACTGCATTACACCACACTTACCGAGTACGACAAGACCTATCATGGCATAAATGTGATCTTTGAGACCGATAACCTCAATGATACGCTCGGAGAAGTGATAGCGGCGGCAGAACTTTCGCAGATTCGTATTGCCGAAACAGAGAAATATCCGCACGTAAGCTTTTTTTTTAGCGGAGGGCGGGAAAAACCCTTTGACAGGGAAAAAAGGATCATGATCCCCTCTCCCAAAGTAGCAACTTACGATCTTCAACCCTCTATGAGCGCAAACGAAATAACAGAGGCCATCTTACCAGAGATCATAAAAGCAGAGGCCTCCTTTATTTGCCTTAATTATGCCAATACCGATATGGTAGGACACACCGGAGTGTGGAACGCTGCCATCGAGGCCGCAGAGACCGTTGATCGCTGTATAGCCAAACTGATACCCGCTGCGCTAGCAAGTGGCTACACCATTTTTTTGACCAGCGATCATGGCAATGCCGATTACTTGATCAATGAAGATGGTAGCCCCAACACGGCGCACACGCTAAACCCGGTGCCTTTGTTCATCATTGGTCAGGACACCTCCCTTACGCTTCGTCCCGGCAAATTAGGCGATGTGGCCCCCACGATCTTGCGCTACATGGGATTGACAATTCCGGCTGTTATGACCGGATCTGTATTAATTGATTAATTTACACGTATGACCATACTAACAAAAATCGGACTGACTTTATTGGTTGCCCTGGTAGTGATCCAGTTTATTCATCCCAAAAAAAATCAATGGCCCGTTAACCCCGACCTGCCACTGAACAGTCGTTACCCGATCCCTGAGACGGTTAACGGTATTCTTCAAAAGGCCTGCATGGACTGTCATAGTAACAACTCTCGTTATCCTTGGTATGCCTCTATACAGCCCGTTGCCTGGTGGCTCGATGAGCATATCATCGATGGCAAGAAGCATTTGAACTTCGATGAGTACACGAACCGCTCACTGCGCTACCAGTACCACAAAATGGAAGAGACCATCGAGATGGTCAAAACAGAGGAGATGCCTCTAAATTCCTATATTTGGACCCATTCGGAGGCCAGACTGACCCCTGCAGAGAGGGTGGCCATAACACAATGGGCCCAATCGGTGATGGATACCATGAAGCAGCGCTACCCCATCGATAGTCTGGTAAGACCCCGCAAATCTTAACGCCCTATTTAGGGAGAATCTACTCTTACATGAAAAATTTTTATCTCAGTTTACTTTTTTCGGTCGTTGTAGCGAAGGCCTCTGCGCAGACCGATACGCTTACCCAAAAAGACCTAGAGGAGGCGATCGTATACTCGTCTAAGTTCGCAGAGAAAAAAAAGAATCTGGCGCAGCCCATCGATGTGATCACAGCTAAGACCATCGCCCGTTACAATGCGCAGAATATGGGTGATCTGCTCATCAACACCGGTCATCTTTTCGTACAAAAAAGTCAACAAGGAGGAAGCAGCCCTGTAATTAGAGGTTTTGAGGCTAGCCGGGTGTTATTGGTGGTAGATGGAATTCGTTTGAACAATGCTATTTACCGCTCCGGACATTTGCAAAATGTTATTACCATCGATCAGTTTATGCTCGATCGGGTTGAGATCTTATACGGGTCGGGATCGACCCTCTATGGAAGTGATGCCTTGGGCGGAGTCGTTCACATGCGTACAAGAGATCCTCAATTAGCACAGGGAAATAAGGTTGATTTTACCTCGCAGGTGGCCACCCGCTTTAGTACGGCCAACAAAGAGCGCACATTGCACAGCAGTCAGCAGATAGCCGGAAAAAAATGGGGATGGCTTCAATCCATTACGGTAAGCGACTTTGGTGATATGCGAATGGGCGATCGCTATCCCAAAAAATATCCCGATTTTGGCAGACGAACTCAATACATTGAAACGATCAATGGGGTAGATCGATTGGTGACCAACAGCGATGACCGAATACAAAAGTTCTCCGGCTACAAGCAATGGGACCTATTAGGAAAGCTGCTATACAGACCCCGCCCCGATCGAACTCATTTACTCAATCTGCAACATTCTAACTCTACCAATATTCCCCGCTACGACCGACTACAAGACCGAAAGACCTTTCCCGGCATCGGAAATACGCTTAGATGGGCTGAGTGGTACTATGGGCCACAGACAAGATGGCTGACCGCTTATGAATGGAGTGCAAAAAAGTTCAAGAACATTGACGAACTCCGGCTCAATCTCAACTATCAACATGTTAAAGAAAGTCGCCACCAAAGGGAATGGCTGGCCTACACGCAATTTGATAGCCGGCGCGAAGCGGTAACGATAGCCGGCTTTACACTCGATGCCAGAGAGAAATGGAGAGGTCACGAGCTTACGATGGGTGCCGATGGACAGCTCAATAACGTTCGCTCGGTGGCCGACCGAACAAACTTGATAACGGGCGCTGTAACCCCTATCAGCACACGCTATCCCGATGGCAACAACCGTATGATCCTGGCCGGTCTTTATGCCCAGCACTTGTACAAAACTGGCAATGGAAAATGGGTAGTAAACGACGGTATACGGCTTCAGTATGTAGGGCTGCACTCGAGCCTGGTAAATAACACTTTCTTTAACTTCCCTTTTACTAAGATCGATCAGCGTCAACAAGCAGTTACCGGCAACCTTGGTATTGTCCACATCCCGTTCAAGGCCTTTCGGTTGGCCGCCAACCTGGCCTCTGCCTTTCGGGCCCCCAATCTCGATGATGCCGCTCGCATTTTTGAATCGAGCAGCAGTGCTCGTCGGCTGATCGTTCCTAACCCCACCCTAAAACCAGAATACACCTACACAGCCGATATCAACTTTCAGTATAAAAAGGAAAAAATAAAAATGGAGTTGGGCGGATTCTATACACTTTTTCGCAATGCGATCGCACTGGTTCCCTTTCGCCTCAAGGGGCAAGATTCAGTTTTGTTCAACGGGACCATGGCCCAGGTCATCGCCAATCAAAATACACGCAGCGCCTTTGTAAGGGGTCTTAATTGCAGAATTGATCTTACGGTGACCAAGGGTCTCCATTGGGAAACCACTGTCACAAGCACCTACGGAAGGTTTGTCAATTCCAATAAAACCCAAAAGCCCCTCGATCATATTCCCCCCACCTTTGGCCGCTCATCTCTGGTTTACCAACAAAAAGAATTGACCCTGGAATTCTTTGTCTTGTTCAATGGCACCAAACGAATCGCCGACTTTAACCCCGACGGAGAGGATAATGGTCAGTATGCCACCCCCGATGGAATGCCTGCTTGGTATACGCTCAATATCAGGACCCAATATCGTATCAGCAAGGGCTTTACCCTGCAGACAGGGCTAGAAAACCTGCTCGATCGGAACTACCGCTATTTTGCCTCCGGTTTCTCTGCTCCGGGTCGCAATTTTTTTGTGACCATTCGCCAGAATTTTTAACAACCGCTGCAGCAATCCCCCTGTTAAATTGTCTTATATTAGTGGTAACTGCTGTTCCATGACAGAAGATGCCATTATAAAAGGTTGTATAAAGAATCAGGCTAAAGCACAGCGGGAATTGTACTTACAGTATAGTCCCAAGATGCTGGCCGTATGTTACCGATATGCCCATAATCGCGAAGATGCCGAAGACATGCTGCAAGAGGGTTTTATAAAAGTGTTCACTCAAATAGAGCGCTTCGAAAGTCGCGGTTCTTTCGAAGGATGGATCAGAAAGATCATGGTACATACTTGTATCAACATCCTCAAGAAAAACAAAAAGTTCAACGAGAGCGTCGACCTCATCCATGCACACTCGGTGGCCTTAAAAGAAGATAGCATACCGGCCATGGTACAGGTCAAGCAGATCGTGGAATGTATTCGGCTGCTGCCGACCGGTTATCGTACCGTTTTAAACTTATTTGCGATCGAGGGATATAGCCATCGCGAGATCGCGCAACTGTTAGATATCGAAGAGAGTACCAGCCGAAGCCAATTTACCAGAGCCAAGGCCATGCTCGAAGAGTTATTGATCAGAAAAAGGATTTTGCAACCAAAACAGGAACCCAACTGGCTGGCCGCCGTGGCTCCTCATTAAATTGACCTTGCAAAGCAAGGAGCTGAATGTAAATGGATGGACAGTACGACCATAATGAGTTCGAGCATTTTTTAAAACAAAATGCGGATGCACATCGCTTATACCCCTCCGATAAAGTTTGGGAGCGAATCTATTCGCGTATGCATGGACGCCACCGAAAAGTAGCAGCACTGCTATTATTACTCTTACCCCTTTTAGCGGCAAGTGGATGGCTCTTACTAAATCCCATGGAGGAAAAAATCAGCTCTGCGCTTACAAAAACACCCTTGCTTCGTTCTGCCGAAACGTCCCCTAACAGCGATGCTAAAAAAATACTCAATTCCAAACCTGCGAGCGCGACCACAGTAAGTTTAATGGCATCTACCCCTGTAAATCGATTCCCCGCCATATCTACCAACAGCCAACCCGTTGCTATCGCGGTCGATAATTCTCCTGAAAATACTACAGAGCTACCTGCAAAGACATTTACAGAGGCGCCTGCAGAGATCGCTGCTAGTGCACCAGTATCCGCTACCTTAGTCAGTGCTATTGCCAATCAATTGGCCAACGAAATACCCTCAAAAGAAGAGGAACGCTATCCGCTAGACATAGAGAGCGTGGTCAATAGTTATCAACGACAAGTACACCGGCCTCGCTTTAGATGGCAGCTTCATTTTACCCCCACTGTCAGTTATCGCTCCTTACAAGAGGACCAGAAGTTTATTGCACAGGCAAGGATAAGCAGTGCAGCCCCTGCTTCTGCCAATACGAATCCTACCGATCTGTCCAGTGTTATACGGCATCGGCCCGATCTCGGTATGCAAGTTGGTTTTACCGGCACCTACCCTATCAGTAAAAAAATTGATTGGGTAACCGGTATCCAGTTTAATGTAAGTAAATACGATATTGAGGCCTATAACTACCCTTCCGAAGTGGCGACCATCGCACTTTTAAACCCCTGGGGAGGCACTAGCACGGTTAGCACCCTTACGAGTTTTCGCAGCAATGGGTTTCGCTCCTCAGCCAATTGGCTGCGTAATTATTATTATTCCATCTCCATTCCCATGGGGCTACAATGGCGCATACTGGGCAAAAAAAATACCCACTGGGGAATCAGCGCCACCGCACAACCTACCTATGTGGTGGGCAACCGCTCTTATGTGATCTCAGTCGATTACCAAAACTATGCCGAGGTGCCCTACCTGATCAACAAGTGGAATCTCAATGTAGGGCTAGAGACCTATGCCCGCTTTCAGCTAGGAAAGAACGATTTTCAGGTAGGTCCGCAAATTCGCTACCAGGCTTTATCTAGCTTTAAAAAGGGATATCCCGTTCAAGAGCACCTCTATGATTTTGGCATCAAGCTGGGCATGACCCTTGGCAAATAGCCCTTATAGGCCTACGCCCGTTTATCCTAATTTTACAGCATGAAAATTTGTTCGATCGTAGGAGGATGGCTGCTTTTTTGCCTGATGGCCTGCAAGGATAGTGATACCGAACGTAAAAACTTTGTTTCGATCCCCTCGCTGATAGAGGCACAAGTAGCACATGTAGATACCTCTCTTTATTCCATTACACGCTATGATTACAGAGACACCGATACGGTGGCGTTTGACACTATCTATATTTCGCGCGAGACATTTAGGAAAGAAGCAGCGGCTTTTTTAACTCTTCCAGACTTGTCGCTACCACGCTATGCCAAACGATTTCGTGAAGAAACGCTGTACGACGAAATGCTAAAAAAGGTCATCATCACCTATCTTCCTATAAACGGAAAGAACGAGGAAATACAAAAAGAGGAATTACAGGTAACCCCCGACCTGGCACAGGGAGACAAAGTAGCTGCCATTTTAGCCAGTAAGGTCATCAACGACCGCCAAGGGCTGCGACAAGAAGAATTATTGTGGCTGATCGATAAAAGCTTTACCATTGTACGCACCACACAACTGCCCGGACAACCCGCCGAAGTGATCACTACCAAAGTTATTTGGAACCAGTAGTATTTTATGACAGTTGCCGAGTTTCAACAGATCGCTCCCACGCTACCTTTGCAACCCGGTATCTACCAATACTATGATGCCAAAGGAGAGCTGCTTTACGTTGGCAAGGCCAAACAAATCAGAAAAAGGGTCAGCTCTTATTTCTCTAAACAGCCCGATAATCAGAAAACCATTGAGCTGGTCAAACGGATCGCGTCCATTCGCTTTACGATCGTAGATTCTGAACACGATGCTTTCTTACTAGAGAATTCGTTGATCAAAGAATACCAACCCCGCTACAACATCAACTTAAAGGACGATAAAACCTATCCTTTTATCGTAATCAGAAAAGAACCCTTTGCAAGGATCTTTCTAACAAGAAAAAAAATAAAGGATGGCTCCACTTATCTTGGACCCTACACTTCGGTGCATCAATTGAGAGAGCTCCTGGAATTCATCAAACAGACCCTTCCGCTGCGTACCTGCACGCTCGATCTGAGCGCGGCGAAAATTGCCCGAGGCAAATACAAGGTCTGCCTCGAATATCATTTAGGCAACTGTAAGGGCCCCTGCGAAGGGCTACAAACCGCGCAAGAATATGAAAGTGATCTACAGCAGGCAGCCCATATCCTAAAAGGAGAACTGTCGCCCGTCATTCGCCATCTGGAAGAACGTATGAAAGAGGCCGCCCATCAATTACTGTACGAGCAGGCGGCACAACTCAAAAAAAAGATCGATTATCTCCGCCAGTATCGATCTCGCTCGGTCATTGCCAATGCCCGTACGCCCGATCTCGATATCTTTTCTATTAGCCAAGATAAAAAAGCTTTTGTCAATTACCTGATGCTCCGACATGGGGCTATTGTACAAAGTCATACCCTCGAAGCAGAGCTCAAACTCAATGAAAGTCCCGAAGAGATCCTTGCTTTTGCCGTAGCCAACCTCAGAGACCGATTTGACAGCCGGGTAAATGAGATCGTGGTACCGGTAGCTATCGATTACCCTGACAACCATGTAAAGATTACCATCCCCCGCAGTGGTGATAGAAAGAAATTGCTCGAACTCTCTCAAAAGAATGCCGCTTATTTTATTGCAGAGCAGCGAAAAAGAGAACGACTGCAACTTGATAAAAAGGTTGTCGATACAGATAAATTACTGCTAGAGTTACAGCAAGACTTGCAACTGGCTTCGCTGCCCACGCATATCGAGTGCTTCGATAACTCTAATTTTCAGGGCAGCTATCCCGTTTCGGCCATGGTCTGCTTTAAAAGTGCAGCGCCCAGCAAGAAAGACTACAGAAAATTCAATATAGAGACCGTACAGGGTATCAACGATTTTGCCAGTATGAAAGAAGCGGTCTATCGCCGCTATAAACGTCAACAGACAGAGCAACAACCTTTACCCCAGTTAGTCATTATAGACGGAGGAAAAGGGCAACTTAGTGCCGCCATAGAAGCCATTACGGAACTTGGATTACAAGGCAGCATGACCCTGGTTGGGCTAGCCAAAAATCAAGAGGAACTTTTCTTTACCGGAGACAGCGAGCCCCTGCGGCTACCGTACCAAAGTAATAGTTTACTGCTGATCCGAAGGATACGCAATGAGGTCCATCGCTTTGGGGTAAATTTTCATAGAAAGCAACGCAGCAAAGGAACTTTCAAAAATCAGCTGCAAGAAGTACCCGGTATCGGGGCTCATACCGCTACCCAATTACTGCAACATTTTCGCTCTGTCAACAATATGCTCAAGGCTTCATCCGATGAGCTGAGTGCGGTAGTAGGAAAAACAAAGGCGGATAAGATACAGGCCTATTTTAAGACCCATACTCCCTGACCTTTTTTACTTTATCAATAAGACCAAAGATCTTGTTCAAAGTTGAAGATCTTCTCTTTGATGTTATCTCCCTCTAGTAATTGCAAAATGGGATCCTTGATATAGTTGCGGATCAATTTGTTTTGGGGATTATCAAGCGTTGACTTTACAACATAGCTACTGAACATACGACTTTCGAACAGCTCCTCCCAGGTCATACGATTTTGTCCCATGTTCTTAGGGTTGTATACCTCCGATTTGACCAGTGCCGGACGCAAATCAGGATAAAATACCCAGAACAAAGAAGAGGTACCGCGTTCTTTGTTGGTATTAGGAAAATATTCTGTCTTGAGTAATCCAATGCCGAGAATACGCACATGCATGCGACTGGTCTCGCGGTCAAAGACCCACTCCTCTTTTAGACGGATCTTATTGATCGATTTAGGATCGAATGACTTGCGTGTTACTACATAGCCGATCACTTTATCGATCTGCTTGATATCGTATTTAGGAACGGTATCGAGACTACCGGCCACCAATTGCTGCACGGCGCCCACCGAAAGAGGCGTGGTAAATCGATCGTCCGAAAAAGCCGTCACCTCTCCCGACTGTACGGTCTTCATCAGCATATTGACAAAGATCTGGCTTCCCTCATCCTCCATCGATTCGTAGGTAAAAACCTTGTTCATTTTTTCGCGAAGGTCCAGCTCACGCCAAACTTTTTCAGCATAAAAGGCATCGTCCCAGCGAATATGCTCATAAGGCAGTGGGGTACGCTGCGTAAGACTGCTCTTGTCGAATGCATTATCCTGACGAAGCGATTTACGAGTACTATTATCTGCCGTGGCAGTATCGTACTCAAAAGGGAGGTTCGCATAGGGGTCAAAACCAGGAACCGTTGTGGGGGCGGCAGGGTCCGTAGTGACAGGAGCCGTCGTAGGATCGGGGGTCGTTGTAGGAGCCGGTGCGCCACCTCTGCGACGAGGCGTTCGCTGTGCTTCTGCATCAGTGATCAGTAAGATCGCAGTCCCGAGTAGCACTGCCGACAGTAAGAATCTCAACTTCATATAAAAACAATTATTTGATATAATACACCAGAGATGGCGCCTTGTTGGTGCGCCCATCAGGACCTTTTACACGAATGTCATCGATGGTCACCATACGACCGGCTTGCACGTGCTGACCAATGGCCGAGCGAACTTGCGATGAGAAAGCCGCCCCCTGATTGGGGATCGAAACAATATCATCATCCGTATCACAGGTAAACGTATAGCTAACTACATCGTATTCGAGTTCGAAAGGAAAATTCTTGATACCGGCACCTACACCACCTTGAGCGCGGAAAGACCCGGCATTGATATTGGCACCACTGGGCTGTCCACCCACAAAAGCCTGCGCCTCTGGTATCGTGCGCACCCGAAAGGTGAACGAAGAAGTTTTTCCTTCTATATCGATATTGATCTTGCAATCGTCGGTAACCGTATTGACAAATACATCGTACCTACCAGGACCTTTTTTAACCAGCGTACCGCCACCGCCGGAGATATTTACTTTTATTTTATCATCTCCTCCGCCACTGGCAGCGACCGTTACAGGATTGGGAACACCCACGTAGAGTACGTTCATCTTGTCTAGACCCACCGAGGCACTCGCTTGGCCCACGATATACTCCACTTTAACTTCCATACGCTCCACTTGTCCGGTGTTTTGGTTAGTGTAAGATATAACCACAGGAACAGTATGAGCCCCTACAGAACCTCCATCCAATTCACGCAGGGCAAATCCCTCTTCTCCAATGGGAACAACCGATCCACCGATGGTGATAGTAGGTTTTGCCTCTTTACTAAAGGCACCGATACCCGCTTTGATCTCCAGCTTTTGACCGGGCATCAGATAATTTGAGTTTTGTCCTACAATGGCCGCGTACGAATCGAATACCACTTCTACTTTACCCACTTGCTCATGGCAAAAGGTCACCACTTTGTTCTCGGAGGTACGGATATCATTTTGAAACTTACTCAGAATACTGAGTGCCCCTACAGTGGGAGACATGTAGAAATAGGCCTCTTCCCAAGTTTTTTTATTGGAGTTCTGAGACTTGGGAGGATCGAGTGTTACCTGAAACGATGACTCGAATTGTGTCTGTATCTTGGGGTCGGTCTTAAATACGTTCTCTTTGTAGCGCTTTAAGATCTCATACAACTGTTTTCCCTTGCCCTCTTTTACCAAGATTCGGGTAGTAGCATTTTGATCATCTTCTTTCAACTTACCGCCTTTTGAGGAGGCTTCGATGATCTCTTTTTTCAAATTAGCCACGAACGTATAGGCCTCGTTAGCAAAGCCAGCTACCTGATCGGCCTTGGGCTTCCAGATGGCAGCGCGGTCACGCGTGGCGGGATCGTTCATCTTTTGCTGTAAAGATGCCAGTACCTGAGTGGTTGAGGCATTCACAGCCGTATTGGTCTTTTCGAGACTCTCGTTGATCGTCTTGAACGCATTCAGGATCTCGGCAGAAATATTGATAGCCAGCAGCGCAGTCAACACCAGATACATGATGTTGATCATCTTTTGCCGCGGTTCTTTAGGTAATGCCATGTAAGCTCTTCTTTAAAATATTAAGCAATAAGTTGGCGTTGGTATTTTTAGGCGCGGCCCTGCATGGCGGTTAGCATGCTACCATAAATATTGTTCAGTCGAACCAGGTTATTGGCTAACGCACCGATCTGCTCTTGTACCTTTTTGGCATCTTCGGTACTGCTCACCATCACATTCGAAGCTTCGGCCAGTTTGCCATAGAAATTATTAAGCGCTTTGAGGTGATTATTGCTTTCAGCCAATTCCAGCTCGTAGATCGTGTTTAGCGAAGAGAGGTTCTTGGTCAGCACTTGCACTTGATCATGAAAATGACGAGCACCCTCCGTAGCGCTGTTAAAAGCGCTCACCGAATCGGCCGTGGCCGAATAGGTATTCTTTACTTTGTCCAACTCGGCTGAAACGGCCTTGGTCTTGGCGGCCATCTCTCCGGAAGCGGCAGCCGCATCGGCCATAGTGTTCATATTGGTAACCGTGTTATTAAGTTGACGGAAGCTCTCTCCCAAACGGCTAAGCACATCAGGATTGATACTGGCGTCCTTCATCATCTTGTCCATCTTGCCCACTACAGAGAGTTGCTCTTCGGCATGGCTGGCATCTTCGATAGCGGGGTATTTGATGTACAATACACCATAGAAGGCAAAGATGAGCGCCTCTGTAGTAAGACCGATCCAAAGCCAGATATCGGCATCAGGAGCATGAATGATCTTACGAAGAGCACCCCAGATTACAAGGGCCGCCCCAAATGATACGCCTACGTCTACCCATTTACTTACTTTAGAAGGAATAGCTGCTGCCATGATTCGAAATGTTTAGAGGATGATTGGTTTTATTAAAGAATTAAAGAGAACTATTTCATTGAAGTAGCCGGAAGATCTATCACGCAACGAAATCCGACATACGATTTGGCAGAATCCTGGTACTCGTAGGTAGCCGTACCGTTTTGGATAAAGTATCCAACATCTTTCCAGCTTCCACCACGAGTGATCTTACGCTTCATCAACGGAGGATCGTCTTCCTTGGCATTCCAGCGAACATCGGGGTTCATATCGTGCTGAAAATTATTACGGCCTTCGTAATAAATAGAGGAGGTCCACTCCGCTACATTTCCGGCCATGCAATACAATCCAAAATCGTTGGGCCAGTAGCTATCGGCACGTACCGTATAAAAACCACCGTCTTCGGGATAGTTTCCACGACCGGGTTTGAAGTTGGCCATCAAACAACCCTTCTTGTTGCGCGTATAGTAATTCCCCCAAGGGAACATCGTTTGAGAGCGACCGCCACGAGCGGCATATTCCCATTGCGCCTCGGTAGGCAAGCGAAAATCAGACTCTTGCGGACGCTTCTTGGAATCGAGGTATGCATTAAGGTAATGTGTTCTCCACTCGCAAAACGCTACGGCCTGCTTCCAACTAACTCCCACCACAGGATAGTCCCCAAAAGAGGGATGCATAAAGTAACGCTTGGTCATCGGCTCGTTATACGAATAAGAGAAGTCTCGGATCCATACCAACGTATCGGGATAGATAGGTGTATCTTTTTTTACAATGAAAGAAGAAAGCGGCTTGCCAGCATTTTCGCGACGGGCAGCTTCCTTTAGATCGAACACCTCGGAATGATAAATGATCTTAGAGGGGTCGAGTTGCTTTTTTCCAAAAATGCGATCGTTGGGAGGAAGGATAATATCGGTGCTAGAGAGTTGCTCCATGATCTTCGGATCGTTCCACTTAAGCGTGCGAGTCTTAGCCCAATCTACATGCTCTTCGCCATCGGCGCCTGCTTTAACGTAACCCATCTTGCGAGCCACGACCGAGTCACGCACCCACATTACAAATTGACGATACTCATTATTGGTGATCTCAGTTTGATCCATCCAAAATCCTGAAATGGAGATCGAACGGTTACGGGAGCTGTAGGCATAGGCAGGATCCTCATCGCTGGGACCCATGCGGAAATTACCCTGAGGTATATATACCATGCCGGGAGGACGGGGAAGCGTATATCGGCTTCCGGGTGTCACACCGCGCATCATACCGTCGTTGACCATCGCGGAACCGTTCTTTTTCTTGCTTCCTAAAATGCCGCAACCTGCCAAAGAGAAAAAGGCAAGCATCATTAGCGACCAATAACAAAGATTCTTCATTTTCATACACTTAAAGGCGAGGGACAAATATAACACTTGGAGGGGTTGTTTTACGTTCCAACTAAGTGAAATCTTCGGCTCCCAATTTTTTTATTCCCGGGTGTAAACGATACACTTAACCAAATTATTGCCAACCCGGCTGTTAAATCAGGATCTTTGTTCTAGCTTGTCGATCAATAACATAAGCTCGCGCTGGGTCTGCACAGGGGGCTGACAAGTATAGTTCTTACAGATCCAAAGGGCCGTGCCATTGCCGGGCTCTTTACCCCTAATTAAGGGATAACACTGATCGGGCATTAAGGAAGAATGAAGTAACCTGTAAGGAATGTATTCCTTCAATATATTATTTATCAATGTTTTGTGATCAACTCCGATCACCGAAATCTCGTTGGTCCCAAAAACAAACTCCTGCAGCAAACAAGCCCAATTACCAAAGGAGGCAGGATAACGAAGAATGGCATTGCCCAGCGATGCGGTCATGAGGCGACTTTTTTCGCCCCATTCAGGTTTGTCAAGCAATAGGGATAATTGATGTAACAATTTAGCCATCAATGCATTAGAGGATGGGACAGCCCCGTCGTAAACCTCTTTTTTCCGGATGACCACATCCGTTTGCCCCTGGCGGGTGTAAAAGAAAAAGGGGGTCTCAGGGTCTGAAAAATTCTCCAATATATAATTTGTTAAATTTTCTGCCTCATGCAGCCATTTGGCATTTTGAGTAACCTCAAACAAGCTTAGCAGGGCATCCACCAGATAAGCCAGGTCTTCTAAAAAGGCCGGATAACGAGCCGTTTTTTTATAAACATGATGCCAATGCTGAGCGCCATCGCGAAAGTTCCGTAATAGAAAATTCATGTTCCATAGGCACAGCTCAAGATATTCTTTGTTTTGGGTAACGGCATAAGCCCTAGAACAAGCCTTATTCATAAGGGCATTCCATCCCAAAATGACCTTATCATCGAGCAATGGGCGAATTCTGCTATTACGAACCCTCATCAATTTGTCTTTACAACCCTGTAGCCAATGGCGAAACTCTACTTGCTCAAGCCCCCTCTCCATGCAAAAGACATCGAGTGGTTTTTGTATCCACAAAATATTGGTGTGTTCCCAATTTCCCTTGGCAATTACTCCATAAAAAGCATTGAACAACTCGGCGTCAGCTCCCAATACCTCTTCGATCTCCTGGGCCGACCAAGTGTAGAACTTTCCTTCGACCCCTTCGGAGTCGGCATCAAGGGCGGCAAAAAATCCTTTCTCATCACCTAGTAATTCACGCTGTACAAACTCCATCGTCTCGATCACCACTTGACGATAGCTTTCATTTTTTGTCAATTGATAAGCCTCTGCATAGACTACGATCAAAAGCGCATTGTCGTACAGCATTTTTTCAAAATGAGGGGCCAGCCATTCAGCATCGGTCGAGTAACGCGCAAAACCCCCTCCCAACTGATCGTAAAGTCCCCCTTGACTCATCTTATTGAGCGATAGTAAGGCTTGCTGAAGCGATGACTCATCGCGAGTAAAATGATAATGACGAAGGAGAAACAAAATAGTAAACGACTGTGGAAACTTCGGGGGCTTACCAAACCCACCCCACGTATCGTCTGCTTGCTTCAAAATAGTTGATGCCATCTGCCCAAGGGATGAAAGCGAGAAAAGCTCAGTATCGGTAGACTTTTTTATTCCAAAAGCATTTGACTGTTGCAAATGCGCCGTGAGGTTCTCGGCCTGTGCCAGTATTTCTTGCTTTCTTTCTTTCCATGCTTGCTGAACGCCCAACAAAGTTTCATTCCAAGAGGCACGATTAAAGGCACGAACGGGTGGAAAATAAGTGCCCCCATAAAAAGGCTTAGCATCAGGGGTCAAAAAAATGTTCAAAGGCCATCCGCCCGATCCACTGATCGTCTGTAAGGCATCCATGTAGATGTGATCGAGGTCGGGACGCTCCTCGCGATCGATCTTGATATTGATGAAATACTCGTTCATGATAGCGGCCGTATCCTCCTTTTCGAAACTCTCCCTTTCCATTACATGACACCAATGACAAGCCGCATAACCAATGCTCACCAAAATGGGCTTATCCTCCTTTTTGGCTCGAAGAAGTGCCTCCTCGCACCAAGGGTACCAGTCAACGGGATTGTGCGCATGTTGCAAAAGGTAAGGAGAGGTCTCTTGCGCCAGTCTATTTGAAAAGTGCGATGCCATACTTCATCAACGAAGTAAACAAGTATTGGTTGCCAAAGAAAATTATTTCTTTGGCAGAAGAGCGGTCAAATAAAGATCAAGGGCTGCCACCATGCTCGGTGCCTTGGGAGCAGGCGCTGCAATACTAAGCTTAAGACCATTTTCCTCTACGGCCCGTATGGTGTTGCTGCCAAAAGCTCCAATCAGCATCTCTTTCTGTACAAATTTGGGAAAGTTATCGAAGAGACTTCTGATACCGCTGGGTGTAAAAAAGCAAATCAGATCGTAAGATTTTTTTGCGAATAAGGACTTTACATCGCAGCTTACGCTACGATACATAAATGCCAACGCAAATTCACATTGATGTGCCTTGAGCCAATTGACGATCTCGTTGTCTTGCTGATTTTCGGAGCAGACATACAAGAATTTCTCGTGGGCCTTATGTTTGGCAATGACATCGAGCATACTCTTGTTTGTTCCATCGGCACCAAAGAAAACCTTTCTTTTTCTGTACAAAATAAACTTCTGTAAATAGAGGGCCACCGCCTCGGTAATACAGAAATACTTGGTGTCTTGCGAAATGCCCACTTTCATCTCTTCGCAGAGTCGAAAGAAATGATCGATAGCGTTGCGACTGGTAAAAACAATCCCCGTAAAGGAAGCTATGTCGATCTTTTGCTTACGAAAATCCTTAGGAGAGATGCCTTCGAGTTTAATAAAAGGACAGAAATCAAGTTCGAGGTTGAACTTTCTTGCCAGCTCGTAATAAGGCGATTTGTCGCTCTCCGGGCGGGGCTGTGTTATCAAAATATGCTTGATATTTCTCTGCGCCGCAGTTTTTTTACCCCCTTTACTACTCATATTCTCACTGGTAATTGGGTGCAAAAGTAAAAACTTTTAAGCAAAATTGAGCACAATTAGCTTGTAAATGATCAGTAATGGGGCTATCTCGAACCCGGCCACATAAAGCAAAAAATGAAACCCGGACAGTTGCACTTGCTTTTGAACGACCCTAAAACTCAATAAGAGACGATAAAGTAACAGAGAGATCAGAACGACCCACGACAACGTCAGTGCAACTGTAAAAACAGGCGCAACAGAAAAAGCCATCACCACCACCAAGGGCAAAAGAAATATACCTGTCATTTTGTTGATGGTAAAGACCGTAAAAAGATACGATGTGGCCGCCTCGCGGGCCTTGAAAAGCCATCCTGTAATTTGTAACGTAGCGTATTTTATTATGTAGGCCGCCGCCACGGCCAGTGTAATGTAAGCAAACAATATCCAAAAATTTTGGTAGGGGCTATAGCCAACATGCTCTACCCAAAAACTCAAATAAAAGCCGGCCAACAAAAAGAAGAAGATATTCAGCAATAAAGAAGGCAATGGCGTCTGGCTAAGCTGCTCACTCAAATGTCGTTGCTTTAACGTGGTTCTAAAAAATAAACGAAAAAGATCTTGCATGTACTTCGAAAACGTTCTTCGAACGATAGCAAAGAAAAGTACCAGTGCGATCATCGAGTAAAAGATCAGGTCTTTATTGACGGGCTGGTGCAAGACCATGGTGTTTTGCGAGGGCACAGGGGCATTCAAATTAAAATAAGGATGCGCCTGCAGGGCTTCTCTGCTAAAGCGACTTTCATACCAACCGGCGCCAGATTGCGCCGAAGAGAGTCCACTTGAAATCATCCACAAAATCAAAAAAAGAAATCGCCTCATGAAGGACAAAACTAATAAACCAATTGCAAAAGCGATATTTGTATTCCCGTCTCATTTTATGGCAGGCATTTACCTTCATATCCCCTTTTGCAAACAGGCCTGTCACTACTGCAATTTTCACTTTAGCACCTCACTACGCCACCAAGCTGCTCTGGTGCGGGCGCTCATGAAAGAGATCGAGCTACAAAAAGACTATCTGCAACGACAGCCGATAGAAACTATCTACTTTGGAGGAGGCACCCCCAGCTTACTGACCCCAGACGAACTGACATCGCTACTCGCTACCATCAGACAACAGCACTGGTACAACACCCAGGCAGAGGTCACCCTCGAGATCAATCCCGAAAATATCACTCCGCAGCACTGCCAGCAGTGGCAACAAGCCGGCATCAACCGGCTCAGCATAGGGGTACAAAGTTTTTTAGATGATGAGCTTCGTTGGATGAACCGCTCACACACGGCAGGGCAGTCGCTGCAAGGGTTACAAACGGCCCAACAGTTCTTCGATAACATATCCATCGATCTTATCTACGGACTGCCGCAGCAAAGCGACCAGCAGTGGCAGGCCAACGTTGAACAAGCCATTGCATTAGGTATTCCCCATCTGTCTTGTTATGCCCTTACGGTAGAGCCCAAAACCGCACTCGAAAAAAAGATACGCAACAAAGATTACCACCCGGTAGAACCCGATAAGCAATCCGAGCAGTTTATGCTACTGATGAACTGGCTCGAAAAAGCCGGCTATCGTCACTACGAGATCTCCAACTTCTCAAAACCCAATTTAGAGAGTCGTCATAATAGCGCTTATTGGCAAGGGGCGCATTATCTGGGCATCGGCCCCTCGGCGCACTCCTACAATGGCGTATCCAGACAATGGAACGTTTCCAATAATGCGCTCTACATACAATCATTGGAACAATCGCAGCTACCCTTCGAAGTAGAGGTACTGACCCCGGTGCAACAACAAAATGAATACCTCATGACCGCGCTCAGAACCGATACCGGAATTGACTTAGCCAAGATCTCGCTAGATAAACCGCGCATCTTACAAACGGCAGCTCGCTATATTGACAGCGGGCATTTACAAATCGATCATAATAGGTTGTGGCTTTCAAAAGAAGGCAAACTGCTGGCCGATGGCATCGCAGCGGCCTTGTTTGCAGAAGATAGAGTAGCTTAAATAAGAGTTTGTTCGAGCGCTTTAAATCCTTCGTCGGCGGGCACTTGCTCCCATAAGATTTTATAGATCATCGAAGCAAGAGGAATGGAAGACTTTTCAGCATCATTGATCAAATAGATACAGCGACTGGCCTGATAGCCCTCTGCCACCATGTTCATTTCGATCTCGGCTGCCTTTACGGAATATCCCCTTCCGATCATATTTCCAAAGCGACGATTACGACTGTGAGGAGAGTAACATGTCACCAACAGATCTCCCAAGTAAACAGAGGCCGCGTAGTTGAGCGATTTGCGATGATTAAGCTCATCGCTGCCCTCGTGCACCCCCACCATTACATGTTCAGCGCCGAACTGTTGCAAAAAACCGGCCATTTCATCGGCAGCGTTGGCTATGTAGACACTTAAAAAATTATCTCCATAATCAAGTCCATGGGCAATACCCGCTCCCAGCGCATAGATATTCTTGAGCACCGCCGCATACTGTACCCCTAGTATATCGGCACTTACGATCGTATTGATGTATTCACAAGAGAACAGCGCCGCTATTAGCTGCGTGGTCGTAACATCAATGCCTGAAAAGGTTAGATAAGATAGTTTCTCTTCGGCTACCTCTTCGGCATGGCAGGGACCCAACACGGCAAAATAATCATCGAGCGCTACTCCGTACTTTTCTTGCAAAAAATGATTGAGAAGTTCGTTATTGTCAGGTAGCAGACCCTTGATAGCCGAGAGGACCTTCTTATGCTGGAGGTCTTCGGGGGTAAGTTCTTGCAAGGTGCTTTTTACGTAGGCAGAGGGAACTGCGATCACCAAAAGTTCGCTGGCGCTTACCACCTCTCGCACCTGCGTAGTCAGCGTTATAAGCGAAAGATCCAATCTTGCCGTAGGTAAATACTGTGGATTATGCCGTTTGCGCTTTATGCTTTCGAGTTGATGTGCGTGACGAACACACCAGTGAACGGCATGCCCATTTTGTGTCAATATCTTAACCAGCGCGGTAGCCCAACTTCCACTGCCAATGATGCCAATTTGCATCTTGCAATGTTAGCAAATTTGTAGCACTACTTTTCGTAAAGCTCTTCTTTCTTGACCACTTTCACCTTTGCGCCATCTTTCAGCGTCTTACTAATGGCTGCGTAAGGAGCTGTAATAACCTGATCGCCTTCCTTTAGACCCGATAGGATCTCGATATAGTTGATATCCTGCACACCCGAGCGCACCACTCTCTTATTGACTAACCCGTCCTTTTGTAAAATAAATACGACCTCTTCTAACTCATCGGAACCGGTTGCCTCTGCAGTGGCATCGGATGATTCATTATCCTTAGTAGCTGACTCCTCTTTCTTTTTATCGGCTATGCTCATATCGCTACCCTTGACCCTCGCATTAACGGCTGTAATAGGTACGGCCAACACATTTTGAACCACTTTGGTACGGATGTCGGCCGTTGCATTCATCCCCGGACGAAACGGAAAAGGCAGTCTGGCCAGATCTTCATAAGAAGATTTATCGAGCCGGATACGTACTTCGTAATTCGTAACATCGTTCGAGGTGGCCAGTGCCGCTCCTCCCTTCGTACTACTGGCGATCTTTGTTACTACCCCTTTAAATTTTCGATTATTATACGCATCAACCTCCACATCGGCAGAATCTCCGATACTGATCTTTACAATATCGTTTTCTCCCACATCTACCCGAATCTCCAGCACTGCCATATCGGCCACCGTCATCATTTCGGTACCCACGTTAAAACTATTGCCGGCCACGCGTTCGCCTTTTTTTACTTTAAGGGATGACACCACTCCATCCATAGGTGCCACCAAAGTGGTACGACTCAGATCTTTGTTGGCCCTGCTTAAACTTACTTGCGTTCCCTGCACCGAAGCCTGTAAACCCCGAATAGACTGTTCAGCTGCATTTAAATTGGCTTGTGCAGAGCGCAGCGTGGTTTCATACTGTTCCAGCTCGGCACGAGAGATCACTTTCTCATCAAAAAGTTTTTTGTTACGATCATAGGTTAGTTGTGCCTGGCGAAGAGAGGCGCGAAGGGCGTCTTGGGCAGCTTTGCTATTTTCTACATTGGCAGAGGTCTGGCTAACCCTAGAGGCCGCTTCGTCGCGTTGCAACGCATAAATATCGGCATAGATACGCGCCAGTACCTGTCCCTTGCGTACAGAGTCTCCCTCCTCTACATTCAGTTCAGTTATTTCTCCGGCAATGTCCGGACTGATCTTGACCTCTACCTCGGGATAGATCTTACCACTGGCATTGACCGTTTCGATGATAGTACGCTTAACGGCCTTCTCTACCACTACCTTTTCTTCTTTGTCTCCCTTCGTTAAGGTTTGGCCAATTCCCGCCAGCACTAAGAGCGCCACAACAATAATGATCCCCCATTTTAATTTCTTATTCATAAAAGTGATGTTAGAATGATAATAACAAGTTCTTTTTATAGTGATTTATTGTAAACGGATACCTTGACCGCGATAGAACTCAAGCAGCTTCATCTTAAACACATAATCATATTGCGAAAGCAGCGCCTGAATACGGGCCCTTTGCAGATTACTCTGACTATTGATCAACTCAAAAGCAGAAAGCAAATTGAGTTCATAACGGCGAGAAGCGAATGAAAAGGCCTTCTCGGCAGTAGCGAGAGACTTTTTATCGGCCTCATTTTTTTGTAAGGCCGCCACCGCATCATTGTAGGCCCGGTAGATATCTTGCTTGAGCTGTCTTTCACCTTGCTCTAATTGCAAATGGAGCTCCTCCAAATTGAGTTTGGAACGATCTACATTCAATCTGGCGGATCGACCGTTAAAGATCGGCACGTTCATACCGACCCCCACAGACTGTCCAAGGTTGGCGTTGAATTGCTTGACCACTTTGTCAGGCTTAAAATAACCCACCACATTATTGCCAAAACTAAAGCTGGGCACTTCTACAGGCAAGAAAACACCCCCGGCATTGACCCGTGCTCCAGAGTTGACATATCCGTTCAACACCTGATTGTAGATCTCTTTCTTAAATCGAATGGCATTGGTATTTAAACTTCCAAAGGCCGAAAAACTAGGCAACAGACGTGCCCGGGCCGCTTCGATGGTTTGTTGAGCGGATTGAATGCGTAAGCGATTGACTTTTTGTTGCGGCAACAAATTGAGCGCATTCTGGTAGACCGCCTCTGGTTGCAGATCGGCTAAGGCCATTACCGGAATCAACTGAACGGGAGGCTCTGCAATATCAAATGCAGCACCGGCATCGAGGTTTAGCAGCGCCTTTAGTTGCAACAGCAATTGTACCGATGAGGTTTGTAAAGTGATAAGCGAAGCACTGTCTCTGGCCAATTGCGCCTCTAACTCGGCGGCATTGATCTCTGGCAACACCCCTGCATCCACTCTTTTGCGTGTATCAGTAAGCTGCGCTCGAACCTGATCGACCTGCACGGCAGCTACTTTTGCCTGCTCCCTTGCCAATAATAATTGCAAGTAAGAGACAGCCACATTAAGCGATATATCGTCCATGATCTTTCGGGTCTGCTCTTTGTCTGCCTCCCAGGTAAGGCGGCTGGCCTCGCGATTTTTTTTAATGGCAAACCAGTTGAACAAACTCACACTGCTTTGCATTTGCATGCCTACATTAAAAAAGTTATTGTCCTCCAACACACCCGTGGTAGGATTCTCGGAGCGACCCAGCCGGTAGCCGGCATTCGAACCAAAGTTGAGTGTGGGAAGCTGCCCAAACTTATTGCCCAGGTAATTGAGCTCAGAGAAACGGGCCTGCAGATCGGTCTGGCGCACCGAAATATTATTTTGCACAGCATAGTCGACGCACTGCTTCAGGTCCCATTTAGACTGGGCCAGCAAAGGGGCGACCGATACCATCATCCACAAAAAAAGAAGGTTCTTTTTCATAGACCGCAAAATTAAATCAAATGCGGGCGGCAAGCACTGATTTTTTACAAGCGGTTAAAAAGGCGTGGCAGGGGTTACCTAGAAGTCCGGCGAGCCCGTTATTGCTTTCGGTGGTAAAACAAAAAATAGACCAACAAGAATAAAGCCAACAGCCCTATGGCGGTCAAAGCGGCCGTAAGGTCCTTAAGAACCACCCCCGTAGCAATGACCGCATAGGCCAAAATAAAAAAAGAAGCGAACAAGGGCGTAAAACGGGTATAGCCCCCCAGATCGGTTCTTTGTCTTTTACGAAGAATAAACAATGCCGCAGCCGAGCTGGCCATGCCAATACAATCCAAAAACATACTAAAGTTCAAGATAGGATCTACTCCTTTTCCTAAGAAACTAACAAAAATGGTTACTATCGAAAAAACAGTAAGCCCCGCTGTAAGAGCACCGGTCTTCTCATTACGATTAGAAAAAATTCGAGGAAAAACATTATCGACACTCATTGCGTACATCACCCGCGGATTACTCAGCAAGATCACATTTACATAGGCCATCACAGACACAAACATCAACATATCAAATATCTTGGCGCCGGCCTTTCCAAACCACGCCTCACAAAGCAGCGCTCCAATAGCCGTTGCATTTTTCATCTGGTCAAATCCGATCACCTGTGTATACGCCAAGTTGATCGATAAGTACATCAACACAACAATCAGAATACCGATCAATATACCCTTGGGAATACCGCTGGGCTTTTCGGCCTCAGCCCCAAAATTGATCGTTTGTTGATAGCCCCCAAACGCAAAACTTACAGGGATCAGTGAGACCACCAATAAAAACCAGGGACTGTGCTCAGAAAACTGATAAAGAGGATCTCCCTCGTTATAGCCGTGCGGTGTAACCGTAACCCCTTTAAGCATGCTAGCGATCAAGATCACGATCATAGAGAGCTTAAAGATGGTCAGCAGATTTTGGGTACGACTGCTGGTTCTCAACCCAAAGAGATTGACCACATAAAAAATGCCAACCGCTACGATCGCCACCATGGTATTAAAAAGAGTGCCGCTAGGCTTTCCATACAAAAGGTCGCTTACATAATCGGCTCCGATCAGCGCCACAATGGCGAGCGAAGCCGCATTGCTGATCAAAATGATGGCATTGACAGAAAATCCGATGGCCGGATGGTAACACGCTGCAAATACTTTATAATAGCCGCCCATGGCGGGTAAGCGCTGCCCGATCTCGGCATAGGTTAGGGCACCGCAAAGAGCAATAAATCCACCCAATATCCAGACCAAAAAAAAGATCCATTCCTTTCCTGAGGTAGCCGCTACCGAGGCCGGTACACGAAAGATACCCATTCCAATTACCAGACTTACCACGATCAGACTAATATCGAAAAGACTTAATTTTTTTGCGGCAGCCATAGATTCTATTATTGTTTAACAAGATACGGGATTAGTTTTTAACAACGAGTGCATAACTCGGCTTGCCACATCTACCGATCCACTATATATTCGCTACCGATACGGTTTCCTGAACAAGGAATGAAAAGGGAAATCCGGTGTAACAACGTTTGTGAATCCGGTGCTATCCCCGTAGCTGTGAATCCCGCTCCGACGAACTTACTAACGCCTTAGG
>JBJTWT010000038.1:0-16166 GCA_046081865.1 Sphingomonadales bacterium
CCTATTAAAATTGATGTATTGTGAGATTAAAGAGCTTAGAAATCAAGGGATTCAAAAGTTTTGCTGATAAAACGGTCATTAACTTCGATGATAACATTACCGGTATCGTGGGACCAAACGGATGCGGTAAATCAAACATAGTTGACAGTATTCGGTGGGTTATCGGTGAACAAAAGATCAGTCAGTTAAGAAGTGAGAACCTCGATAGTCTTGTCTTTAACGGATCTAAGACAAGAAGTGCCAGTGGTTTGGCGGAGGTCAGTTTAACCTTTGAGAATACGCGCAATTTGTTACCTACCGATTTTAATGTGGTAACCATTACCCGTAAATTCTATAAGAACGGAGAGAGCGAATACCGCCTTAATGATGTGCAGTGTCGGCTAAAGGATATCCAAAGTCTTTTCTTGGATACCGGTATCAGTACCGATAGTTATGCCATTATTGCACTCGACATGGTCGATGATCTTATAAAGGATAAAGATAACAGCCGACGTAAAATGCTGGAGCAGGCTGCAGGTATTTCTATCTATAAGACGCGCAAAAAAGAAGCCAAGTCGAAACTGGAGGCTACCGAGCAAGATCTTGCCCGTATTGAGGATCTGCTTTTCGAGATCAATAACCAGTTAAAGTCACTGGAGAGTCAAGCCAAGAAAGCAGAGAAATACCAAGAGGTAAAAAAAGAATACAGAGAGATCAGTATCGAGTTGGCAAAAGCCTCTCTAGAAGGATTTAATCTTACTTACAAGGATCTTACAGAGCAACAAGAAAAAGAAACGGGCCGAAAAATTGAGATAGAGGCCGCTATAGGCACCCAAGAGGCTGCCCTTGAAAGTGAGAAGCTGGCTTTTATAGAGAAAGAGAAGTCGCTGCAACGAATGCAACAGGCCTTTAATGAATTGCAACAAACGATTCGCGCCAAAGAGAACGATAAGAATCTGGCCTCTCAGCGTATCGAACATCTTGCCGAAAAGCAATCATCGCTACAAAGTTTCTTGGTAAAATCCGAGAGCCAATTACAGGGAATCGTAGAAAGCATTTCCTTTACCCACACTCAAATTGCAGAAGAAGAAAAGGCGCTGAAGGAGCTGGAGCTCGATCTGGCAAAACGACAATCGAGCACGGAAGAGGCCAAGCAGGCAATGGAACAAAAGCGTGCTGCCCTGGACCAACTTCGGGGGCAATTTCAGCAAACACAAAGACAACAGTTCGATGCCGAGAAGCGAGTAGCTGTTGCCGATACGTCGGTTCAGAATTTACAGCGCACGCTTCAACAACTAGAAACGGAAAAGCAACAGCGCTCCACACAGTTGGAGCAGTTAGAGGCAGAGCGTAGCGAAAAAGAAAAGTCTCTTGCCATCCGTAAAACCGATCTGGAGCAGCTACAGCAGCATCAGGATAATACGAAGGAACAGATCTTGCAGACCCAGGCTATTTTAGAGGGGTTGCGTAATGAATTGGCCGAGGAGAGTCGTAAGCTGGATGCAAAGAAAAATGAGCATGCTTTGTTAAAGAGCATGATCGATTCCATGGAGGGGTATCCCGATTCGGTGAAATTTCTGCATCATAACAAGGAATGGAATTCGAAGGTGCCTATTTTATCGGATGTTTTGTATGTAAAAGAGGAATATCGCAAAGCCTTAGAAAATGTGCTGGAGCCCTACCTGAGTTTCTATGTGGTGGCTAATTTGCAAGAGGGGCTCGATGCGGTACACTTGCTCGATAAACACCAAAAAGGAAAAGCCAATTTCTTTTTACTCGATCAGATCAATAACGAGGTTACAGCTGGTGCCGCACACTCGCTGGCTGGTGCCACAGCTGCATTGAGTGTGGTAGAAGTGGAAGAGCCATATCAAAAATTGGCTCAACATTTGTTGGGTAATGTGTTTATTGCCGATAACGAAGAGGTTCTTGCCAATAGCAATGGTTTTGTCGTTATCGAAAAGCAGGGCCGATATGTAAAAGGTAAATTCTCTTTGACGGGAGGCAGTGTGGGTCTTTTTGAGGGCAACAAGATCGGAAGGGCTAAGAACCTGGAAAAGTTGCAGCAGCAGGTCAATGGCCAGCAGACTGTCGTAGATACGTTGCGCTCCCAAATTCAAACTCGTCATAACGAAGTGATCGCTTTTAACGAAGACCTGCGCGAGGCGGCTCTTCGACAAGCTGAGAAAGAAATACAGCAATTGACCAACGAGGGCTTTTCCATCCAGAATAAAATGGAGAACCTGCAAGCCACTCAGCAAAATAGTGTGGCAAGAATGTTGGAGTTGCAACAGCAAATTGATCAAACCCTGCAGTCCGTAGCGGGGGTTCGAGAAGAATTTGAGCACCTCAATAAGGTGTTTAACGGCTTGCAAGTTTCGTTGCAAGAGGCCGAAAATGAATTTCGATCGGGCGAACAACGATTCAACGAGGCCACCTCTCTTTTCAATGATATCACACTAACGGCTACTCGTCAGCAAAACAAGATCGCTGGTTTATTGCAAGAGGCCAGTTTCAAGAATAATCAGTTGACAGATCTGCAATCTCAGATCGAGCAGAGCAAAGAGCAACAAGGTGAAACCTCACAGGCGACCATTCAATCAAAAGAGCAATTAGCGTCGATCGAGCAAAACTTGTTGGAGTTAATGCGGAAAAAAGAGCATGACGAGAAGCTGCTCAATGAATCAGATCAAGCGTATTATGTTTTGCGGAATGCCTTGAGTGAAAAGGAAAGTGCTATTCGTCATCAAAGTAAAGAAAAGGAACAGATTGAATTTTTGTTGGCTGCCATTAAGGATAAGCTCAATGAACTTAAGTTGCAACTGGCCGGTATGAAAGAGCGCCTTAGCGTTGAGTTTAGGGTCGATCTGGAGCAGATATTGGGTGAGGCCCGCGTTTCTGAGACAGCCCTAGAAGAGTTACAGGAATCGGCCGACAGAATGAAAAAACGTCTCGAGAATCTGGGCGAGGTCAACCCTACCGCCATCGAGGCCTTTACTGAAATGAAAAAGCGATATGATTTTATAGTTGAGCAAAAAATAGATCTGGTAAACGCCAAGGATAGTTTACTGAAGACCATTGAAGAGGTTGAAGCTACGGCTAACCAGAAATTTCTGGACACCTTCGAGCAGGTTCGGGTACATTTTCAAAAAGTCTTCAAGACGCTCTTTACCGAAGATGACCAATGCGACTTAGTGCTGGAAGACCCCCAAAATGTAGCCGATAGTGGTATTGATGTAATAGCGAAGCCTAAGGGTAAACGCCCCACTTCTCTGACTCAACTTAGTGGAGGGGAGCGAACACTCACGGCCACTGCGTTGCTGTTTGCCATTTATCTTATCAAACCGGCTCCTTTTTGTATTCTTGATGAGGTCGATGCACCACTCGATGATGCCAACGTCGGAAAGTTTACCAATATGATCCGTCAGTTCAGCGAAAACTCTCAGTTTATCATCGTTACCCATAATAAAATGACCATGAGTACAGTGGATGTTATTTATGGGGTTACAATGCAAGAGCCCGGAGTTAGCAAGTTGGTAACGGTCGATTTTCGCAGTTTATAGCAAAATTGATAGAACAGACGCTATTCATTCAATGTATGAGGACATTTCTTGTAAGTTGTCTTTGCTTACTACTTTCAAATTCTTTGTTGTCGCAAGGCCAACCCGAAGGTCTTTTTTTGGGGGCGAAAGCGCCAGATTTTACCGGCACCGATCAATTTGGAAGAGTGGTAAATTTGCGACAGCTCGCCAAAAGGGAGCCTGTGTTGTTAGTTTTTTATAGAGGATATTGGAGTCCCTCCTGTATACGGCTGTTGACTCGGTTGCAAGACTCCCTGTCTTTTTTTACCGATCGCCAAATTACCGTGCTGGCGGTAAGCCCAGAGTCGGATTCTTGTCGTAGTCTAACACTCCAAAAGGCAAGGGCTGGATTTTCTCTCATATGGGACTCAGCACATCTTATTGCCAAGCGCTTTGATGTATGGCAGGAATTGGCTGAGTCGCAGCTTGCCCGATACCGAAGCGGGGGTATCGATCTGCAAAAAATAAATGCTCCTAATTTGCCACAGCTTCCCATCGCTTCTGTTTTTTTAATTGGAAAGGATTACACTATCACCTACCGTTTTTTTGACCCTGAGCAAAAGAAAAGAATATCTGTAAAAGAGTTGTTACAACAGTAGGCGCTCAATTGGTATATTTGCCTGCTTTACTACTATGGCAAAAGAAAAAGACAGTTCCCTTTTCTCGTATACCGAAGACAGTATACAGTCCCTTGATTGGAAACAACATATTCGACTCAGACCAGGAATGTATATTGGCAAACTGGGAGACGGGTCCTCTCCTGATGATGGGATATACGTGCTGGTCAAGGAGGTCATGGATAATTGTATCGACGAGTTTACGATGGGATTTGGTAAGTCTATCGACCTACAGATCGAAGGCAAGACCGTAACGATCAGAGACTATGGCCGTGGCATTCCGCTTGGTAAAGTAGTCGATGTGGTAAGCAAGATCAACACCGGTGCCAAATACGATAGCAAAGCTTTTCAAAAGTCGGTGGGGTTAAATGGAGTGGGTACTAAAGCTGTCAATGCGCTCAGTCACTTTTTTAAGGTTACGGCCATAAGAGAGGGTAAAGAAAAAACGGCTGAGTTTTCAATGGGGGAGTTGGTAAAGGAACAAAAGGAGGCCAAGACGTCTGAGCCCAATGGCACACTGGTATCCTTTACCCCCGATGATACGGTGTTTAAGAATTTTCGCTTCTTGCCTGAGTTTTTGGACAATCAACTTTGGAATTATTGTTTTTTAAATGCCGGGTTAAAGATCAACTTTAACGGAAAGACCTATCAGAGCAAAAACGGGTTGCTCGATCTTTTGCAAAGAAAGACAAACGAAGACGAGATTCGCTATCCCATCATACATTTAAGTGGCAACGACATCGAAATTGCGCTCTCGCATACGAATGATTATGGCGAGGATATTTACAGTTTTGTCAATGGACAACATACTACTCAAGGAGGCACCCACCAGCAAGCGTTTCGAGAGGCCTACGTAAAAACAATACGGGACTTCTTTAAAAAGGATTACGATGCTTCCGATATCCGCACCGGAATTGTAGCGGCGGTGTCGGTAAGAGTGGTTGAGCCCGTGTTTGAATCTCAAACCAAAACCAAGCTAGGCTCTGTTAACGTAGATATCGAGGGCCCCAGTATGCGACAGTTCGTGGGAGATTTTTTAGCCAAAGAGTTGGATAATTATCTGCATAAGCATCCAGCGGTGGCCGATGCACTTAAGAAGCGGATAGAGCAGAGCGAAAGAGAAAGAAAAGAGCTTGCCGGCATTAAGAAGCTGGCCAACGAAAGAGCCAAAAAAGCCAACCTCCACAATAGAAAATTGCGTGATTGTCGCTATCATCTCAATGACGACCCGCCTGCCCGTGGTAAAGAGGAGTTCTTGGCTCGTCAAAAGGAGACTACCATCTTTATAACCGAGGGGGACAGTGCCAGTGGCTCCATAACCAAAGCGCGAAAGGTAGAGACGCAAGCTGTTTTTAGTTTGCGCGGGAAGCCACTCAATTGTTTTGGGCTTACTAAGAAAGTGGTGTATGAAAATGAAGAGTTCAATCTGCTACAACATGCGCTGAATATCGAAGAGGGTTTAGAGGGTTTACGTTACAACAATGTAGTCATCGCTACCGATGCCGATGTGGATGGCATGCATATACGGCTGCTTTTGATGACTTTCTTTTTGCAATTTTTTCCCGATCTGGTGAAGCATGAAAAAGTGTATGTGTTAGAGACCCCGCTTTTTCGGGTTCGTAACAAGCAAGAGACTATCTATTGCTATACCGAGCAAGAAAAATTGGCCGCCGTAAAAAAATTAGGTCAAAAACCCGAAGTGACCCGTTTTAAGGGTTTGGGTGAGATCAGCCCCGATGAGTTTGCTCAGTTCATTGGTGCGGATATGCGCAAGCAATTGATGCGTTTGGAGCAAGGCGATCATGTTCAGCAGTTGCTGGAGTATTATATGGGAAAGAACACTCCCGATCGTCAGGAGTTCATCATCGATAACCTACGCATTGAATCTGACACGCCGCTAGAAACAGAATCCGATAAGTAATGTTTGACTTTCACGCCGATCGAAAACGATACTTTGAAATACAATACCTCAATGCCAAGGGGTATGTGCTTCCTTTTATCGAACAGCATCTTTCCATCAAACCCGGTATGCGCGTGTTGGAGATCGGTGCGGGCGAAGGAGGGGTCTTGCAGGCTTTTTTGGAAAGAGGATGCCAAGGAGTGGGGGTAGAGCTTGACCCTCGAAGGGTAGAGTGGGCCTGTGGTTTTTTATGGGAGCCGATCGGCCGCGGGCAACTACATTACATTGACAAGGATATTTATGACACCGATCTTTATCAAGATCTTAAAGGGCCATTCGATATCATTGTGCTTAAGGATGTGATTGAGCATATCCACGATCAACCACGCCTAATGCGGTATATGCAAAATTGGCTGGTTAACGGCGGTGTTATCTTCTTTGGTTTTCCGCCCTGGCATATGCCCTTTGGTGGGCATCAGCAGATCGCTCGCTCTTGGGTAGCCAAGCTGCCCTACATTCATCTGTTACCAAGAGGCCTTTACTCCCTTTTGTTGAAACTGAAAAAAGAGCCACTCCATGAGCTACTGGAGATTCGAGATACACGTATTACCATAGAGCGTTTTGAGAAGATCTGCCATGACCAAGGCTATGTGGTCTTGCATAGATTGCATTATCTAATCAACCCGATCTATCAGTGGAAGTTTGGATGGAGACCTCGAAAGCAATGGGGACTGATCGGTCATATTCCCTATTTGCGCAATTTTGTTACCACCTGTGTTTATTATTTAATTTGTCCATTACCGGTAAAATAAATGTAAGTATGATCCATATTGTTTTTAATGAAGGGGAGGTCGATCTTTTAAAGGAGGTAATGTTATTGGATGCCTCGCTTGAGGGGCCGGTATTGCTGATAGCAGATGATTATGCCGTTGGTCCGATCGCCGCTCTCGATTCGGCAGAGGGAATACAACAAAGAAAGCTGTGGTGGAAAGAATTATTATCAGGGTCACCCTATGGAGAGGAGCGCATCGATCAGCTACAAGACAGTGCCGTGGTTCTATCTATCATCGAGCATCTCGATCGGGATCCTGCCGAGGAGTGTTGGATATGGATGGGACAAAATCAGCATGATGTAGCCGGGTACTATTGGCTGATTCCTCAGCTTCGCGGTTTCCAGTCCAGGGTGATGGTGCTTTATATGAATAACCTCCCTTTTTTAAATGAGAAAGGCCAATTGTTCTATCCGACCTTTTTGAGTGAAATTAGACCGGCCGAATTTTTAAAGGCCAAGAAACTGGCTCGTCCGGTAACGTTAAGTGAGTTTGAGATAGATCCTGATGAGTGGAATAAACTTAGTCAAGAAAATGGCATGGTGCGTTGGTTGGAGGGCGGAAAGAAGTTGATCAGCAAAGACATCAATTGTTATGACCAGGAGATTCGTCGGTTTGTGAGCGGTGATTGGCAAAAGACCAACCGATTACTCCATCAATTGCAGACCAGAATGAAAAATAGAACAGGAGACGTATTTTTAATGGGCCGAATACGATCGTTGGTGGGGGCCGGGATCTTAGAAAGTAAGGGAGACCTCAATGCCGCATGGAAAGATCTTGAGTTTAGACAACCCGGAGCTTTCGGTTCTAAAGGGGCCGAGGCCAGCGAAGCATAAAATTAAATGTAGCGAAAGTTGAAAAGTAAAGCACCCATAGCACAGGCCGGCGATACCGGCATTCAGGGACAGTATAAACATTGGTTCTTGGATTATGCCTCATATGTGATCTTAGAGCGCGCCGTACCCGCCATCGAAGATGGGTTAAAGCCCGTACAACGCCGTATTCTGCATGCCATGAAAGAAATGGATGATGGTCGCTACAATAAAGTGGCCAATATCATTGGACAGGCCATGCAATATCACCCTCATGGGGATACTAGTATTGGAGATGCCCTGGTAAACCTAGGGCAAAAAGACCTCTTGATCGATACACAAGGAAATTGGGGAGATGTAAGGACCGGAGATGATGCCGCTGCTGCCCGTTACATAGAGGCCCGCCCTAGCAAGTTTGCTTTAGAAGTGGCCTTTAACCCTAAGACCACCCAATGGCAACTCAGCTACGATGGTCGCAAGCAAGAACCGGTAACATTGCCCATGAAGTTTCCGCTTTTATTGGCACAGGGAGCCGATGGTATTGCGGTAGGGCTCTCGACCAAGATTCTTCCTCATAATTTTTGCGAGTTGTTAGAGGCCGCTATAAAGCACTTACGTGGCCGACGCTTCGAGCTGTATCCCGATTTTCAGACCGGTGGACTTATTGATGTAACCGATTATAACCAAGGTAAAAGGGGTGGCAAGGTAAAGCTGAGAGCCCATATTGAGGAGTTCGATAAAAAGACCTTGGCCATTCGCAGCGTTCCCTATGGGATTACCACTATGCAGTTGATGGAATCGATCGTAAAAGCCAATGATCAAGGCAAGATCAAGATCAAGAAAGTTACCGATAATACCGCTGCAGAGGTGGAGATATTGGTAGATCTGGCAGCAGGGATCTCTCCCGACATTACCATCGATGCCCTATATAAATTTACAGACTGCGAAATATCTATCTCTCCCAATGCTTGTGTTATCTCCGAACAAAAGCCTCAGTTCTTGGGGGTGCAGGAGCTACTTAAGTTCTCGGTCGATAATACGAAGTCGTTGCTGGAGCAAGAGCTTCGCATTCGTCTTGCAGAACTCCAAGAAAAGTGGCATTATACCTCACTCGAAAAGATCTTCTTCGAAGAAAAGATTTATAAGGAACTAGAAAAAAAGCATCAGTCTTGGGATAAAGTACTGCTGGCTATTGACGAAGCCTTCGGACCTTTCAAGAAAAAGCTTAAGCGAGATATTACAAAAGAGGATATCATAAAGTTGACAGAAAAGCCGGTCAGAAGAATTTACAAGCTAGATATTGATGAGCTCAATGACCAGATACGCGAACTAGAGGCGACTATGAAGCAGATTCGCCATGATCTTGACCATCTGGTCGATTTTGCGGTGGCCTATTACGAAGGGCTACAAAAAAAATACGGCAAGGGGCGCGAGAGACGAACCGAGATCAAAGAGTTTGAGGTTATAGAGGCGAAGCAAGTTGCCATAGCCAATACCAAGCTATACGTAAACCGTGAGGAGGGCTTTATTGGTACCGGTCTCAAAAAAGATGAACTGCTTTTTGAGTGTTCCGATCTCGACGATGTGATCGCCCTTACGCGCAGAGGGATACTTAAGGTAGTGAAGGTGGCCGAGAAGTCATTTATTGGAAAAGACATACTACATGTGGCCATCTTTCAAAAAAATGATGAGCGTACCACCTACAATATGATCTATGCCGATGGTAAGGGTGGGGTTAGCTATGCCAAAAGATTTACGGTAACCGGCGTAACACGCGATAAGGAATACGACCTGACAAAAGGAGATGAGAAAAGCAAGGTGCACTATTTAAGTGTCAATCCTAACGGAGAAGCCGAAGTGGTCAAGATCTTGCTGACACCGGGATCTAGTGCCCGTATCAAGGAATTTGAATTTTATTTTGAGACCTTGGCCGTAAAGGGCAGAAGCAGTATGGGCAATCAGGTAACCAAATACCCCATAAAGTCAATAAAATTCAAAGAGGCAGGTAAATCGACGATCTCCGCTAAGAAACTTTGGTTCGATGATCAATTTGGTCGGCTCAATACAGAGGAGAAAGGAATGTTGCTGGGTTCTTTCGACCCCGAGGATCATTTATTGGTCATTTACAGCGATGGAAACTACGAGATCACCGATCAGGAAGTAACGCAAAAGTTCGATCCCGAAAAAGTGCTTCAAATAGAGAAATTCGATCCTGAAAAGGTAGTTACGGCCGTGTATGTAGACATGGAGAAAAAGCAATACATGCTAAAACGCTTTAAGGTGGAGACCAGTACGCTCAAATCAAAATTCTGTTTTATAAAGGAGGGTGCCGATAATTATGTAGAGGCCGTTACGACCGATACAGAGCCCTTGTTGGCCATGCAGCAGGGAAAGGGAGCTCAGATAAGAAAGGCAAAGCTTAAGTTGAGTAAGATGGCAGAGATTACCGGTTGGAAAACGGTCGGTACCAAATTGGCCGATTTTAGCAAGTCTACCGAGATGGAGTGGGTCAAGTCCAAACCAAATGCGCAACCCGAACTATTCGAATAACCAAGTAAGGGAATGGTGAAAAGGAGGGCTTCTTTGGGATGGTACGTTTGTTAGATGCCTTTTCTTTTGATCTCCCGTTCTGCCTCTCTTTTTTTGATGCTCTCTCTTTTGTCGAATTGTTTTTTTCCTTTTCCCAGTCCGATCTCGATCTTGATAAGTCCTTTTTCTGAAAAGAAGATCTTGAGAGGTACTAGCGTATATCCTTTTTCCTTGAGGGCCGAGGCGATCTTGCCGATCTCTTTTTTGGTCAGCAGTAGTTTTCTGTCGCGTAAGGGCTCATGATTGCTGTGCGATCCGTGACTGTAAGGGGCTATATGTAGCGATCGTATCAAAACCTCTCCTTCGTGTACCACGCAAAAGCTATCGTTAAAACTGGCTTTTCCCTCTCTAAGCGATTTTACCTCAGTTCCCAACAATGACATTCCTGCCTCGTAGCGAGCTTCGATAAAATAATCAAAAAGGGCCTGTCTGTTTTGAAGGGCTTGCATATAGGCGTATTGCCAGAATCGATCTATTGTTCGAAGATCCTAATAAGGGTAGCGAGCTTTTGTTTAAGCTCCTTGCGAGGCACGATAAAGTCGAGAAAGCCATGCTCCAAAATAAATTCCGAGCGTTGAAATCCTTCCGGGAGATCTTTTTTGATGGTTTCCTTGATTACCCGCGGACCGGCAAAACCGATCAGCGCACCCGGTTCGGCAATATTCAGATCTCCCAGCATACCGAATGAGGCTGATATACCTCCAAAAGTGGGGTCGGTCAACAGCGATATATAAGGCAGCTTGGCATCACTGAGCTGTGAGAGTTTGCCGCTGGTTTTGGCCAGTTGCATAAGAGAAAAGGCGCTCTCCATCATCCGGGCACCTCCACTTTTTGAGATTACCAGGTAGGGGGTACGATGCTCGATACAATAATCGACAGCGCGTGAGAATTTCTCGCCCATCACACTACCCAACGACCCACCGATAAATGCAAAATCCATACAGGCAACTACCAATTTTTTTCCATTCACTTCACCCACTGCCACCCGCATCGAATCTTTAAGGTCTGTCTTACTCCAGATCTCCTCGAGTCTTTTTTTGTAGGGTTTTAAGTCGGTAAACGCCAGATAGTCCTTGCTTCGAATCGAGGCAAAAAGCTCGGTGTAATGATTATTGTCAAAGATGATCTCGAAATATTCATCACTGCTGATGCGAAAGTGATAAGAGCATTTTTGGCAGACATGTAGGTTATCCCTTAGGTCGATAGAGGTGCCTATCTGACCGCATTCCGGACATTTGTTCCAAAGCCCCTCGGGGGTCTCCATTTTTTCTGAGGTGCGTGTATTGATTCCCTTTTTGATCCGTTTAAACCAACTGCTTCGTGGCTCTTGCGAAGAGGAACCATCACCTGTCAGGTTTACATCGAGGTCTTCAATTTTTTTTGCCATAACCTTTCTTGTGAGACAAATATAGTAAAGCCCTGCTTTAGGGGGCTTTTCGTGGTCGTGCTAGATTCTTAGAAGCCCTTTGTTTTCTTAACGGGTGCGGCCACCGGCTTTGTGGAGGGTTTGGCAGGGGTGGGCGGAAGTTTTCTCTCTCCTTTGATGGTAGCGGCCAGTTTAACGGCTTCGTACGCATTGACAAGTCCTCCTGTTTTGCAAAGCTCGCTCAACAATACTTTTTCTCCGGTTCCCGGATTTCGTACAGAATCTGTAAGCGGAACGACCGATTTTTCTATCACCATCTTCAATTGTCTGGCGCTGAGCGTTGGAAAATATTCCAGTAATAAAGCAGCCACTCCGGCCACCACCGGTGATGCCATACTAGTACCTTGCAAAAACTGGTAAGTATTACCGCCCGGTACCGGTGCATAGATCTTTACCCCGGGCGCAAAGACATCGACCTCTGATTTTCCGTAATTAGAAAAAGAGGCGGTGTAGCCACCGGATGCAGGATCTCCGCTGGCCCCTACCGTTATCCAGTTCTCTGCTCGATTTCCCTCTACAGCAAGGGGAGAGGGGTAGTTAAAAGTCGTATCCAGATTCTTGGCGTCATTGCCAGCGGCATGAACCAATAAAACTCCTTTTTGTGCGGCATAGGCTACCGCCTCATCCACCCATTTTTTTTCGGGGGAGTAGCTTTTTCCAAAACTCATGTTGATGATCTGGGCTCCATTGTCAACGGCATATCGAATGGCAAGTGCAATGTCCTTGTCATGTTCATCACCATCAGGTACGGCACGTAGCGTCATGATCTTGACATTATCTGCCACCCCGTCAATTCCTTTTTCATTACCACGGCTGGCAGCAATGATACCGGATACATGCGTACCATGTAAAGCCGATTTGGCAGTAGCCATAATATCGTTATTTCCATAGTAACGATCGTTGAGGTCTTGGTAGTTGTCCTTTACGATATCGCCTCTGAAATTTTCGGGTGCTTTTTCTCCCGCTTCTTCCTTTTGCTCCATAGAGCTGATATAATCTTTAAAGCCATCGAGGAATTCAATATTATTGGCTTCAATAGCATCATTGTTCAGCATCAGATTATAGAGAGCCGAACGCGCTTTTTTGACATCACTCTGATCGGGTTTGAAATCCGCAAGGTCTTTTCCCAGAAACGTATCTTTTGCCAGCGCCTTTCGTAAGATGCTATCACTTTTTACCAAGTTGCCGTAAACTCTTTTCATCATGATCATCTCCGCTCCATTGCCCTTTTTCTCTCCCGCTATCTCTTGCTGGGACCGAATCCACATGTTGTATAAAAAGAATGTTTCTTTATTGAACTTGACGACCAAAGGATCGACGTTTTCGTATTCGCTCTTATATCGATGATACACGCGGGCCGCCTCATAAGAATCCTTCTCTACATTGCGTCCGTCTTTTCCTCCCAAAAAATTCCAGCCGTGGATGTCATCTATATATCCATTCCTGTCATCGTCAACCCCGTTACCCGCAATTTCATTGCGATTGATCCATAACACGCCTCGCAAGTCCTCATGGAGCGTATCGATACCGGAGTCAATTACCGCTACGATTACCGGCTGGCTCTTTCGTTGGCTACTTTTTAGAAAAGCATAAGCTTTGTCGAGACTAATACCCGCGTAACCACTGTCTTGTTGATCTTGCAGATGCCATCCTTTGACAACTTCCTTTTTTGCGACAGGGGTAGTAGTTTGAGCCTGTAGTGTTACCGATACGAATGCAGCCGCCAGGGCCACTAAGAAGAACCTTTTCATGAATACGATTTTTAAATATCAAATTTTATCCCTTGGGCCAATGGAAGTGATTGACCAAAGTTTATCGTGTTGGTCTGTCTGCGCATATAGGCTTTCCAAGAATCGCTTCCGCTTTCGCGACCACCACCGGTTTCTTTCTCTCCCCCAAAAGCGCCTCCTATTTCAGCGCCGCTCGTGCCAATATTGACATTTGCAATTCCGCAATCACTTCCGGCTGCCGATAGGAACTGCTCTGCCTCTCGCATGTTCAAGGTCATGATAGAGGAGGAGAGTCCTTGCGGAACTCCATTTTGAATGGCAATGGCTTCGCTCAGGTCTCGGTAAGAGAGCAAATACAAGATAGGGGCAAAGGTTTCTTCTTGCACAATACGATAATGGGGCTTGGCTTCTGCAATGCAGGGTCTTACATAGCAGCCACTTTCAAAGCCGGCTCCGCTGAGCACCTCTCCTTCGACCACAAAACGACCCCCTTCTTTTTTACAGGCTTCGATCGCGTTCCTATAGTGAGATACCGCTCCTGTATCAATAAGAGGACCCACATGGTTTTGTTGATCTAGCGGATTGCCGATCTTAAGCTGCCCGTAAGCCACCTTAAGTTTTTCTTTGACCGTCTCGTATAACGTTTCATGAACGATGAGCCTGCGAGTGGTTGTGCAACGTTGTCCGGCAGTCCCTACCGCTCCAAATACCGCTCCTGTTATGGCTATGTCAAGATCCGCATTCGGAGTAACGATAATAGCATTGTTTCCTCCTAACTCAAGTAAGGTTCTTCCCAATCGTTGTCCGACAACAGCGGCTACGCTTTTTCCCATGGCGGTAGATCCGGTGGCCGAGATCAACGGAACACAATCGTCCGCTGCCATCCATTGTCCTACTTCTTTTCCTCCGATCACTAGGTTGCAGACGCCTTCCGCAATGTTATTCTTCTCTAATACCGAGGCAATAATTCGGTGACAAGCTATGGCACAAAAGGGAGTTTTTTCAGAGGGTTTCCATACGCATACGTCACCGCACACCAGTGCGATCATCGCATTCCAGCTCCAAACGGCCGTTGGAAAATTAAAGGCAGAGATGATGCCCACAATACCGAGTGGGTGATATTGCTCATACATACGATGACCGGGTCTCTCACTGTGCATGGTCAAGCCGTATAGTTGTCTCGAAAGCCCTACTGCAAAATCGCAGATATCTATCATTTCTTGTACCTCTCCCAGTCCTTCTTGCAAACTTTTACCCATCTCGTAAGACACTAACTCGCCCAAAGCCTCTTTATGTTCCCTAAAAGCTTCTCCCATTTGTCTCACTATCTCACCTCTGCGGGGTGCGGGCAACGCTCGCCAGGTTAAAAAAGCTTGTTGCGCTTTTTTTATTACGGCATCATATTCTTTTTGTGAAGCTCCGTTTACTTCGCCAATTTTTTTCCCATCGACAGGTGAGATAGATACGATTGCCTGACCACTTCCTTCTAGCCATACGGTGCCGGTGCATAGAGCAGGGGCACTGTTTGTTGCGGGGATCCATTTAGAGAAATTCATAGGTAGTACATTGAGTCGGTAAAGTTATTTGATTTTAATGGATAAGATCTGCGCCGCCGGACACTATAGTTCATTTTGCTTATTGAACCAGGGAAGACATAAAAAGCTAACCAGTCCTGATACTAGGGTAACCACTACCTGTGCCAACCAAAGCAGCCAGCCAAAGGCAAGCGCAATGGTGTAAGGGAGCCCATATAGTTGCATTGATTTTTCCAGTAAGAACGCGTAGGCGCCGATACCACCCGGAGAGGCGATCATGCCAACACTTCCGGCCGATAAGATCGTTAGGGCTTCACGCATGCCAAAGCCTGCGGTTTCTGCAAAGGCAAAAAACCCGACATACCCCGCCAGCAAATACAAGACCCATATACAAAAGCTGAGTAGTATAAAAAGTCCTCGTTTTTCTAATAAGACAATAGAGGATATACCTAAAAAAACGCGGCGCAACAGCTCTCCGATCAGTTGCCGCAAATGTTGTAACGTTCTTTTTTTATATCCCATCCAATATAAAAGAAATAGCGCCAAGCCCACCAGTAGTACCAAAAAGGTGGTAATGGATGAAGATCCGCCTGCGTCAGTGTGGGACGTTGGAAAAAAGGTTTGCATCAGTTGCGTATAAAGACCGGGTTGCAACCCCAGCGTTAGGGCAAATACAAGGACCAGACAGAGAGCATCGATGATCCTTTCTGTTATGATGGTACCGATCAGTTGCTCTGCCGGGATCTTTTCGTAGCGTGCCAGTAGGGTGCATTTAGCCAACTCGCCCAATCTTGGTACTCCCAGATTGATCATGTAGCCGATTAGAACGGCCATGAATGTGTTGATGACAGTTGCTTGCTTTCCGAGAGGTTTCACCAACAGACGCCATCTGAGTGCGCGCAGATAATGACTAAAGATCAGCATTAAGAAGACCGGTACGATCAACCATTTACGCGAACGTGCCAGTGCTTCTTTGATCTGACCTACGCTCTGCGGGTCTAAGTTTTTTAACGACAACCAGGCAAAAAGCAAGCCCAGGCCGAGAAAAAATATGTATTGTACAATGATTTTTAGGCGATTAGACATTTCTTCGGTTAAATTGTACAGATGCCTCTAAATTGTTAACTTTGCACCCCCTATGGCTCCCAAAAAGCGTATCCTGTTCAT